>DASUKI010000079.1:0-13349 GCA_036278855.1 Pedococcus sp.
GTTGCCCCGTTCCCGTCCGAGCATCTCGGCGTAGCGCGGGTCCTCACCCTTGCCGGCGTTGCGCCGGTGCATGTGCCACGCCAGCCGCAGCCCCCACGCCCCGACGAGGGCAAGCAGGAGCAGGCGCCGCCACGGCACGCCGTCCCCGACGAGGGCTGCGACCGACGCGACGAGCACGAAGCCCACCCCCCAGGCGGTGTCGACGACGCTGACTCGGCCTGCGCGGCGCCCCGCGAAAGCGGTGATGCCCATGAGGGCCACCACTGTGAGCGCCGAGAGGCCACTCACCGCAAGCAAATTCGTCCAGGACAACATCACGACCACGCCGCCGGACGTCGTCCCGCAATGCCTGAGGAGCCGTGCCGGCTCGGTCGCACCGCCAGCACCTGGTCGACGCCCATCCGACCGTCGCGGAACGCCATGGCGCCGCCCACGAGGTAGAGGCGCCACACCCTCGCCATCTCCTCACCCACGAGGTCGACGACGCGGTGGTGGTTGGCCTCGAGAGTCTGGAGCCACGCGTGCACCGTCCGGACGTAGTGCTCGCGCAGTGCCTGCACGTCACGCACCTCAAGGCCCGAGTCCTCCAGCAGCGCAACCGTCTCGCCCACCGGGCGCATGTGCATGTCGGGGGCAATGAACGACTCGATGAACGGCCCACCGCCCGGTTGCCGGCCCGGTCGCGACATCTGCTGCACCAGGAGGCGGCCGCCGGTACGGGCCGCGTCGTGCAGCATGCGCGCATAGGTCGGGTAGTTGCGCTGCCCCACGTGCTCCCCCATCTCGAGCGACACCACCGCGTCGAAACCGGCGTCGGGCACGTCACGGTAGTCCTGCAGCCGCACCTGCACCCGGTCGCCGAGCCCGCGCTCACGGATCCGCTTGTCCACGAACTCCCTCTGCTCCTCGGCGATGGTCACGGCGGTGACGTGGGCGCCGAAGTGCTCGGCGGCATACAGGCTCATCGACCCCCAGCCACAGCCGACGTCGAGCAGCCGCATCCCCGGTTCGAGCCCGAGCTTGCGGCACACCAGGTCGAGCTTGTCGCGCTGGGCGTCCTCGAGGGTGTAGCCGGGCTCGTCACTGGTCCAGTAGGCGCAGGAGTACGCCAGGTGCGGATCCAGGACGAGCTCGTAGAACTCGTTGGACAGGTCGTAGTGGTGGTGGATCGCCTCGCGGTCGCGTCTGAGCGTGTGTCGCCGGCCGCGGAGCGCGGCCTGCGTCGTCGGCGCAGGCAGTGGTCGTCCGATCGCGCCGGTGTCGCGGGCCACCTTGAGCAGTGCGGCGAGCGACGCAGGGGTGGGCCGTATGCCGCGCAGTCGCCGCTCGCGCGCGACTCGCCACACGTGCGTGAGGGCCGCGTCCAGGTCACCTTCGACGTCGAGCTCACCGGTCACGTAGGCCTGCGCGGCGCCGAGCTCGCCCGGGTGATGCAGCAGACGCCGCAGCGCCCGGGGTGAGCGGAGCACGACGTGCGGCAGGTCGTCCTGCCCTGCGGTGCTGCCGTCCCACGCGCTCAGCCGCACGGGAAGCTCGCCGCCGACCAGGAGCGACAGGGCCGCAGCGAGAGCAGGGGCCACACCGGAAGTCGTTGTCACAGTGGTGGACTCGCGCACTTGGATCGTGGTCATCCAGCGATCTCCCTCGTGAACACGAGCTGCTGGACGTCGAGGTAGCCAGACTGGAACCCGGCCCGGGAGTACTCGAGGTAGAAGTGCCACATCCGGTGGAACACCTCGTCGAAGCCGAGCCCCCGCAACCGGTCGAGGCGTGACAGGAACCGCTCGTCCCACAGCCGCAGGGTCTGCGCGTAGTGCTGGCCGAAGGACAGCCGCTCGACGAGCCGCAGGGTGGTGTGCCGGCGGGTGACCTCGTCCAGCGCCTGGGTCGAGGGCAGGAACCCGCCGGGGAAGATGTACTTGTTGATCCACGTCCACGTGTTGCGGGTGGCGAGCATGCGGTCGTGCGGCATGGTGATCGCCTGGATGACGACCCTTCCCCCGGGCGCGAGGAGCCGGTCGAGGGCCCGTGCGTAGTCGGTCCAGAACTGGTGTCCCACGGCCTCGACCATCTCCACCGAGACGACGGCGTCGTACTCACCCTTGACGGCGCGGTAGTCGAGCAACAACACCTGGACACGATCGGCGAACCCGGCGTCGGCGATGCGCTGTCGCGTCAGGGCCTGCTGCTCGCTCGACAGTGTGATGGTGGTGACCCGTGCGCCACGTGCCGCTGCACGGATCGCCAGCTCGCCCCACCCGGTGCCGATCTCGAGCAGCCGCGTGCCCTGCGCGACGCCCGCCGCGTCGAGGACGCGGTCGACCTTGCGCTGCTGGGCGGGGGCGAGGTCGTGCCACTGGGCGTTGGCGCGTGGGGTGCTGACGGTGATTGCCTCACCGGCCATCGGCTCACCCACGACCTGGCGATCGTCGAACAGCGCCGAGGAGTAGCTGAGCGTGTCGTCGAGGAAGCTGGCGAACAGGTCGTTCGAGAGGTCGTAGTGACGGGCGATGTTGGTGCGGGCGTTGGCGCTGGTGCCCTGCTCGGCGGCCGGCCGGTGGGCGACGTACAGTGCGCGCAGCCGCTGCAGCGGTGCCGGGATGAGCGTGGCCACCCGCGCGGCGAACACCTGGAGCACCCGGGCCAGGTCGGGGGCGTCCCAGTCGCCGGCCATGTACGACTCGCCGAAGCCGATGAGCCCGCTGCTGCCGAGCGCCTCGAAGAACTCGTCGGGCTGGTGCACCCGCATCACCGGCGCGTCGGGGTCCTGGGCGGCGCCTCCCATCAGCGACCCGTCAGGCAGCTCGACCCGCAGCGGGAGCCGCGCGGTGACCGAGCGGAACACCCGCCGGGCGAGCCGGCGCTCGACGCCGCCCCGGATGCGGGCCCGTGACGACGCGAGGTCGGGCCAGCGGGACGGGTCCACGACGGGCCGGGTGACGAGGGGTCGGGTCGCGACGGTCACTGGACTGCCTCCTGGTGGTGGGCGGGGCGTGGCTGGACCGGCAGGTGGCGAAGCCACAGGCGGATGCCGTGCCAGCGGATCCGCGCGGACACGGCCAGGGGCTCGAGCGGTTGGGTGAGGGCGAGGCGCAGCACGGTGCGCGCCGTGGCGGGCAACGCCCGGCCACTCACCGAGGCGGTGAACGGCTCGTGGTCGGCCCGCTCCAGCACGACCTGCAGCCGCAGGCGCGGACCCGGTTCGGGCAGGGTGAGCCGGTAACGCCCGGACACGTCGTTGAACGGGCTGACGTAGAGCGCCTTGTCGACCTCGGCGCGTCCGGCGGCGTCGGGCCGCAGCAGGTACGCGTGCCGGTCGCCGTAGGTGTTGTGTACCTCTGCGACGACGCACTCGAGGGCGCCATCGGGGCGGTGGCACCAGAAGACCGTGATCGGGTTGAAGCAGGCACCCAGGACCCGGGGCATGGCCAGCATCAGCACCCGGCCGCCGCGCAGGTCGACGGCCTCGGTGGCGAGGAACGCATCGAGGTTCTCGCGGATGCCGCGTGCCGGGTCGCCGAGGTGGTCGCGGCCCTCGAAGCGCACCAGCGGCTGCAGCGGACCGAGCCGCGGCAGGTCGTCGATGTCCACTAGCCAGGTGTGGCTGCGGTGCCGGAACCGGTGCCGCACCGGCTCGGTGCGGGCGTGCCACACCGACGTGGCATAGATGCGCGTCGCTCGTCCCAACCTCATCGGGCGACCTCCACGGCGACGGGCTTCCTTGTGGCGGGGGCCCACTCGACCCCCAGGTGCGCGGCCGCGGCCACGCCGGACCGCGCCCCGTCCTCGTGGAAGCCCCACCCGTGGTAGGCGCCGGCGAACGCGATGCGCGCGGTGTTGATGCTCGGGAGCAGTCGTTGCGCCGCAATGGACTCCGGCGTGTAGAGCGGGTGCGTGTAGTGCATCGTGTCGAGCACGAGGTGCTGGTCGACTCGATCGATGCCGTTGAGCGTGACCAGCAGTCGCGGGTGCTCCAACTCGAGCCGCTGCAGCCGGGTCAGGTCGTAGGTCACAAGGACGCCAGCTGCACCGGCCCGCCCACACGGCATCCAGTAGTTCCAGGACGCCCGCGCGCCTGTCGCACGCGGCAGCACTGACTCGTCGGTGTGCAACTGGGCGATGTTGCTGGAGTACGGAATGGACGACAGCACCTCGCGTTGGACGCGGGTCGGTGAGGCGAGCAGGCGCACTGCCTGGTCGGGGTGCGTTGCCACCACGACGCCGTCGAACCGCTCCAGACCGCCGCCCCCGTCCTCGACCACGACTCCGTCGGCGGACTCCCACACCGACACGACCGGGGTGCCGACCCGCAGGTCCGGGATGCCGGCCGCAACCTTCTCGACATATCGCGCCGACCCCCCGACGACCGTGCGCCAGGTGGGCGAGCCGAACACGCTGAGCATCCCGTGGTGGTCGAGGAACGCGAACAGGTAGCGGGCCGGGTAGTCCAGCGAGAGCTCCGGGTCGCAGGACCAGACGGCCGCCACCAGCGGCTCCATGAAGCAGCGCAGGAAGTAGTCGCTGAACCGTCCGCGACGCAGGAAGTCGCCGAGCGTCTGGTCACGGTCCCCCGGCCCCTCCGGTCGGGCGATCAGCGTCCGCGCCTCGCGGTGGAATCGCCGCACCTCGCCCAGCATCCGCAGGTAGGCGGGGTTGGCCGCGTTGCGCGCCTGGGCGAACAGGCCCCGAGGGCCCAGCGCACCGGCATACTCAAGTCCCTGTCCGTCGTGACGGACGGACATGCTCATGTCCGACTCCTGCGTCGCCACGCCCAGCTCGGCGAACAGGCGCAGCAGCGTCGGGTACGTGCGGTCGTTGTGCACGATGAAGCCGGTGTCCACGCGCAGTACCCGGCCGCCGACACTGACCTCGTGGGTGTCGGCGTGGCCGCCGAGCCGGGGACCTGCCTCGTAGAGGGTCACTGGCCCGGCCGCGCCCAACACGTGGGCCGCGACGAGTCCGGCGACGCCGCTGCCGATGACGGCATGGCGGGGTGCAGGCACCTGAGATCCTTCCGTTGCGAGCGGTTCACTGGTGGTTCGGCGCCGCGCTCACCGCGGATTGGTGGCCGACGCGCGCAGGTGGTCGTCAGGCATTTCCGAGTTCGGGCAATCCGCATCCGCGACCGCATCGAATACCGGGTCAGAAGTCATTCGCAGTCATTCGCCTCACAGGGCCGGGGCAGGCACACTGGTCGACGGCTGGCCGGGCCCGACAGGTCCCTGATGTCGCCAACACGTGGAGAGGAGCGAGCCGTCGTGGTGGTACCCGTTCCCTCCGACCCGTCGACGCGTTCTGACGTCCCGCCGGAACGGCGCGGGGCAGGCGATCAGGGAGCCCTCGCCACGCTGCTGCGCGCCTGCGCAAGAGGTGACGAGGATGCCTTCGCGCAGCTCTATGACGCCGTGGCGGGGCGCCTGTACGGCTTGGTAATCAGGGTGGTCCGCGACCCGGCGCAGTCCGAGGAGGTCAGCCAGGAGGCGTTCATCCACATCTGGCAGCAGAGCGCGCGGTACGACCCCCAGAAGGGCAGCCCGCTGGCGTGGATGCTGACGATCGCGCACCGCAAGGCGGTGGACCGGGTCCGCTCCGCCCAGGCTGCCAGCGACCGGGAGAACCGCTTCGGCTCGAGCAACCAGGACCGCAGCTTCGACCAGACCGCCGAGAAGGTGGAGGGCCGGCTGGAGGCGCAACGCGTCCGTAGGGCCCTCGACTCCCTGACCGACGCCCAGCGTGGTGCCATCGAGCTGGCCTACCTTGGTGGCTACACGCACACCGAGGTTGCGGTCCTTCTCGACGTCCCACTGGGCACCGCCAAGACGCGGATCCGCGACGGGCTCATCCGCCTGCGAGACACCCTGGGGGTGAACACGTGACCGCCGACATCCACAGCCTCTCCGGTGCGTACGCAGTCGATGCCCTCGACGACACCGAGCGCGCAGACTTCGAGCGCCACCTGGCCGAGTGCCCCGAGTGCAGGGCGGAGGTGGCGAGCCTGCGCGAGACCGCAGCTGGCCTCAGCCCGCTGACGCAGACGGCTCCGCCCCCCTCCCTGCGGGAGTCCGTCCTCGCGGGCGTGCGCACCGTGCGCCCGCTGCCGCCGCAGACTCCCGGAGCCCCTGACGTCCGCGCAGCCGCACAGGTCGTGCCCCTGCGTCGCCGGCCCGCCGTGTGGTTCGCGGGACTTGCCGCCGCCGCTCTTCTCGTCGTCGGTGGCCTGGTC
Source organism: Pedococcus sp. (assembly GCA_036278855.1). Lineage (GTDB taxonomy): Bacteria > Actinomycetota > Actinomycetes > Actinomycetales > Dermatophilaceae > Pedococcus. The sequence goes on from DASUKI010000079.1 coordinate 6,224, forward strand.
TGGAGCCCGTGGCAGCATGGGACGACCCCCACGCCTCAGGTCGTCGCGCAGCGTGTGCTGAAGGCTGACGACGCCCAGCGGGTCGTGACCTCGGTGGATGGCGCGCGCGCCACGGTCGTGCGCAGCGAGTCAGTGGGTCGCGCCGTCCTGGTCGCGAGCGACATGCCTGCGCCTCCGCCGGGGAAGGACTACCAGATGTGGCTGGACCTCCCGGGACGCGGCATGGTCAGTGCGGGGCTGCTCCCGCACGGATCCAGCCGTACGCTCACCTACCTGTTGCAAGGTGACGCCTCACGGGCGACGGCGGCCGGCATGACCATCGAGCCGGCAGGCGGATCCACCGCGCCCACCACCACACCCGTGGCCCTGTTCTCCTTCTGAGACTGTGCGTACGCGCGGCGGATGGGGCCAGCGGCTGGCCGCCCACCGCGCCGACGTCCCGTCGTGAGCGTTGAATGGGGTTGTCGACGGCGAATCAGCCGCATCGGCGCAGAGCCGGAGCTGAGGGAGTGACATGAAGCTTGGACTGCACATCTCGGACTTCACCTGGGACGGAGGGCCCAGCGCGCTGCGCGACAAGCTCGGAGACGTTGCTGCCCGCGCAGAGGAGGCGGGGTACGACCGCGTGAGCGTCATGGACCACCTCTGGCAGATCGCGCACCTGGGTCCACCGGAGCACGAGATGCTCGAGGCGTACACCGCACTCGGCTTCCTGGCCGCGAGGACCGAGCGGGTCAAGCTGCTCACCGTGGTCACGGCCGTCGTGTACCGCGACCCCGGGCTGCTGGCCAAGGCCGTCACCACCCTGGACGTGCTCTCCGGTGGTCGGGCCATGCTCGGCATCGGGGCCGCCTGGAACGAGGAGGAGTCTCGCGGGCTGGGCCTGCTCTTCCCATCCACGGCTGAGCGGTTCGAGCGGCTCGAGGAGGCGCTGCAGATCTGCCAGCAGATGTGGAGTGACGACGACGGCCCGTACGAGGGCAAGCACTACCACCTCGCGCGGACGCTGAACTCACCGCAGTCCCTCAGCCGTCCCCACCCGCCGATCCTCATCGGCGGCGCCGGTGAACGCAAGACGCTGCGCCTGGTGGCCCAGTACGCCGACGCGTGCAACATCTTCGACACCCCCGAACTGGCTCACAAGCTCCAGGTGCTGCGCGAGCACTGCGAGCGCCTGGGTCGCGACTACGACGAGATCGAGAAGACCGCCCAGCTGCGCTTCGACCTCGGTGCGAACGGAGAACGGGTCGAGGAGACGATCGAGCACCTGCACGAGCTCGCCGGTCTGGGTATCCAGGTGGCGCACGGGGCCCTGGCCGACGTCAGCACCCCCGGCACGCTGGAGCTGGTGGCCGAGCGGGTGATCCCTGCGGTGGCCGACACCTAGCCGCCCCCGCGATCACCAGGTCGCCGAGCTGATGAAGTCCGCCGCCGGCCGCCTGAGCCACTGGGTGACTCGCATGGTGAGCTCCAGGTCCGCCAACTGGGCCGTTCGCAGGTTGGTGAGCCTGCCTGGGGTGCACCCCAGTTCCTCGGCCAGTTGGGCCCAGGTGAGCCCGCGCGCACAGCGCTCCTCGTTGAGCGCCTCGTGCAGCTGCGCCAGGTCCCAACGGAGCCGGCGGTCCGGGCCTGCCCGCGGCAGCATGGTGTCTCCGACCTGCCGCGGCGGTCCCGCGAGGAAGTCCTCGGGGGGACGGGAGAGCCAGCGCAACATGAACAGCGCGTACTGGCACGAGGTCGCGCCCCGGTTGCCCAGCCGCCCCACCGCACCGCCACAGAGGGGATGGTCGTCCCGTTCGGCGTTGAGTTGCTCGGACTGCTCCCACAACTCGTCGGCGACGTCATACCAACCGAGGCCGCGATCACGACGCTCGGCATCGACCGCGGAGAAGAAGGCCGCGAAGTCGAAGACAGGCCCAGTGGGCACCGTCTCAACGTAGTACAACCGAGCGCGGGTCCGGGGTTCGGCGATCGCTGGGTCCTGCCCTACGGTGGACCGATGGCACAGGTCAGGCAGGTCCAGGTCACCTTCGACTGCGCAGAACCCGAGCGCGTCGCGCGGTTCTGGTGCGAGGTCCTGGGCTACGTCGTGCCGCCCCCACCGGAGGGCTTTGCCAGCTGGGACGACTTCGACCGCGCCCAGCCGCCTGAGGACCAGGGTTCAGCGTTCGCCTGCGTGGATCCCACGGGTGTCGGCCCGCGGCTGTTCTTCCAGCGAGTTCCGGAAGGCAAGGTCGTCAAGAACCGGGTGCACCTCGACGTGCGCGTCGGCACCGGGCTCGTGGGGGCGCAGCGCCTGGCCGCACTCGAGGCCGAGTGCGCCCGCCTGGTCCCGCTGGGCGCGGTCAGGGTGCGGCTCCTCGTCGCCGATGACCACAACGAGTCCTGCCTCGTGATGCAGGACATCGAGGGCAACGAGTTCTGTCTCGACTGATGCGCCGCTTGGGCAGCGCCCGGGTCACCCTCTTGCGATGGCCGCGTCCCTCGACAATGCCTCGGACAGCAGGGAGACGAGCGCCTCGAGCTGCACGTCGGCCGAGGAGTCGATGTCCTCGTCGGAGCCGTCCAGGGCCCTGGCCGCGAGCCCGGCCTTGTCGTCGATGAGCTGGGCGATCTTCGGGTCGATCGTCTGGGCGGCGATGATCCGCCAGGCGGTGACCGGCTCGGTCTGGCCGATCCGGTGCACCCTGTCGATCGCCTGTGTCTGTTCCGCGGAGGTCCAGGACAGCTCGGCCAGCACGACGTTCGAGGCCACTTGGAGGTTGAGTCCCACCCCGGCCGCGGTCAGGGAGCACACCACCACCGCCACCTCGGGGTCGTCGAGGAACGCCGAGATGTTGGCCTTGCGCACCTTCGGCGTCTGGTCGCCGCGGATCGAGGCGTAGCCGATCCCCCGCTTGGCGAAGGTCTGCTCGGCCGCGTCCATGACGTCGATGTGCTTGGCGAAGAACACCACCTTGCCGACGTTGCGGGCCAGCTGGGCGGCATAGTCGGCGGCGAGGCCGGCCTTGGCCTGGCCGATCTTGCGCATCACGGTGAACACGTTGTCGGCGGACTTGCTCGTGCGGGCGTCCTCGCGTTCCCAGCGGGCAACCCGGCGGACCAGCTCGTGGTCGATGCCGTCGACCACCGTGGTCACCTTGCGGGTGGCCAGTGCCGACTCGTAGCGCGCGACCAGACGGCGAGCCAGGTCCTGCTCGGCGGCCCGGATCGAGCGGCCCGCCTCGTCGTCGAGCTCGACCGGCAGGTCCGCGATGCGGCGGGCCGGGATGTCGGAGGCGACGTCGACCTTGCGCCGACGGACGATGCCGAGGTCGATGACGCTCCTGCGAGCGGCCGTGAAGAACCCGCGGTCGGCCGGCGAGAGCCCGGTCTCCTCGAGGGCCGCCATCAGCGTGCGGCCGGGCTTCTTGTCGTCGATCCAGCCGAGGAACTGCCAGATGGCCTTGAAGTCCTCGATGTCGTTGATGAGCGGCGTTCCCGTGAGTGCCATGAGCAGCGGGTTGGCTCGTCGGGCGCGGATGCGCTCGGACAGCTCCAGGACGTGCTGCGAGCGTTGCGAGGACTTGTTCTTGATGAAGTGGGCCTCGTCGACGACCATCCCCTGGAAGCCGTGGCGTCCCAACCAGCCCACGTGGCGGTCGAGGACCTCGTAGTTGACGATGACGATGTCGGCGAAGCCGTCGATGGTCTCGCCGTCACCGTGGATCACCGTCGACGCGCGGTTGGGCGTCCACAGCTCGGCCTCGTGGGCCCAGTTCGCCTTCACCACGTTGGGGACGACCACCAGCAGCGGGAAGGCGCGCGCGGCCTCGGCGGCCAGCAGCGCCTGCGCTGTCTTGCCCAGACCCGGCTCGTCCGCGAGCAGGAACGTGCGGTGGCCGGCAGCCGCTGCCGCCACGACCTGCGCCTGGTGGTGCATGAGCTCCAGCTCCCGCACGCCGTGGACGGCCTCCGCCGTTTCGGGCAACGGCATGCACGTGGCGTCGCCGCCGTACTCGAACGCCCGGAACAGCGGGGTCAGCAGCTCCCAGCCACCGAGCCGGTTGGTGGTCGGGCGCCGTGCCGACACTGCCGAGAAGTCGGGGGCCAGGAACGGGTTGGCCAGCCGGTGGGCGATGACCGTCTGCGGGACCACCCGACGCGGCGACGTGGGCTGGTCGGCGGCCACCTCGGGCTCGGGCTCCTCCTCCGGCTCGGGCTCGAGCCCAGCCGAACGCAGCATGTCGTTCTTCAGGCTTGCCGCCGAGGCCGAGACGACGGCGTCATCGGCCAGCAACGCGAGCAGCGAGGTGTCACGCGCTGCAGTCTTGGCGAGGATCGTGGCGATGCCGTCGAGTCGGGTCAGCAAGGTCGCGCGCTCGGCCTCGGGCATGGATGCCTCCGCCTTGATCCGGGCGCGTTCCTCCCGCATCAACAGGGCCACGACCTGGTATGCCGTGCGCCCGCTCGGGCGGACCTTGCCGCGCTGGGCGGCGGCCTCGACCTGCCGTGCTGACTTGGCCAGGACGGGGATGATCCCCTCTTCGTCCCGGGCGCGCAGATGACGCCGGTCGCGCTGCGCGGTGCGCGACGCACCGGAACTGCGCGGAGCTCGCTGTGCCAAGCGGTTCCCTCTCCCGAGTAGGACACGGCATGGGCTGACGTCGGCGCTTGGCGCGCCGAGCCTGAGGCGACCCGCCGGCGGTGCCGTGCAACGCGGCATACCGGACCATCGCGGCCGCACGCCAGAAACCGGCGCCTGGCCCCCTTGTTGCTATCGCGTCCGTGCCGAACGGCGGGACGCGAGACAAGTCTACGTCCTCCATCAGCGCGACGGGCACCAGATCCCTCACCCTGAGGACATCAGGGTCGCCTCAGGGTGAGCATCCGGAGCCTCCCCGATGTGCGCGCACGACTCTCGGGGCCACGATGCTCGCCATGATCACAGTCGAATCACTCACGAAGACCTATGGACGCGGGTTGACCGCCGTCGACGACGTCTCGTTCACCGCGGCCACCGGCCGGGTGACCGGCTTCCTCGGCCCCAACGGTGCCGGCAAGTCCACGACGATGCGCATCATGGTGGGCCTGACCCCCGCCACCTCTGGAACCGCCACTGTCGACGGCCGCCGGTTCACCGACCTGCCCAACCCGGGAGCCGAGGTGGGCGTGCTGCTGGACGCGTCCGCGCAGCACGCCGGGCGCACCGGTCGGGAGATCCTCACCCTCGCCCAGCGGACGATGGGGCTGCCCAAGGCCAGGGTCCAGGAGATGCTCGACCTGGTCAGCCTCACCGCCACCGAGGCCGACCGGCGAGTGCGTGACTACTCCCTGGGCATGCGCCAGCGCCTCGGCATCGGGACCGCACTCCTCGGGGACCCGCACGTGCTCATCCTCGACGAGCCGGCGAACGGGTTGGACCCGGCCGGGATCCGTTGGATGCGCGACCTCCTGCGCGGGTTCGCCGACCGGGGCGGCACCGTCCTGCTCTCCTCGCACCTGCTCCACGAGATCGAGGTCATCGCCGACGACCTGGTCGTCATCGGCAACGGACGGATCGTGGCGCAGGGAACCAAGTCGGACCTGCTCGCCACGGCCGGCACCCTGGCCCGGGCCCGCGACACCGCCACGCTGGCCCAGGCGATGCAGCGCGCCGGCCTGACGACCACCCGCCGGGCTGACGGCAGCGTGCACACCGACGCCTCACCCGACCAGGTCGGCGAGGTCGCACTCGCCTCACACGTGGTCCTCACCGAGCTCCGCGCCGCCGACGGGGCAGGGCTCGAGGAGATGTTCCTCGAGCTCACCGCAGACACCCAACGCGAAGGAGCAGCAGCATGACCACCACCGTCCTCACGCCCCAGGTCTCCGGGCAGGGCACCAGGGCCGAGCGCACCCGCACCGCACCGGCGCGGATTCCGCTGGGCCGCATCGTCGGCGTGGAGCTGCGCAAGATGTTCGACACCCGCTCGGGCTTCTGGCTGATGGCCAGCATCGTCATCACGAGCGTGCTCGCCACCGCCGCCATCATCGTGTTCGCACCCGACGACCAGCTCACCTTCGACAACTTCGCCGCTGCCATCGGGGCACCGATGACCGTGATCCTGCCGATGATCGGCATCCTCGCGGTGTCGAGCGAGTGGAGCCAGCGCAGCGGCCTGACGACGTTCACCCTGGTGCCGCACCGGGGCCGGGTGCTCCGGGCGAAGTTCCTGGCAGCCACCGCAGTGGGTGTCGCCTCGATGTTCGTCGCCCTCGTCGTGGGTGTGCTCGGGACCCTCGTCGGGAGCGCCATCGCCGGCGTGGACCCGGTCTGGAACGTCTCCGCGTCCCACTTCGTGCTGATCGTCCTGGGCAGCGTCCTCGGGATGCTGTTCGGCTTCATGCTGGGCGTGCTCATCCGCAACTCGGCCGGCGCCATCGTCACGTACTTCGTCTACACGCTCGTCCTGCCGCCGCTGCTCGGCCTGCTGGCGGCCAACCAGAAGTGGTTCGCCGACCTGCAGCCGTGGGTCGACTACAGCTTCGCCCAGCGGCCGCTCTTCGACGGCCACCTCTCGAGCCAGCAGTGGCAGCACCTCGCGGTCTCCGGCGGCCTGTGGTTCCTCCTGCCGCTGGCAGTCGGGTTGATGGTCGTGCGCCGCGCCGAGGTCAAGTGAGCCCGAGCCGACGGCCAGCAACAAGCGAGGGTATGCCGCGTGGCCGGCGTCCGTCCCGGACGGTGCCGCCGCGTGGCGGCACCGTCAGCCGGGTGCCCAGCCCCGCGGCATACCTCCTTGTCTTGCGGGCGGGACCCTCAGAAGCGGCCTGCGACGGTGACCACGTCCTCCTGGTTGATCAGGGTGGGAACGAACTCCACGCCGTAGAACCAGACAACGGTCTGCTTGTTGTTGCTGTCGGTCCAGAAGGCGTGGAACTGGCCGTCGGAGCCGACTGACAGGTCCGTGTAGTCGCCGAAGAAGCCACCACCGAACCCGTTGCGGGTGTTGATCGGATGCGTGCTGACTGTCGCGGTCTTCGTCAGGTCGGTCACCACGTAGTCGAGCCGCGTGTTGTGGACGTAGTCACCGAGGGTGTCGCAGGCGATCCGCCCGACCGGGGGCTCTGGACCCGCGGCGCAGGTCTGCCACGGCGAGACCGTCGC
>DASUKI010000080.1:0-23438 GCA_036278855.1 Pedococcus sp.
GCTGTTCTCGGCCACCATGCCAGGTGCCGTGGTCGCCCTGGCCCGCCGCTACATGACCCAGCCCACGCACATCCGCGCCATGAGCGAGGAGGGCGACAACGCCCACACCGTCAAGGCCGTCGAGCAGTTCGTCTACCGCGCGCACGCCATGGACAAGGTGGAGATGCTCGCCCGCATGCTGCAGGCCGAGGGCCGCGGGCTGACCATCATCTTCAGCCGGACCAAGCGCACCGCCGCGAAGGTGGCCGACGAGCTGGCGGACCGCGGCTTCGCGGCCGCCGCGATCCACGGCGACCTGGGCCAGGGCGCCCGCGAGCAGGCGCTGCGCGCCTTCCGCCACGGCAAGGTCGACATCCTGGTGGCCACCGACGTCGCAGCCCGCGGCATCGACGTCGAGCACGTCACCCACGTCATCAACTACCAGTGCCCCGAGGACGAGAAGACCTACCTGCACCGCATCGGCCGCACCGCGCGCGCCGGCAACACCGGCATCGCGGTCACCTTCGTCGACTGGGACGACATTCCGCGCTGGGGCCTGATCAACAAGACCCTCGACCTGGGCATCCCCGAGCCCGAGGAGACCTACTCATCCTCGGACCACCTGTACGAGCAGCTCGACATCCCGCGCGGCGCCAAGGGCCGCCTGCCCAAGGCCAAGCAGACCCGCGAGGGCCTGGACGCCGAGGCGCTCGAGGACCTCGGCGAGACCGGCAAGACCGGCGGTCGTCGCGGCCAGGGCGAGGGACGCAGCGGGCGTGGCCAGAGTGGGCGCGACCGCGGTGGCGAGCGGGGTCGCGAGCGCGGCTCCGACCGCCCGGCGCGCAGTGAGGGCGAGGGCACCCCGCGGCGTCGTCGCAACCGCCGGCGCACCCGCGGCGGGAACCCCGCCGGCGAGTCCACCCAGGGCTGACCTGCCGTATGCCGCGTGGCTGGGCCACGCGGCATACCCATGTCTGCAGGCCCACCCCTGCAGGCCCACCTCTGCCTGGCCACCAGCGGAACGGGCCGGCGATGCAAGTCTCGGTCCATTTGGGTGGATTACCTGCACGGAGGGTGAGGGCGTGCCACCGTCTCTGGCATGGGTGGGCGGCGCAGGGTGGTGGCCTGGGTCGCCGCTGCCGTCGCGGCACTGGTGTTGGGCGGCGCCATCACCTACGCCGCGACGACCGGGCTGACGCCGAAGTCGAGGTTCTCCCACTGGCTGGGGTCGCAGCCGCAGGTGGCCTCCGTGGACCAGCTCTTCCCACCCACCAAACCGGACGGCGACGTCCGACGACCCACGGCCGAGGTCACCACGCGGGAGCCGCTCACGCTCGAGCGCGTGGAGTCCTTCATGGCCGCCCTCGAGCGTTACGCGGCCGAGCACGCCGAGGCGACCTCCTACACCGTGCAGCTGCACCACGGCCCCGACCACGTCCTCGCCACCGGCGAGCGCACGGGGAACGCCGAGGTGCTCGCCGCCCTCCACGCCCTGCGTGCGCTGCCTGACCTCTACGCGGTCGACATCGGGATCGACCCGTACCCTGCGCACGTCACCGCCGTCCTCGCCACGGGCAGCGACCTCGTGGCGGCGGCCAGCACCCTCGCCCGCAGCGATGCGGTCAGCGTCCTGCGGTCGCCCACCTGGCGCGACGCCGGGCTGACAGTGCGCGGCGAGGGGTTGCCGCACACCGTGACCGTGCACGGCGGGCTCGCGCCGAGCGCGCGGGCCGCTCAGGCGTTCGCAGTGGCGACCCGCCTCGAGGGACGCAGTCCCGTCCAGCTCGTGGTGCGACCGCGTGGCAGCGACGGCACGTGGACCGACTTGCTGCTCACCGAGCGGTCGCCCACGGCGCCCACGACGCGCTCGGCCGTCAACGCGCTCGGCTTCGGCATGCCGCAGCACTTCGAGCGGGTGCCCGGCGGGCCGTACCCCGACCACGACGCGCACTTCGACACCGCCGCCTGGCGCCGGGCGGCGCTACCCGCGATCGAAGCGGTGGCCGGGGTGCGCGCCGCGGCACTGAGCGACCCGAACACCTCGGAGCGCGCAGTCCTCGACGTGCGCGTCACCGACGCCGGCGTCCTGGACCGGCTCGCGTCGGTGGTGCCCGAGGCGGTCGACGTCGTCGCGGCCCACACGGCGCCGCACGCCCCTGACTACGACCGCAAGGCTGCCCTGCCCGTGGATCCCGAGACCAACTGCCCGGCCGGGGCCGGCGGCTCGCTGAACGCGGCCTACACCGGACCGCCGAGCGCCCTGCCCAAGGCGGCCGCCTACCTGACGGCACTGCGCGCGACCCCCGGGGTCAGTTGCCTGCACTGGTGGGAGCCGGGGCCGGCGCACACGTTCCAGGGGCAGCAGCTCGACGTCCGGGTCCCGCTGCAGAGTCGCAGCTGGGTGCCGGTGCTCGACGCGGTGCTGGCCCAGCGCCGCAACCCCGGCGCCGACCACCCGGCCGTGGGCGTCATCCTCGTGCCGAGGGATCGCCCCTGGACCGCGCTGCTGCTGCTCCACGCCGGCCAGGACCAGCCGTACCCGACCACGCTCGCCGCAGACTCCGTGCGTGACTTCCACGAGGCGACCGACGCCCAGGAACCGCTCGTCGACTACTGGAACGCAGCCCTCACGCGACGCTGAGGGGGTCGCCCCTCACCCGCCGATCGTGGCGGTGTCGATGACGAACCGGTAGCGGACGTCGGACTTGACCACCCGGTCGTAGGCCTCGTCCACCTGGTCGGCCCCGATCGTCTCGATCTGCGCCGCGATGTCGTGCTCGGCACAGAAGTCGAGCATCTCCTGGGTGAGCGCGATGCCGCCGATGTTGGAGCCGGCCACCACCTTGTCCCCACCGGTGATGGCGAAGAACGGCAGCGGCTGCGGGTTGGGCGGCAGGCCCACGGTCACGAACGCGCCGAACGGCTTCACCGTCGACAGGTACGCACCGAGGTCGAGGTCCGCGCTGACCGTCGAGAGGACGAGGTCGAACGCGCCGCGCAGGTCGCCGAAGGTCGAGGCGTCGCTGGTCGCGCGGTAGTCCGAGGCGCCGAAGCGGCGGCCGTCCTCCTGCTTGGACAAGCCCTGGCTGAGCACGGTCACCTCGGCCCCGAGCGCGGCGGCGATCTTGACCCCCATGTGCCCGAGCCCACCCATGCCCACGACGGCGACCTTGGCCCCTGGCTTGGCTCCCCAGCGCTTCAGCGGCGTGTAGACCGTGATCCCCGCGCACAGCAGCGGCGCGGCCACGTCGAGCCCGATGGACCCCGGGATCCGCAGGACGAAACCTTCGTTGACGACGATGTTCCGGCTGTAGCCGCCCTGGGTCACCGTGCCGTCGACGTCGGTGTCGCCGTAGGTCCACACGGTCTTGCGCTCGCAGAAGTTCTCGTGCCCGTCGCGGCACTGGGCGCAGTCGCCGCACGAGTTGACCATGCAGCCGACACCGACCCGGTCGCCCACGGCGAAGCCCGTCACCGCATGGCCGACGGCCGCCACGGTGCCAGCGATCTCGTGCCCCGGTGTGAGCGGGAACGGCACCGAACCCCACTCCTCCCGGACCGTGTGGATGTCGCTGTGACAGATGCCGGCGTAGGCGATGTCGATCGACACGTCGTCGGGCCCCAGGTCGCGACGCTCGACGGTGGTGGTCGCGAACGGGGCGCCGGCGGACGGGACGGCGAGGGCGGGCGTGGTGGTCATGCCCACGACCCTATGACCGCTGCGTCAGAGCTGCCGCGCCAGGGCGGCCGCCACCTCGCGGTACGCCTTCGCGCCCTTCGAGGACCGCGAGGTGGCCAGGATCGAGCGGCCCACCGCCGGCGCCTCCGCGAAGCGCACCGTCTTGGGGATCGGCGGCGAGAGCACCGGCAGGTCGTAGCGCTCCCCCACGTCGGCGAGCACCTCCTGGGCGTGGTTGCTGCGGCCGTCGAAGAGGGTCGGCAGGATGCCGAGCACCCGCAGGTCCTTGTTGAGGATCCGCTGCACGTCGGCCACGGTGTCGAGCAGCTGGCCGACCCCACGGTGGCTGAGCATCTCGCACGGCATCGGGATCACCAGCCCCTGCGCAGCGGTGAGGGCGTTGAGGGTGAGCACACCCAGGCTGGGCGAGCAGTCGAGCAGGATGACGTCGTACTCCTCGCGCACCTCCTCGAGGACGCCGCGCAGGATGTACTCCCGCCCGGGTCGGGGCAGCAGCTGGGCCTCGGCGCCGGCGAGGTCGATGACGCTGGGCACGAGGTCGACCCCGTCGTCGCAGGCCACCCGGACGTCGGCGACCGACGCGTGGCCCAGCAGCACCTCGTTGACGGACTTGTCCACCTCGTCGGGGTCGACGCCGAGGCTGAAGGTCAGGCACGCCTGCGCGTCGAGGTCGACCAGCAGCACCCGCTTGCCCTGCTCGACGAAGGCGGCACCGAGCGAGGCGACCGACGTCGTCTTCGCTACGCCACCCTTCTGGTTGGCGACCGCGATGATGGTGGCCGGCTTCGTGCGTGGTGTCGCCACGGTGGGCCTCCCCGAGCTGGTGCGTATGCCGCGTGCGCGCCAAGTCTGTCAGGTCGCCGTCGCCGGGTCCTCCAGGGCCGCCCATCCGGACTTCTCGGCGCCGTAGGCCTGCCCGGCAGGACAGTGGGCGCGGAAGTCGCACCACTGGCACAGCGGCCCGACCCGGGCGGGAAACCGGCCCGAGTCGACGCCGAACTGGGCGTAGTCCTCCTCGGCGTCGCGGGCGTCGCGGGCAATCGACTCCGCCTCGTCGACCTTGCGCTTGAGCGACTCACCGCTGTGCTCGTGGGCGACGACGCCCCCGGTGGGAACGTGGTGCAGCTCCACCCGGACGCACTTGCGGCGGAACATCTTCCACACCGAGGCGGCGTAGAGCGCCAGGGGCAGGGAGGTGCGGGCGTCATCCTCGGTTGGCGCGACCCGGCTGGTCTTGTAGTCGACGACGGTCAGCCCGTCGGGCCGGTCGTCGAGCCGGTCGATGCGGCCCTGCAGGGCGAGGTTCGGGGTCTTGAGCGAGACCGTGCGCTCGATCCCCAGTGGCTGGGTCCGCGGGTCGACGTCGACCAGGTAGGCGGCGACCTGCCCCTGGGCCCGGTCGCGCCACTGCACCGACTGGGCGGGGTCGCGGAAGCCGACGTCGATCCACGAGCTCCGCACCAGCTCGGCACCACCCGCAGGGGTCCGCTGCTGCTCCGGCAGGTCCCACCAGTCGCGCAGCGCGTTGTGCACGGCCACCCCCACGGAGGTGTGGGCGCGCTGCGGCCGCGGCGGCGGCTGGGGCCGGTCGAGGTACTGCAGGCGGTAGCGACGCGGGCAGTCGAGCCACGCGAGCAGCCGGCTCGGGGACGCGCGGAACAGGCGCCGCGGCATACCGACGAACTCCTCCTGCACGAACGCCTCCCCCACTGTCACGGCACCCACGCTAGGACCCGGCGGTGACAAAGGCGCGGATGCTGTCGGCGACCATCTGCACCGCGATGGCCGACAGCAGCAGGCCGGCGATGCGGGTGAGCAGCATCGTGCCGGAGTCCTTGAGGAACCGGTGGATGCCACCGGCGTAGCGCAGGAACAGCCAGACCACGACCAGCACGGCGACCAGGCCGAGCGCGACCGCGACGTACTCGCCGACGCGGTCTGCGCGCTGGACCTCGAGCATCGTGGCCACGATCGCACCAGGCCCGGCGAGCAGCGGGGTGCCGAGGGGTACCAGTGCGACGTTGACCCCGGCGTCGGCGTGCTGGTCCTGGTCGGAGCCCATGAGCAGCTGCAGCGCCACGAGCAGCAGCAGCAGGCCGCCTGCACCCTGCAGGGCCGGCAGCGAGATGTGCAGGTAGTTGAGGATCTGCTGCCCGAACAGCGCGAACGCCGCGATCACGCCCAGTGCGACGAGGGAGGCGCGGCGGGCGGCAGCGACCTTCTCGCGGTGCGTCAGCGGCGCGGTGAGCGCGAGGAAGATCGGGATCGCGCCGGGCGGGTCCATGATGACCACCAGCGTCACGAACACCGAGCCGAAGACCTGCAGGTCGATGACGCTGCTCACGGCCGCACCACCGCGACGCCGCTCGTGGCCTGCTCCTCGAGCATTGCCAGCACCTCCGCGGTGGTGGTGTTCTCGCCGAGCCGGTTCTCCTTGCCGGCGCCGTGGTAGTCGCTCGATCCAGTGGTGAACAGTCCGTGCCGCGCAGCCAGCCCCTCGGCGTGCGCGCGCTCGGCATCGGAGTGGTCGCGGTGCGCCGCCTCGAGCCCGGCGAGCCCGGCATCCACCATCTCCTCGATGACGTCGTCGCCGACCGTCCAGCCGCGCCGGTTGGCGAACGGGTGCGCCATCACCGGGACCCCGCCGGCGGCTCGGACCAGCTCCACCGCCCGCGCCGGGTCGGGGGCGTAGTGCGACACGTAGTAGCGGCTGCCGTTGCGCAGGATGTCGTCGAACGCCTCGGCGCGGTCGTGCACGAAGCCGCTCGCGACCAGCGCGTCGGCGATGTGTGGGCGCCCCATCGTGGTGTCCTCACCCGCCTGCGCGCGAACGTCCTCGAGCGTCACCGGTATGCCGTCCGCGGCCATCCGCTCCACCATGCGTTCGATGCGGGTCACCCTCGATTCGCGGGCCCTGGCGATCTCGCGGGCCAGCCCCCGGTGCTCCGGGTCGGGCAGGTACCCGAGGAGGTGGACGCTGATCCCCCTGCGGCTGCAGGAGACCTCGATGCCCCGGACGACGGCGACCCCGTGCTCCGTGGCCGCGGCAACGGCAGCCGGCCACCCGGCATACGTGTCGTGGTCGGTCAGGGCCACCACGTCGAGGCCCGCGTGCGCCGCCTGGGCGACCACCTCCTCCGCCGGCTCCGTGCCGTCGCTGGCACTGGAGTGGGTGTGGAGGTCGATGCGCACGGGCCAAGGGTAGGGGCAGGCTCGTGCCATCATCGGGAGGTGGCACCGAGCACCCGCCTGCCGATCCGCGACGCGGAGGGGGCGGACCGGTTCGAGGTGTTCCTGGTCTGCGCGGTGCTGTCGATCACGGTGACGCGGCTGGTGCTGTCGGCGACGGGCTACCCACAGGTCGGGGGCGACTCGCTGCACCTGGCGCACCTGCTGTGGGGCGGGCTGTCGATGCTCATCGCGGTGCTGGTCTACATGCTGTTCCTCAGCCGGCTCGCCCGGAACGTCGCGACGGTGTTCGCCGGTGTCGGGTTCGGGTTGTTGATCGACGAGGTCGGCAAGTTCGTCACCGGCGACAACAACTACTTCTTCGAGCCGGTCGCGGCGATCATCTACGGCACGTTCATGGCGATGTACCTCGTGGTGGCGTACGTGGTGCAGCGCCAACCGCTGACCGACCGCGAGCGGGTCGTCAACGCGGTCGAGCTGCTCAAGGAGTCCGCCGCCCACGACATGGACCGGGCGGAGCGCGACCGGGCGGTGGAGCTGCTCGCCTCGGTTCGTGGGCCGGAGCAGCTCGCGGTGCCGCTGCGCCGGACGCTCGAGTCGCTGCCTGTGGAGGCGGTGACGACGTCGCTGGTCGCGCGCGTCTACGACGCGGCCAGGTCCGCGGTCACCAGCCTGCCCCGGGTCGAGCTGGTGAAGAAGACGGCGGTGGTGGTCTTCGGGTTGTTCGTGCTGACCTCGGTGGCTCGGCCGCTGGTGCGCCTCTCGCGCGACGTCGGCCCAGCCAACATCGTCTATGCCGCGGCGAGCCTCCTCGCGCTCGTGTTGTCAGTGGGGGCGACGGTCCTGTGGGTGCGCGAGGAGCGGTCGCGGGCGTTGCGGCTGTTCGAGATCGCGCTGCTGGCCGAGCTGTTCGTGGTCCAGTTCTTCCGGCTGCTCGACGAGGAGTTCGCCGGGTTCCTGCTGGTGTTCGTCAACCTCGCCCTGCTCGGGCTGTGCCGGGCGCTGCTGTTCCAGCACCGGCACCCCCACGGTGGCGACGCCGAACCGGTCATCCCGGTCGGCGACGACACCAGGGGAGCGCCGAGCTGACCATGCGTGCGGCGCCGGCGGCCCGGTCGCGGTCGCTCGTCAGTCGGCGACTGGACGCAGCTCCACTGTCTCCCCTGGCCCGGAGAAGGCCGCCGCCACCTCCTCTGCCCGCTCCCGGCTCGCCACGTCGACGAGGAAGAACCCGGCGAAGTGCTCGGCCGCCTCGGCGTACGGGCCGTCGGTGACCTTGCGGCGGCCACCTTCCCAGCGGAACAGGCGGGCATCGGCGGGGTCGCCCAGCGCCTGCCCACCCAGCAGCTCACCACGCTCGGAGAGCTCCTGCATGACCGAGTCGAAGTCGGCGCCCAGCTCGTCGCGCTCCTGCTGCGAGAGCGCCTGGTGCTCGGCGACGAAGTCGCTGGTGGGGTGGCCCCAGGGCTTCGGGTTGGAGTGGATGAGGATCACGTACTTCACGGTGCTGCTCCCTCTCGGAGTGGGGGGCCGGTGCGGCCCGGACACCACCATGACGGACGGCGCCCGCTCGACTCGACAAACGCTGCGAAGTCTCCCAGTGGCTGTGAGGGAACGCACGCGGCATACCACTGCCTTGACGTGATGTGACCCGGCACGATGGGGCGCATGCAGTTCGGACGCAGCTACGAGGAGTTCGAGGTCGGCGCCGTCTACAAGCACTGGCCCGGCAAGACGGTGACCGAGTACGACGACCACCTGTTCTGCCTGCTGACCATGAACCACCACCCGCTCCACCTCGACGCCAACTACGCCGAGAACACCACGCAGTTCAAGAAGAACGTGGTCGTGGGCAACTACATCTACTCGTTGCTGCTCGGCATGTCGGTCCCCGACGTCTCCGGCAAGGCGATCGCCAACCTCGAGGTCGAGTCGTTGCGCCACGTCGCGCCGACCTTCCACGGGGACACGATCTACGGCGAGACGACCGTGCTGGACAAGCGCGAGTCGACCTCCAAGGACGACCGTGGCGTCGTCCACGTGGAGACCAGGGGCTACAACCAGGACGGCACGCTCGTGTGCGTGTTCCGCCGCAAGGTGATGGTGCCGAAGGAGAGCTACCTCGCGGCGCGGGGCGGCGAGCAGCCCGGCCGGCCGGAGCTGCAGGAGCCGTCGCCCAAGGGGCCGTAGCATCGCCGGCGTGACCTCACCCGCGCTCGCCCTGCACCCCTTCCGCGCCAGCCGCTACACCGCGTCCAGCGACCTCGGCCAGCAGCTGTGCCCGCCCTACGACGTCATCTCACCCGAGCAGCGCGAAGCGCTGGCCGGGGCCAGCGACACCAACGCGGTCCGCGTGGTCCTGCCGGGAGACGCCGAGGCTGCGCTGGCGGACGGTGACCGGTATGCCGGTGCCAGGCGCCTGCTCGAGCGCTGGGTCGGCGACGACGTCCTGACTGTCGACGCCGAACCCGCCCTGTACGTCTACGAGATGGCCAGCCGGGGCGAGGTCACGAGGGGCCTGTTGGGCGCGGTCGAGATCCGCGACCCCGCCGACGGGGTGATCCTGCCGCACGAGAACACGATGGCCGGCCCGGTGGCCGACCGGCTGGCCCTGATGGAGGCGACCGAGGCGGACCTCGAGCCGATCTACCTCGTCTACGACGGCGGCGGCCCGGCCTCCGAGCTGGTCGCGTCCGTGGACAGCCGGGTGCCCGTGGCCGAGGCGCTGACCCCCGACGGCATCCAGCACCGGCTGTGGGCCGTCACCGACCCGGCAGAGCTCGCCCGGGTGCGTGACGACCTCGCCCAGCGACGGGCCCTGATCGCCGACGGTCACCACCGCTATGCCACCTACCGCCAGCGGCAGGCCGCCCAAGGCGGTCGGCCGGGGCCCTGGGACCGCGGTCTCACGCTGCTGGTGGACACCTCCACCTACGGGCCCCAGGTGCACCCGATCCACCGCGTCGTCGCGATCGACCGGGACGGGGCCGTGGCAGCGCTCCGCCCGGTGGCACGCGTCAGCGCCCCGATGCCGGTGGCCGACGCCCTGCACGACCTGGAGCGGGCCACGACGTTCGCCGTCGCGCTCGCCACCGGCGACTCTGCGGTCCTAGTCAGCGACCTGGACCCCGACACGGTCGGGGCCGGCCTGGGCTCGACCGCCTCGCTGCTCGGGCGGCTCGACGTGACGGTGCTGCACCGGGTCCTCGTCGAGCACCTGTGGGGGCTGACCGACGACGAGCAGACCGTCGGCTACGCGCACGACGTCGACGAGGCGCTCGCCGCTGCCGGCACCGACCGGACGGCGGTGCTGCTGCGCGCTACGCCCGTCGAGGACGTCGCCGCCGTCGCGGCAGCCGGCGAGCGGATGCCGCGCAAGTCGACCAAGTTCACCCCGAAGCCCGCCTCCGGCATGGTGTTCCGCCGGTTCGTCGACGAGCGGTGAGCCTCGCCCGCTTGTGTCTGCGAAGTTGCCTACCAGCGGGGAAAAGTCGCAGACGCAAGCGAGTCCTGCGGGACTGGCCCCACCGGCATACCGCGAAGCGTCGATAGGGTCTGCGCATGGCCGGCGTTGTTGGTGGGGACTTTGTTGGGGCGGTTGACCAGGGAACCACCAGCACCCGGTTCATGGTGTTCGACCACGACGGCAAGGAGGTCGGGCGCCACCAGCTCGAGCACGAGCAGGTCCTGCCACGGGCCGGGTGGGTCGAGCACGACCCGCTCGAGATCTGGGAGCGCACCCAGACCGTGATCGCCTCGACCCTGGCCCGCCTCCGCCTGCAGCCGACCGACCTCGCCGCCCTCGGCATCACCAACCAGCGCGAGACCACGGTGGTGTGGGACAAGCGGACCGGCCGCCCGCTGCACAACGCGATCGTGTGGCAGGACACCAGGACCGACCGGATCGCCCGCGCCCTCGACCAGGACGGCCGCGGCGACGTGATCCGCGAGCGCGCCGGCATCCCGCCCGCCGCCTACTTCTCCGCCGGCAAGGTGCAGTGGATCCTCGAGAACGTCGACGGCGCGCGCGAGGCGGCCGAGCGTGGCGACGCGGTCTTCGGCACCACCGACACCTGGCTGCTGTGGAACCTCACCGGCGGCACCGACGGTGGCGTGCACGTCACCGACGTCACCAACGCCAGCCGCACGATGCTGATGGACCTCACCACGCTGGACTGGGACGAGGAGCTGCTCGGCTTCTTCGGGATCCCGCGCCAGATGCTCCCGCAGGTCCGGCCCAGCTCCGACCCCGACCTCTACGGCCACACCCGTCGCCACGGTCCGCTGGGTGGTGAGGTGCCGCTCGCGGGCGACCTCGGCGACCAGCAGGCGGCCACCGTCGGCCAGGTCTGCTTCGCGCCCGGCGAGGGCAAGAACACCTACGGCACCGGCAACTTCATGCTGCTCAACACCGGGCAGGAGATCGTGCGCAGCCAGTCCGGGCTGCTCACCACGGTCTGCTACCAGCTCGGCGACGCGAAGCCGGTCTACGCCCTCGAGGGCTCGATCGCGGTCACCGGGTCGGCGGTGCAGTGGCTGCGCGACCAGCTCGGCATCATCTCCGGCGCCGGGGACGTCGAGCGCCTCGCCAGCCAGGTGCAGGACACCGGCGGCCTCTACTTCGTGCCCGCCTTCTCCGGCCTGTTCGCCCCCTACTGGCGCCCCGACGCCCGCGGCGCCATCGTCGGCATGTCCCGTTACAACACCAACGCGCACCTGGCCCGGGCCACCCTCGAGGCGATCTGCTACCAGACGCGGGACGTCGCCGACGCCATGACGAAGGACTCCGGCGTGGAGCTCGAGGTCCTCAAGGTCGACGGCGGCGTCACCGCGAACTCCCTGTGCATGCAGCTGCAGGCCGACATCCTCGGCGTGCCCGTTTCGCGTCCCGAGGTCGCCGAGACCACCGCCCTCGGCGCGGCCTACGCCGCCGGCCTCGCCACCGGCTTCTGGTCCGGCACCGAGGAGCTGCGCTCCAACTGGGCCGAGTCCCAGCGGTGGTCGCCGACGTGGACGGACCAGCAGCGCGAGGACGGGTATGCCGGGTGGTCCAAGGCCGTGCAGCGCACCCTTGACTGGGTGGACGTCGACGACGAGGAAAGGGGCTGACCTCCGGTGGCGACTCCCCTGTCTGCCCGGGCGCGTGAGCGCGCCATCACCCGGCTCGGCTCGGGCGAGGAGCTCGACGTCCTGGTCATCGGGGGTGGTGTCGTAGGGGCCGGCTCGGCGCTCGACGCCGTGACCCGCGGCCTGTCCACGGGACTGGTCGAGCAGCGCGACTTCGCCAGCGGCACCTCCTCGCGCTCGAGCAAGCTGATCCACGGTGGCCTGCGCTACCTGGAGATGCTCGACTTCTCCCTGGTCCGCGAGGCACTGACCGAACGCGGCCTGCTGCTGACCCGGCTGGCGCCGCACCTGGTCCGGCCGGTCCCCTTCCTCTACCCGCTCACCCACCGCGTCTGGGAACGCGCCTACGTCGGGTCCGGCATCGCCCTCTACGACGCCATGGCCATGGGCAGCGGTAACGGCGCCGGCCTGCCCCGACACCGCCACCTCACCCGGCGCCAGGCGCTGCGCCTCATGCCCAGCCTCAGGCCGAGCGCCCTCACCGGCGGCGTGCAGTACTTCGACGCCCAGGTCGACGACGCCCGGCACACCATGGAGCTGGCCCGCACCGCCGCCCACTACGGCGCGCACGTCGCGAACCGCGTTGCCGCAGTGGGCTTCCTGCGACAGGGCGAGCGTGTCACCGGTGTGCGCGCCGTTGACAAGCTGACCGACCGCGAGTTCGAGGTCAGCGCGCGCCAGCTCGTCAACGCAACCGGGGTCTGGACCGACGACACCCAGGCCATGGTCGGCGAGCGCGGGCAGTTCCACGTCCGCGCCTCCAAGGGCATTCACCTCGTCGTGCCCCGTGACCGGATCCACTCCGCGACCGGGCTGATCCTGCGCACCCCGACGTCGGTGCTGTTCCTGATCCCGTGGTTCCGGCACTGGATCATCGGCACCACCGACACCGACTGGAAGCTCGACAAGGCCCACCCCGCCGCCACCCGGGCCGACATCGACTACCTGCTCGACCACGTCAACCGGGTCCTGGCCACCCCGCTGTCCCACGAGGACGTCGAGGGCGTCTACGCAGGCCTGCGTCCCCTCCTGGCCGGCGAGTCCGACTCGACCAGCAAGCTCTCGCGGGAGCACGTCGTCGCGCACAGCGCGCCGGGGCTCGTCGTCGTGGCCGGCGGCAAGTACACGACGTACCGGGTGATGGCCAAGGACGCCGTCGACGAGGCCGCCCAGGCCCTCCCCGGACGGACCCCGGAGTCGACCACCGACACCGTCCCGCTGCTCGGTGGGGTCGGTTACCACGCCGTCTGGAACCAGCGCGAGACCCTCGCCGAGTCCGCCGGCCTGCACGTCGCCCGCGTCGAGCACCTCCTGCGTCGCTACGGCACCCTCACCCACGAGCTGCTGGCCCTGATGGCCGAGCAACCCGAGCTGCGCGAACCGCTTCCCGGGATGGAGGACTACCTCAAGGCCGAGGTCGTCTACGCCGCCTCCCACGAGGGCGCGCTGCACCTGACCGACGTGCTCACCCGGCGGACCCGGATCTCGATCGAGGCGTGGGACCGCGGGATCAGCGCCGCACCCGAAGCGGCCGCCCTGATGGCACCGGTGCTCGGTTGGGACGAGGCGCGCACCAAGGAGGAGGTCGAGATCTACCTCGGTCGGGTCGAGGCCGAACGCGTCAGCCAGACGATGCCGGACGACGCCTCCGCCGATGAGGCCCGCCGCCGCGGCCCCGACAAGTCCATGTGAGCAGGTCCGCACCCCTGCCACGCTGCGTCGGCGCGGGCACCCCGCGGAGGTGACGACGCGGCATACCGACATGCGACGATGGGAGCGTGAGCGAACCCCAGAAGAAGCCGTCGAACCGCGCCCGTCCCATCACCGACGAGCTGCGCGCCTTCATCGCCGAGGACTGGGCGCCGCGCGCGCCGGGCGCGTCCGGGTTGAGTGAGGCCGCGAGGTATGCCGCGGCGCGACGGGACGCGGTCAGCGCGGCGTTCACGGGCGAGCGGCTCATCGTGCCCGCGGGTGGGCTCAAGGTGCGCAGCAACGACACCGACTACGTGTTCCGCCCGCACAGCGCGTTCGCGCACCTGACGGGGCTGGGCGGCGACCGCGAGCCGGACGCCGTGCTCGTGCTCGAGCCGCGCGACGACGGCACCCACGAGGCGGTGCTCTACTTCCGTCCGCTGTCGGGCCGCAACAGCGACGAGTTCTTCACCGACACCAGGTACGGCGAGTTCTGGGTGGGCGCCCGTCCCACGCTCGAGGACGTCGAGACCGAGCTCGGGGTGACCGCGCGACACCTCGACGAGTTCGCCGACGCCGCGGTCAAGGACGCCGGCGAGGTGACCGTGCGGCTGGTCCGTGACGCCGACTGGGACCTCACCCGGCAGCTCGACGAGGCACGGTCGGGCGAGGACACCAGGGCCGAGGAGCTCCAGGAGGCCGACGACGAGCTCGCGCACTTCCTGTCCCACCTGCGCCTGCTCAAGGACGAGTGGGAGGTCCAGGAGATGCGCAGGGCGATCGCGGCCACCCACAAGGGTTTCGAGGCCGTCATCGCCGATCTGCCCGACGCGGTTGCCAAGGGGCGTGGCGAGCGCTGGGTCGAGGGTGTGTTCGGGCTCGTGGCCAGGCACGAGGGCAACGGCGTGGGCTACGACTCGATCGCCGCGGCCGGTGACCACGCGACCACGCTCCACTGGATCCGCAACACCGGCGACCTGCGCGACGGAGACCTGCTCCTGCTCGACGCCGGTGTCGAGGTGGACTCGCTCTTCACGGCCGACATCACCCGCACCCTGCCGGCCAACGGCACGTTCAGCGACGCCCAGCGGGAGGTCTACGACGCCGTGCACGCCGCGCAGGAGGCGGGCCTGGCCGCCGTCAAGCCGGGCAACAAGTTCTCCGACGTGCACGCTGCCGCGATCCGGGTGATCGCCGAGCGCCTGCACGAGTGGGGCCTGCTGCCGGACGGCGTCGACGTCGAGGCGACGCTCGACAAGGACCACGGCCAGCAGCACCGGCGCTGGATGGTGCACGGCACGTCGCACCACCTCGGCATCGACGTCCACGACTGCGCGCTCGCGACCCGCGAGGAGTACATGGACGCCGAGCTGCGGCCGGGCATGGTCCTGACGGTCGAGCCGGGGCTGTATTTCAAGGCCGACGACCTCAAGGCGCCGGAGCGGTTCCGCGGCATCGGCGTGCGCATCGAGGACGACGTCCTGGTGACCGAGGACGGCCACGAGAACCTCTCGGCCGCCATGCCGCGCACCGCGGACGACGTCGAGGCATGGATCCGCGAGGTCCAGTCCCGCTGACCCGCCGTCAGTAATCCACCCAAATGGACTGAGACTTGCGTCGGCGGCTGCAGGTTTCAGTCCATTTGGGTGTATTACCTGCGGTCGATGACGTCGAGCACCAGGGCGTGCTCGACACCGGCGGCCTTCCCTCCCTCACCGAGGATCCAGGTGACCAGCTCGCGCGGCTTGGGGAACGTGTCCGGCAGGGCCTCGTTGTAGGCACGGTGTGCCTCGAGGGAGGCAACCGCGGACTCCACGTGGGCGGACACGTCGACGAAGTGCGTCCCGGTCGCGGGACCAGCGAAGCAGAGCCGCCGCACGCCTGCCCACGGCTCGAGGCCCTCGTCGACGAGCTCGGGGAAGATCCACCGGTTGCCCGCGTCGGCCACCGCATCGAGCGTGGCGAGCCCGACGGCGCGGTGGTCGGCCTGGTTGACCATGCCGTTGCCGAACCGGTCGCCGTAACTGCCCGTCACGACGACGTCGGGTCTGCGCCGCCGGATCTCGCGGGCGATGTCGCGGCGCAGCGCGAGGCCGTACTCGAGGACGCCGTCCTGGTGGCTCCCGAAGTCGACCTCGGTGACTCCGACGACCTTGGCCCCGTCGCGCTCCTCCTGCTCACGGACGCCGGCGGCCTCGGATGGGTGCATCGTGTCGATGCCCGCCTCGCCCCGGGTGAGCAGGAAGTAGGTGACCGTCTTGCCTGCGGCGGTCCACGTCGCGACTGCCGCGCTGGTGCCGTACTCGATGTCGTCGGGGTGGGCGACGACGCACAGCACGCTCTGGAAGTCGTCGTCGAAGGGCTGCAGTCCCGTCTCGCTCATGCCCTGAGCGTATGCCGCGCGGTCACCCCCGCGCGGCGCCTTTGGCCGCCGCCGGCGGTCTTTCAGGCGGCCGCCTGCCGTGACCGTTTCAGGCGGGCGGGGCGGGTGGCTGCTGTGCCTGCTGCGCGGCGGCTGCCTCGGCCTCGCGGGCGGCTTGCACCTGGGCCTGCGCCGCCGCCATGGGGTCCATCTGCGCGAGCAGCTCGCGACCCTGCTGGACGAACTTGTGCTCGACCAGTACCTCGTACTGGGTGGCCACCACCTGGGTGACCGAAGTGAAGTCGCGGTTGCCGCCAGTGAGGGCGTAGCCGATCAGCGCCCAGACCAGCCCGAACACGGCGCCGAACAGCACGGTGACGATGACCCCGCCGAACCCCGTGCCACTCGCGTCGAGCAGCGAGAAGATCAGCCCGACGAACAGGCCGAGCCACGCGCCCGAGATGAGGCCGCCGATCGCCACCCGGCTGCGGGTGAGCCGCCCGGTCACGCGCTCGAGCTGCTTGAGGTCGGTGCCGACGATCAGGACGTTCTGCACCGGGAACTCGTGGTCGGACAGGTAGTCGACGGCCTTCTGGGCCTTGTCGTACTTGTCGTACCGGCCCAAGGACATGGGGTACTCGAGCGACAGGACCGCTCGGGAGCGGGACAGGGCGTTCGGCTGCGTGCTCATGACCCCAGTGTGTCAAAGCCGGCTGAACGCCGCCCGGACGCCTGGCGTCAGCTCCGGCGGGTCACTCCCGCGGTTGGCGAACCCGTCGGGCTCAGTCTCTCCGACTCGTCGCGGTGGCTGGGTCACTGCTCCGGTCAGCGGAGCAGTGACCCAGCCACCGATCCCCCTCCCGGACCAGGTCGGCTGTCAGCCGCGGCTGCGATCCTTGTCGGCACCACCCAGGCGACGATGAGCAGTGGGCAAGCAGCCGGCCGCACGGACTCCGGCGACGGTGACCGCATCGATGCTGGCGGCTACGTCGCCCGGTCCCACCGTTCGAACGGGACACCGTGCGCGACAACGCCGAACGCCGTTTCCCCGCCCACCTGGACGTCGGCGTGCGAGCGTACCGACGAGCTGAGGGCGCAGCGTGCACTCCGCATCCAGCAGTGGGCCGGCGCCAGCAAGCCGCAACCGCCCTGCACCTGCCTCGACGGGTGCTTCGAGGTGGCGGGCTGCCTGCGCGACTGCCCATGCCGGTGCGAGCCGTTGGCGCGCGACCAGATCGGTTCGCAGCTCGCCGCTACCTCTTGAGCGCGAAGTCCTCGAGCAGCCGGCGGCCGATGATCATCTTCTGGATCTCCGCGGTGCCCTCGCCGATGAGCAGCATCGGCGCCTCGCGGTAGAGCCGCTCGATCTCGTACTCCTTCGAGTAGCCGTATCCCCCATGGATCCGGAACGACTGCTCGACCACGTCCGCGCAGTTCTCGGCGGCGAGGTACTTGGCCATACCTGCCTCGAGGTCATTGCGTGCCCCCGAGTCCTTCAGCTTGGCCGCCTTGACCATCAGCTGGTGGCTCGCCTCGACCTTGGTGGCCATGTCGGCCAGGCGGAACAGGATCCCCTGGTGCTCGGCGATCTTCTTGCCGAAGGTCTCGCGCTGTTGCGCGTAGGCGATGCCCAGCTCGAAGGCGCGCATCGACACCCCGCAGGCCCGCGCGGCCACGTTGACTCGGCCCACCTCGACGCCGTCCATCATCTGGTAGAAGCCCTTGCCCGGCTCGCCCCCGAGGATCTGCCCGCTGGTGGTCCTGTGACCGTCGAGGACGAGCTCGGTCGTGTCGACGCCCTTGTAGCCCATCTTCTCGATCTTGCCCGGGACGGTGACACCCTGGGCCGTCTCACCGAAGCCCGGCTCCTTCTCGACCAAGAACGTCGTCAGGTTCTTGTAGACCGACTCAGCGCCGGTGTCCGTCTTCACCAGCACCGCAACGAGATTCGCGCTGCCGCCGTTGGTGAGCCACATCTTCTGTCCGGTGATGGACCACTGGTCGACACCGTCAACCGTGTCGCCCTTCATCGCCTTCGTCTTGATCGCCGAGACGTCCGAGCCCAGGCCCGGCTCGCTCATCGAGAACGCGCCACGGACCTCGCCCGTCGCCATCCGCGGCAGGTACTTCTGCTTCTGCTCGTCCGTGCCGTGCTGGAGCAGCATGTACGCCACGATGAAGTGCGTGTTGATGATGCCGCTGACCGACATCCAGCCGCGCGCGATCTCCTCGACGACCAGCGCGTAGGTCAGCAGCGACTCCCCCAGCCCGCCGTACTCCTCCGGGATCATCAGCCCGAAGATCCCCATCTCCTTCATGCCCTCGACGATCTTCGTGGGGTACTCGTCGGCGTGCTCGAGCTCCTGCGCCACCGGGATGATCTGCTCGTCGACGAACTCACGGACCAGCTTGAGCAGCTCTGCCTGCTCCTCGCTCAGGCCGTCGGTCTGCTGGAGTCGGGACATGCAGGCGAGTATGCCGAGTGCTCACCGCCGCGGGTAGCCGCGCGTCGCGTGATCCTTCCCACCCGAGGCTTATTCGGTGGCGCTCGTCACGTCGTCCCTGCGACCATGGCCTCATACCCGCGCGGCACACCTGGCTGCGTCACGACTCCGAGGAGGGCGAGATGTCCACGACTGTCTTGGGCTGCCTTCGCGCCCACCCCCTTCTCACGATGGAGTCATCCGTTGCACGCTTTTCAGGAGAACCCGCAGTTCTCGTTCGACAGCCTTCCTGACGCGCCGCCCGAGGGCGAGCGCTGGTCGAGCTGGGACGGTGCCACGCACGGTCCGAAACCCCGACCCGACTGGGTCATCACCGACCTCGGCGCCGTCGAGGCCGACCTCGGCGTCCTCAAGACCGGCAAGGAGGCCGACGTCCACGTCGTCCGGCGCTGGGTGCCCGACGGAACCGACACCCCGGCACGGGACACGTTCATGGCGGCCAAGCGCTACCGCACCAGCGAGCGCCGCATGTTCCACCGCGACGCGGGCTACCAGGAGGGCCGCCGGGTCCGCCGCAGCCGCGAGATGCGCGCCATGGCCCGGCGCACCGAGTTCGGCAAGGAGCTGCTCTCCGGGCAGTGGGCCCTCGCGGAGTTCGAGGCGCTGGGCGCGCTCCTGGAGCTGGGGCTGCCGGTCCCCTACCCGGTCCAGCTCGACGACCGCGAGATGCTCATGGAGTTCATCGGGTCCGGCGGCGAGGCCGCGCCCCGGCTCGCCCAGACCCGACCGGACCGCGACCTGCTCGCCGACCTGTTCGAGCAGCTGAGGACCGCCATGCTGCGGTTGGCCCAGCGCGGGTGGACCCACGGTGACCTCTCGCCGTACAACGTCCTGCTCGAGGGCGAGCGTCTCGTGATCATCGACTGGCCACAGATCGTCGACATCATCGGCAACCCCCGCGGCTTCGAGTTCCTCGAGCGCGACGTGGCGAACATGTGCCGCTGGTTCACCAGCAAGGGCTTGGACGCCGACGAGGGCGAACTGCTGGGCGACCTGGTCGCGGAGGCGACGTCGCGCTGGTAGCCGACCCCGCGGCATACGCCGTCGTTAGGGTGAGCCATGACCACGGTAACCCGGCGCGCCGTGCTCGCCGCCACCCTCGGCGCTGGTGGCCAGGCGCTGGTCGGGTGCGGGAGCGGCCACCGGGTCGTGCGCTCCTCCGGCACCCTGCGCAGCAGCCACTGGCCGGGGCGGGACATCCAGTGGCGGCTGGCACGTCCCGAGGACGGCGGCGACGACCGCAAGCCCGTCGTGGTCGTGCTCCACGGCAAGGGCGGCAACGCCGCAGCTGCGTTCGACAGCCTGCACCTGGACCAGCACGCCCTCGAGAGCCGGCTGACGATCGCCTCCGTCGACGGCGGCAACTCCTACTGGCACGCGCGCCGCTCCGGCGTGGACACCGGCGCGATGGTGGTCGACGACTTCCTCCCGCTCGTGCGCCGGGAGACGGGGTACGGCGGCGAGGTCGCCTTCCTCGGGTGGTCCATGGGCGGCTACGGGTCGCTGCTGCTCGCGAGCCGCCTCGGACCGGAAGGGGTGTTCGCGGTGGTCGCGGAGAGCGCGGCGCTGTGGACCGAGCCGGGAGCGAGTGCACCAGGTGCATTCGACGGCCGGGAGGACTTCCTCGCCCACGACGTCTTCGCGGCGTCACGTCGCACGGTGCTGGCGCGGATGCCGGTCCGGCTCGACTGCGGCCGGTCCGACCCGTTCGTCGCCGCGAACCGGGCGTTCGCACGGGCGCTGCCGTCGGCGAAGCTCACCGTGGACGCTGGCGGCCACACCAACGGCTACTGGCGGGACCACGCCGGCGACCAGCTCCGGTGGCTCCGGCAGCAGTTCGACCGTCAGTAGACGACGACGCGGCTGCCGATCGGCATGAGGTTGTTGGCCCAGATCATGTTCATCGCCGGGTTGCTGACCCGGGAGCAGCCGTGGGAGGCGGGGTAGCCCGGGACATAGCCCGCTCCGTGCACCGCGATGCCCCCGTTGAAGTAGCGCGGGCGCCACAGGTCGCCCAACGGGCCCTTGTCGAGGTGGTCGACCGTGCGGAACACGGAGAACGAGCCGGACGGCGTGGAGGCGATGGCCGTGCCGCCGCCCTTGGTCTTGTAGGGCTGGCCGCTGCCGGTGCTGGTGTTGAGGATCGTCCTCACCGTGCCACCGCGCACCACGAGCAGCAGCTGGCGCGCCTTGTCGATCTCGACGCCGGTGCCGCCGACCCGCGAGTGCGGCCGGACCCCTGCCTGGAGCGCCCGGTGGGTGGCCGGGCCGAAGATCCCGTCGCGGCCGAGACCGGCGGCCTTCTGCAGCGCCATCACGGCCTGGCTGGTGAGACCGCCGTAGGTGCCGTCCGGGGTGCCCACCCAGTAGCCGAGCGAGGAGAGGCGCTGTTGCACGCTCAGCACGTAGGCGCCGCTGTCGCCCGGGTGGAGGGTGTCACCCTCCTTGGGGACGGGCTTGGGCTTCGGCTTGGGTGACGGCTTCGGGGAGGGCTTGGGCGATGGCTTCGGGGAGGCCGTGGTCGTCGTGGGAGACGGCGGGGTGGACGTGCTGCTCGTCGACGCAGGCGCCTCGGATGTCGTCGGCGCGGAGGACGCCGAGGACGTCGAGGACGTCGAGGGCGCCGGAACACCGCTCGTGCTCGGGCCGACGGGCTCGGCGGTCTTGCCGAAGGAGACGCCGCCACAGCCGGCGAGCGCGGTCGCTCCGGCGAGGAGGGTCGCCGCGAGGGCGGTCCGGGTGCCGGGTCGGGCAGTGCGCATCGTGTCCCCTTGGCCAGTCGTCGGGCGGTGCCGGCGGTCATCGAGTCTCAGTCATGGTGACGCAGCAGCGGGCGTTCCGGTTGTCCACCACGCCCTTTGAGTTCGATTGCCTGCGAAACGTTATGGTGCGGTCGTCCTCCCCCCGGAAGACGACCGCACCCTGCTAGACGCCCGAACGGTGCGTTCGGTTGCCCGGTGCGGCCGGTTGATTCCTCAACCGTCGAGGGCGGTGACGGCCTCGTGCACGGCCAGCACCCGCTCGGCCGTCTCGACGTGCAGGGCCTCGACCATCCGGCCGTTGTGGGTGACGACCCCGGCGCCGCGTCCGGCCTGCCACGCCTCGAGGACCCCGCGGGCCTGCGCCACGGCGGACTCGCTCGGTGCGAACGCGGAGTTGCACGCTTCGACCTGACCCGGGTGGATGAGGGTCTTGCCGTCGAAGCCCAGCTCCCGCCCCTGGCGGCACTCCGCGGCGAACCCCTCTGCGTCCGTCACGTCGTTGTAGACCCCGTCGAGGATGACGGTGCCGGTGGCCCGCGCGGCCAGGAGGCACAGCGACAGCCCGGTCAGCAGGGGCTGGCGACCGGGCACGTGCTCGGCGTGCAGCTCCTTGGCCAGGTCGTTGGTGCCCATGACGAGGACGCCCAGCCGGTCGGAGGCCGCAGCGATCTCCTCGCAGTGCAGCATCGCGGTGGGGGTCTCCACCATCGCCCACAACCGGGTGTCCTCGGGCGCCCCCGCCGCCTCCATCGCCGCGACGAGCGCGCGCACCTCGTCCCCGGAGCCGACCTTGGGCACGACGACTGCGTCCGGTGCGGCAGCGCACGCCGCCCGAAGGTCGCCCTCGTGCCACTCGGTGCCCACCGCGTTGACCCGGATGGTCAGCTCACGCCGGCCGTACTCGCCGGATCGCGCTGCGGCGCAGGCGTTCTCGCGCGCCCGCACCTTCGCGTCGGGGGCGACCGCGTCCTCGAGGTCGAGGATCAGCGCGTCGACGGGGAGCGTCTTCGCCTTCTCCAGGGCGCGCTCGTTGGAGGCCGGCAGGTAGAGCACCGAACGACGAGGCCGGTATGCCGACCCACGGGCGGCTCCGCCCCCCGTGCTCCCCCCGATGCTGGTCACCGACCTGCGCCTTTGCCGGAACCGGGCTGCGCAGCGTAGAGGGAAGCAAGCTCGGGGTCGGTCGCCGCTAGCCGCTCGGCGAGCTCGAGCATCACCTGGCACTGCTTGGCGCTGGCGTCGTCCTCCATCCTGCCGTCGAGCATCACGGCGCCCGTTCCGTCGCCCATCGCCTCGACCACGCGGCGGGCGTGCGCGACGTCCTCGGCGGAGGGGCTGAAGACCCGCTTGGCGATCTCCACCTGTACGGGGTGCAGGGACCAGGCACCGACGCAGCCCAGCAGGAAGGCGTTGCGGAACTGGTCCTCGCAGGCGACGACGTCCTTGATGTCCCCGAAGGGCCCGTAGAACGGCAGGATCCCGTTGGCGGCGCAGGCGTCGACCATGCGGCTGATCGTGTAGTGCCACAGGTCCTGCTGGTAGGCCGGACGCTCCCCCTGGATGTCGCCGCCCACCGGGTCACGGCGCACGAGGTAGCCGGGGTGGCCGCCCCCGACGCGGGTGGTCTTCATGCGTCGGTCGGCCGCCAGGTCGGCTGGACCCAGCGACATGCCCTGCATGCGGGGGCTGGCGGCCGCGATCTCCTCGACGTTGACGACGCCGCGGGCCGTCTCGAGGATCGCGTGCACGAGGATGGGGCGTCGCAGGCCGGCGCGGGCCTCCAGCTGGGCGAGCAGCCGGTCGACGTAGTGGATGTCCTCGGCACCCTGCACCTTGGGCAGCATGATGACGTCCAGCTTGTCGCCGATCTCGCTCACCAGCGTGGTGAGGTCGTCGAGGACCCACGGGCTGTCGAGCGCGTTGACCCGGGTCCACAGCTGGGTGTGCTCGCCGAAGTCGGTCGCCCTGGCGATCGCGACGAGACCCTCGCGGGCGGCGACCTTTCGGTCGGCCTTGACGGCGTCCTCGAGGTTGCCGAGCAGGATGTCGACGGTGCCCACCAGGCCCGGGACCTTGGCCGCCATCCTCTCGTTGCCGGGGTCGAAGAAGTGGATGACCCGGCT
>DASUKI010000081.1:0-9868 GCA_036278855.1 Pedococcus sp.
GGGTTGACCTTGTCGAGCTGGACGTGCCCGAAGGGGTCGCGCGGCACCTCCTGGCCGGCCGCCTCCATGGACTCGACGATCTCGGCAACGCCGGCACCCTCGGAGATGAACAGGTTGACGCCGTCGAGCTCGTCCATGACCGCCCGCAGCCGCTTGGCCTCCTCGGCGATGTCGAACGGCCGCTCCGGCACGAAGACTGCGTGCACGTCCCAGCGCTGCGGTGAGTTCTCCAGCCAGTCGGCGAACTCCTGGCCCTGCACCCATTGGTGGTGCTCAAGAGCCGTTGCGGCAGTGAGCCATCCACAGTTGCGGCCCATCACCTCGTGCACGATGAGCATGCGGGGGTTCGACGTGTGCTCGGCGATGATGTTGCGGGCATAGAGCGCGCCTTGCTCGGCGGCGGTCCACGCCCCGAGGGACTGCCGGATCGGGATGACGTCGTTGTCGATCGTCTTGGGCAGCCCGACCACGGTGAGCGCGTAGTCGTGCTCGCGCAGGTAGGCCGCGAGGTCTCCCGCGGTGCCGTTGGTGTCGTCGCCGCCGATGGTGTGCAGCACGTCGACCCCGTCGCGCTCGAGCTGCTCGGCCGCCACCTGCAACGGGTCCTGGCCGTCCTTGACCAGGCCGCGCTTGACGCAGTCCGCCACGTTGGTGAGCTTGACCCGGCTGTTGCCGATCGGACTGCCGCCGAAGCGGTGCAGCAGGTGGGCCCTGGCCCGCACCTCGCCGGTGACCTCGACGGAGTCGCCGGTCAACAGGCCGGCGTACCCGTTGCGGTAGGCGAGGATCCGCACGTCCGGTGCGGACTCGGTGTAGCGCTCGATCAGGCCGCCGACGGCGGAGGACAGGCAGGGGGCGAGCCCACCGGCGGTGAGCAGGGCGACGGTGCGCACTTCGGTCATGCGCCCCACTCTGCCAACTCGGTCGGGCGCCGGCCACCCGCCTCCCACGACACGGTCACCGCAGGTTTCAGTCCATTTGGGTGGATTACCTGCGCGCAGCTGGGGTCAGCCGATCGACATCACGGCGCCGGGGCGCTCCCACCGCATGACGGCGAGCAGGGCCGAGGTGGGCAGTGAGACGCAGCCCGCGGTGCCGTGGCCGAGGTCGACGTGGAAGAAGATCGCCGAGCCGCGTCCGGGGGTGTGGCCCTCGTTGTAGCCGATGACCTGGGCGTAGTTGTACGCCGGCACCTGGAGCAGCGGCTCCGCGCTGTCCCAGCGGCCGTTTGCCGGCTTGCGCTGGTGGGTGTTGTAGAGGCTGGAGCCGCTGTCGTCGACCCACACGTCGCTGCTGTCGACGCGGAACCACGACCCGGTGCGCAGCCCGGGGTTGCCGTTGACGCCGAACCCGCCGCGCAGCGGGAAGGTCCCGGCCGGTGTCCTCAGGTCGCCCTCCCGCTTTGACCAGCTGACGCCGTTCTTGCCGACGTGGCCGTAGTAGGGACCGAGGTCCACGACGTAGCGGCCACCCGAGCGACGGCAGGCCCGGATCGTCGCCGACGCCCCGGACGCCTTGACCAGCACCACCTGGGTCGCGGTCACCCCGCTGGGCACGCGGCAGGTCGCTGCGGCGGGCTTGGGCGCAGGTGGCTTCGGGCTGGGCTTCACGGCCGGCTTCGTGGTCCTCGCACTGGTCCTCGGCGCCGTCGGCTTGGGCTTCGGCTTGGTGGTGGTGCTCGTGGTGGTCGTCGTGGCAGTGGCCGTCGTGGTGCTCGTCGACGAGGAGGTGGTCGACGTCGAGGACGCCGGACCGGTCGGCGACGGAGCGGGGGGGCCACCGCACGCGGCGAGCGCCGCCGCGAGCGGCAGCGCGACCAGGACCGGGGGCAGTCGACGGGTCATCGCTGGAAGTGCTGGAAGTCGGGGTTGGCCCACAGGCCGCCCCAGCTCAGCCCCTGGCTGGTGAACGCACGGACGGCCGCGCTGCCGCTGCTCGAGAAGACGCCCGGCGCCGGGCCCCGGCGGTGCAGCCAGTAGGTGCCGGGGTAGACGGTGCCGTTGTCCGCGACGTACGGGTTCTCGAAGTCGTTGACGTCGATGGCCGTGCCGTAGGCGTGCTTGCTGTAGACCTTCGAGGCCTCCTGCCCGCCGACGTAGCGGCAGTTGAACGCCGAGGTGTTGTCGGCGCGCATCGCGGCGTAGTCGTCCGCGCCCGGCCCCTTGGGGTTGTGGCCCCACCGCGAGTCCATGGGCCGCATCTGCCGGATCCGGAACTTCTGCTCGTAGAGCGCCGTGAAGGCTGCGGCGGCCCGGGCGGCGATCGACGCGTTGACGACGACGGTGCCGCGCGAGCGCTTGCCGTCGAACCCCCAGAAGTTGACCCGCACCTGCCGCAGCTGGGACCGCCCGACCGGGCACCCGCGCGTCCACGAGTAGCCGACCATCCGGTTCCACAGGGCGTCCGGCACCGGGCTGATCCCGGCGTTGGCGCCGGCCCCGCTCGCCGCCTCGTTGTCCGGGAAGCGCACCGTGGGCTGCGGCCCCTGGGCGGGCACGGGCGCCAGCCGGTCCGCACCCTGTGCCTGGGTCCGCGGGGCCACCGCGGTATGCCGCGTGCTCAGGGTCGGCTTCGGCGTCGCCTTCGTCGGTGGCCGGGTCGTGGTCGTGCTTGTGGTCGTCGTCGAGCCGGCCGACCTGGTGGCGGAGGTGCTCGTGGGCGACCCGTCGCGGGAGGTGGTCGCCGCCGACTGGCCGCCCTCCTGGCCGGCGCACCCCGCGAAGGCGAGGGTGGCGCCCAGGAGGCACGCGGCATACCGGGTCGTGCGCATGGGACACCAACTGTGCCCCGGAAGGCGGGCCCGGGCCAAACCGGCCCGGGGTGTGGATGCCCGGGGGTCAGTCGCTGCAGGGGCGGGCGACCGTGGGGGTCTCCTGCGTGGGCCTCGGCGGCAGCGGGGGCACTTGCGACAGCGGCACCAGCTCGGTGAAGGCGTTGCCGATGACCAGGTCCACCGACGCGCCGGCACGGTTGTCGCGGACCAGCTGCGCGTCCGGCACGTGCCCCTTGAGCAGGGCCGCGGCGAGGTCGCCCTGCTCGCCGTAGCGGATGACTGCGGTGCCCATCTGCATCGTGCGCAGCGGGTCGTTGGCGACGTCCTTGACCTTGAAGCCGCGGGCCCTGACCTCGTCGGCGACGGTCTTGGCCAAGCCGGTCTTGTAGGTGGTGTTGTAGACGTTGACGGTGACCTCGCGCGGGATCGGCTTGAGTCGCGGGGGGATCGCCACGAGCTTGTCGCCGGCGTAGCCGAGCCCGACGACGACGTCGACCGACGTGCTGCCACGGCTGTCCTCGAACAGCTTCGAGCCGGTGATCTGGGACTGGACGAGCAGCGCCTGGTCGAGGCCCTTGGGTCCGTAGTGGATGACGGCGCTCGGCGTGACGTACCACGAGTCGGGGGCGTTGCTGATGCCGCCGATCGTGAACTTGCGCTTGGCCAGGCCCGCGGCGACGTCGGAGGCGACGCCGTCCTTGCCGGTCGCGTTCATGACGTTGACGGTGAACGAGCCACGGGCCGGCGCCGGGACGATGGTGGGCTGGCAGGCCGGCTTGGGCGGCGCCGGAGTCATGAGGCCGCTGGAGTAGGCAGCCGTGATGCTGGCCGCCCCGAGGATGACGCCCGGGATCGTGACGAAGAGCAGGACCTGGCGGAGCCGGTGGCGGCGCCAGAGCTGTGGTGCGGTGAGGTCCTCGTCCTTCATTCCTGCCCCCTGTGGCTCGTGCCGGTCGGCGCCGGTGTTCCTGACCACAATCGTCACATCAGTCACACCTGTAACACGCCGCGCGACACGCCGCACGCCGGCTTCGTCACCCAGCCGTGACCCTCGACGGGCGTCGGGCAGGATGGGCCGCCATGACCTCCTGCCGGACGACGCCGGCCGGCAGGCTCGCCCGTGGGCTTGCCGGCGCGCTTGCCGGGTTCCTCGCGGCCACCCTCGTGCTGGGCGCGTGCGGTGGGCCGGACGGCATCGACGGCGAGGTCCGCTCGAGCACCAGCGGCAAGGACCACGCGCTTGCCGGCGACTGGGTGGCGGTCCTGGACGAGGACTCGGCACGGGCCTGGTGGGGCCTGACCGGGATGGACCCGCCGTCGGCGGCGGAGCTGGCCTACCTCGACAACCCGGTGCGCCATGGTGACGTCGCCCAGGCTGGGGGCGCGCTCGTCCAGGTGGACGAGGACGGCCAGTTCCGCCTCGAGGTCAGCGGCGTGCGCATCGTCTGCCGCGTGGTGGCGCTGGCGCAGGTGGACCGGATCGGCGGCTGCGCCCGCGTCGACCTGCCGACCGATGGCACGCTGCGCCTGACCGCGACCAAGGACGGCCTCAGGGCGAAGGTCGACCGCGGCTGAGGGGCGACGGCGGCGCAGGCTCTGTGCACAGAACCTGCGACCACTGCGCAGACAGCGGCTCTACGCGCGGAACGCCAAGGCTCTGTGCACAGACTTGGGGTCTGATGAAGTCAGGTGGCGGTGACGAGGTCCTTCGCGACCAGCTCGGCCACCTGCACCATGTTGAGGGCCGCGCCCTTGCGCAGGTTGTCACCGCAGATGAAGAAGTCGAGGGTGTTCGGGAAGTCCAGCGCCTGGCGCAGCCGTCCGGCGAAGCGGGGGTCGCTGCCCACCGCGTCGGTCGGGGTGGGGAACTCCAGGCTCTCGGGGTCGTCGAGCACCACGACGGCCGGCGCCTCGACGAGGGCCTGACGCGCCTCGTCGAGGTCGATGCGGCGCGCGAAGGTCGCGTGCACGGACACCGAGTGGCTGGTGAGGACGGGGACCCGGACACAGGTGGCCGACACCTTGAGCGCGGGCAGTCCGAGCACCTTGCGCGTCTCGTCGCGGATCTTGAGCTCCTCGGTGGTCCAGCCGTCGCCTGCGGGCTCTCCGATCCATGGGATCACGTTGAGCGCCAAGGGTGCCGGGAACGGCGAGACCTCACCGAGCTCCCCCTCGATGAGCCGGCGCACGTCGCCGGCCTGGTGCCCGAGCTCACGGTGTCCGGCGACGACCTCGAGCTCGTCGTGGAGACGGGCCATGCCGACCCGCCCGGCGCCCGAGGCCGCTTGGTAGGAGGCCACCACGAGCTCGGTGAGCTCCCAGCCGGCGTGGAGCACGCCCAGGGCGTCGATCATGGTCAGGGTCGTCGCGCTCGGGTTGGCGATGATGCCCTTCGGCCGGTGGTGGATCGCGCCCGGGTTCACCTCGGGGACGACCAGTGGCACGTCGGGGTCGTTGCGCAGCGCCGAGCTGTTGTCGATGACGACCGCGCCGCGGGCGGCCGCGACCGGCGCCCACTCGCCGGCGACCCCTGGCGGCAGGTCCACCAGCGCGATGTCGACACCGTCGAAGAACTCCGCCGTCAGCGCCTGCACCACGACCTCGCGGCCGCACACGACGAGCTGCGCGCCGACGTCCTCGGGGGCTGCTGCAGCCCTGACCTCGCCCCAGATGTCGGCCCGCATCCCGAGCACCTGCTGTGTCACCGAGCCCACGGCACCGGTGGCACCGACGAGCGCGAGCGTCGGCCGCGGGCCACGCGACGCGAGCGAGGTCACCGGCCGGTGCCCCCGTAGACCACGGCCTCACCATCCGCGGAGTCCAGCCCGAAGGCGGTGTGCACCGCGCGCACCGCGTCGTCGAGGACGTCGGCGCGGGTGACCACGGAGATGCGGATCTCGGAGGTGGAGATCATCTCGATGTTGACCCCGGAGTCCGCGAGCGCCTTGAAGAAGGTGGCCGAGACGCCCGGGTGCGAGCGCATCCCGGCGCCGACGAGCGAGAGCTTGCCGATCTGGTCGTCGTACTGGATCGAGGCGAACCCCACCGAGTCCTGGACCGTGCGCAGGGCCTCCACGCCGGTGCGACCGTCGGTCTTGGGGAGCGTGAAGGAGATGTCGGTCAGCCCCGTGTCGGTGGCGGAGACGTTCTGGACGATCATGTCGATGTTGATCGCTGCATCGGCGCAGGTCCGGAAGATCGCGGCCGCCATGCCGGGGTGGTCCGGCACGCCCACGACGGTGATCTTGGCCTCGCCGCGGTCGTGGGCCACGCCGGCGATGATGGGGGCTTCCACGGGGTCTCCTTCGACTGGCTGGTCCGTGACGATCGTGCCCTCCTTCGCTGAGAAGGAGCTGCGGACGTGGATGGGGATGTCGAACCGTCGGGCGTACTCCACGCTGCGCAGGTGCAGCACCTTGGACCCGGACGCGGCGAGCTCGAGCATCTCCTCGCCCGAGATGCGGGTGATCTTGCGCGCCGTGGGCACGATCCGCGGGTCCGCCGTGAAGATGCCGTCGACGTCGGTGTAGATCTCGCACACGTCGGCGTGCAGGGCGGCCGCGAGAGCCACCGCGGTGGTGTCGGTGCCGCCGCGCCCGAGGGTGGTGATCTCCTTGGTGTCGCCACTGACGCCCTGGAACCCGGCGACGATGACGATGTGCCCCTTGTCGAGGGCGTCGGTGACCCGCCCCGGCGTCACGTCGATGATGCGGGCCTTGCCGTGGGTCGCGTCGGTGATCACGCCGGCCTGGCTGCCGGTGAAGCTGCGCACGGAGTAGCCGAGGTCGGCGATCGCCATGGCCACCAGCGCCATCGAGATCCGCTCACCCGCCGTGAGCAGCATGTCCATCTCGCGGGGCGGCGGTTGCGGGCTGACGTCGTTGGCCAGGTCGTGCAGCTCGTCGGTGGTGTCGCCCATCGCCGACACGGCGACGCAGACGTCGTTGCCCGCCTTCTTGGCCTCGATGATCCGCCGGGCCACCCGCTTGATGGCGGCCGCGTCGGCGAGCGAGGAGCCGCCGTACTTCTGGACGACGATCGGCACGGTGGGACTCCCGGACGTGGTGCGGTGGGTGCGGCCGCGTCAGTTTATCGGGGGCTCGAGGGGCGAGACGGACCAGCCGTATGCCGGACGGTCACCGTGGTCTCCCCGATTCGATGTAAACGCGCCGGGCTTCCCCGGCGAGTCGGCGTCGACCGAGGGTGGGCACTTGCGCTAGGCTGAACATGTGTTTAGCATGCTGAACATGCGATCAGCCGATCAACCTGACCTCACCGCCCGGGCCAGCATCCGCAACGCCGCACTACGGCTGTTCGCCGACCGGGGGCCCGACGCCGTCACCGTGCGACAGATCGCAGCCGCCGCCAACGTCTCCCCCGCCCTGGTGCTCCACCACTTCGGCAGCAAGGCCGGGCTGCGCCAGGCCGTCGACGAGTACGTGGCGGGCACCTTCGACGAGATCCTGGAGGTCGGCGGTCGCGACGAGGTGCTCGCCTCGATGACGAGCGGTGACAGTGCCTCGCTGTCGGCGGCGTTCGCCCAGGCCTTCCCCCGCGACTCGCCGCTGCCGGCCTACCTGCGTCGCCTGCTCGTGTCCGGCGACCCTGCCGGTTCGGCACTGTTCAGTCGCTGGTTGGAGGGCTCACGACAGCTGATGGCGGCCCTCGACGCACAGGGCCTGGCCAGGCCGAGCCGGGACCCCGACGTCCGCGCGGCGTTCCTGCTCGCCAACGACCTCGCGGTCGTGCTCCTGCGCGACCGCATCCACGAGGCGCTCGGTTTCGACCCGCTCGACCCGGAAGGGGTCCAGCGGTGGGGGGCCGAGGTGACCTCCGTCTATGCACAAGGAGTCTGGATGGGAGAAGAACAGTGATCGAGGCAGTCAGCCTGCGCAAGAACTACGGCCACATCGCCGCCCTGGACGGACTGGACCTGAGGGTCGAGCCCGGGGAGGTCCACGGCTTCCTCGGGCCCAACGGCGCCGGCAAGTCCACCACCATCCGGATCCTGCTCGGGCTGGCCCGCAAGAGTGCGGGCGAGGTGACCCTGTTCGGCGCGGACCCGTGGCACGACGCACCGCGCCTGCACGCCCGGCTCGCCTACGTGCCGGGCGACGTGAGCCTGTGGCGCGGCCTGTCCGGAGGCCAGAACATCGACCTGCTCGGCCAGGCGCACGGAGGCCTGCGGGCCGAGCGCCGCGACCGGCTCGTCGAGCGGTTCGACCTGGACCCGACGCGACGGGCGGCCGACTACTCCAAGGGCAACCGCCAGAAGGTCGCCCTCGTCGCGGCACTCGCCGCCGACGTCGACCTGCTGGTCCTCGACGAGCCGACCTCGGGGCTCGACCCACTCATGGAGCAGGTCTTCCAGGACTGCGTCCGCGAGCGCCGCGCGGAGGGCTGCACGGTGCTGCTCTCCAGCCACATCCTCAGCGAGGTCGAGGCGCTGGCCGACCGGCTGACCATCATCCGCAAGGGACGCACCGTCAGCACCGGCACCCTCGCCGAGCTGCGGCAGCGGACCCGCACCACGGTGCAGGCCGTCACCTGCTCAGCACCGGACCTCGACGTGGTCACCGGCGTCCACGACCTGACCCACGAGGGGTCGCAGGGCCGGATCCACACCAGGTTCAGCGTCGACACGGAGCAGCTCGACGACGCCGTCGGACGGCTGCACGCCGCGGGCATCGTCACGATGACGGCCGCCCCGCCGAGCCTCGACGAGCTGTTCCTCAGGGCCTACTCCGACACCCCCGCCCTCGCGTCATGACCGCGCTCGCCGGAGCCCGCACGATGGGCACGATCCAGCGACGCACCTCGTGGAAGGCGTTGACAGGCTGGGTGGTCGGCCTCGCCGCGATGCTCGGCGGCACCGCGTTCGCGATCCACGGCTCCTACGACACCCCGGCGAAGATCCACGAGTACGCCGAGGCGGTCGGGTCGGGCGACGCACTGGTCGCGATCAACGGCCGCGTCGCCGGGCTCGACAGCCTCGGCGGCGTCATCGCCAACGAGTTCGGGTTCATCGCCGCGTTCGCCCTGCCCCTCATGGGGATCAGCCTGATGGCCCGGCTGACGCGGCGGGAGGAGGAGAGCGGGCGCCTCGACCTGCTCGCCGCCGGCCGCATCGGTCGCGCCGCACCGGTCGCGTCCGCGGCAGGCACCGTTGCCGCCACCACCCTCCTCACCTCCGCGGCGTTTGCCGCCTGCCTCGTCGCGGTGGGCATCCCGGCGGCCGCCGCCGTCCTCTACGCCGCCTCGCTCGGCGCCCTCGCGCTGTGCTTCGCCGGCGTCGCGGCGCTCGCCGCCCAAGCCGTCTCCCATGCCAGAGGTGTGTATGCCGCTGGGCTCGGTGCCCTCGCGCTGGCCTACCTCGTGCGCGGCGCAGGTGACGCCCTGGACACGTGGGTGACCTGGCTGTCGCCGCTGGGCTGGGCCGAGAAGACCCAGGCCTTCGGTGACCGACGCTGGTGGCCGCTGCTGCTCCCGCTCGCTGTGGCAGGCGGCGCCGTAGCCGTTGCGGTGGTCACGGCCAGACGTCGTGACGTGGGCAGTGCCCTCGTGTCACAGCGACCACTCGAGCCACGAGCCGGCAGTGCGCTCCGGCACCCGCTCGGACTGGCGCTGCGGCTCGGCCGGGGCTCGCTGCTGGGCTGGACGGCCGTCGCGGTGCTGGTCAGCGGCATGTTCGGTGCGTTGACCAAACAGGCGGCCGGGGCGATCGGCGACAACGCCGCGCTTCGGCGCGGGCTCGGTGGGGCCGGTGCGACCGGTGCGGACGTCCTCATCCGCCTCGACCTGCTGCTCCTCACCCTGGTCGCCGCCGCGTACACCCTGCAGTGGGTCGGGTCCATGCACGGCGAGGAGGCCGGCGAGCGGCTCGAGGTGACCCTGTCCGGCACGACCAGCAGGTCCCGATGGCTGGCCGCCCAGGTCGCCGCCCTGGTCCTTGGCCTCGCGGTCGTCGGGCTGGCCGGCACGGCCGCGCTCTCCCTGTCTGCCGCATGGTCCCTCGACGACGCGGCGCAGGTCGCCCGCCTGGCCGGCTCCGCGGCGGCATACCTCCCTGTCGTGGTGGTGCTGGCTGCGGCAGCC
>DASUKI010000082.1:0-4124 GCA_036278855.1 Pedococcus sp.
CCCGGAACGTTCGACGTGGTCCTCGCCCGGCACATCCTGTGGACCCTGCCGAACCCGACCGAGGCGCTGCGGCGCTGGGTGGCGCTGCTGCGCCCGGGCGGCCGGATGGTCCTCGTCGAGGGGCGCTGGGGCCTGGAGGCGGCTGGTGAGGAGCCGGACCTGCCGTGGCGGGCCGGCGTGCCATCGGAGGAGCTCGCACAGGTGGTCCGTGAGGTGGTCGGGGAGCCGGTGGTCGTCCAGCTGGGCGACGCCGTCTACTGGGGCAAGGAGATCGAGCACGAGCGGTACCTCCTCAAGGCCGACCTCACCACGGTGGACCTGACCACGGCGGACCAACCAGCGTGAGTCGGCCGGCGTGAAGCAGGGCCCAGCTCGCAGCGTCGTGACCCTCGGCTGGGTCTTCGCCACGCTCGCGGTGCTGATGGCCCCGTGGACGGCATACCTCGCGGTGACCCTGCCATCCACACACCAGGCGGCCCACTACGACCTCGCCTGGACCGGGTTCGACGTCGGGCTCCTCGTGGCGCTCGCGCTGACGGGATGGGCGGCGGTACGCACCTCGAGCTGGCTGCCGCCGCTGGCCGGCGGCACGGCGGCGATGCTCCTCGTCGACGGCTGGTTCGACACGGTCACCGCCTCGACGGTCAACGAGCGCTGGGTGGCACTGGGCATGGCGCTGCTCGTGGAGGTGCCGCTGGCCGGGCTGTGCGGCCGGCTGGCGGTGGACGGACAGCAGCTGTTCGCTCGCCGGGTCCAGCTGTCGGTGCGCCGCCGGGACCGCCCGACCGGCTGACGCCCGGGTGAGCGGCCAGCCACATATATCGGACCCGCATTCGGCGTACGGGCAGGTAAACGGGAGAATGCCGGTCATGACCGCCGTGCCCTCCGTGTCCAACTCCATCACTGTCCGGCTCACCCTGCCGGCCCGCGCCACCGCGGTCTCCGAGCTCACCGGGGTGATCGAGGCGAACGGCGGGATCGTGACCGGCCTCGACGTGACCGCCTCCGGTCCAGCCCGGCTGCGGGTCGACGTCACGGCGGCTGCCAGGGACACGGCGCACGCCGACGAGATCGTCGCCGCGATGCGCGGTGTGCACGGCGTGGAGATCGACAAGGTCTCCGACCGCACCTTCCTGGCTCACCTCGGGGGCAAGCTCAAGATCGAGTCCAAGGTGCCGATCCGCAACCGCGACGACCTGTCGCTGATCTACACCCCCGGGGTGGCGCGGGTGTGCATGGCCATCGCGGAGAACCCGGAGGACGCGCGCCGGCTCACCATCAAGCGCAACACGGTCGCGGTCGTCACCGATGGCTCAGCCGTGCTCGGCCTGGGCAACATCGGCCCGCTCGGCGCGCTGCCCGTGATGGAGGGCAAGGCGGCGCTGTTCAAGCGGTTCGCCGACATCGACGCCTTCCCGATCTGCCTCGACACCCAGGACACCGAGGAGATCATCCGGACCGTGAAGGCGATCGCGCCGGTCTTCGCCGGGATCAACCTCGAGGACATCTCGGCGCCGCGCTGCTTCGAGATCGAGGCCCGGCTGCGCGAGGAGCTCGACATCCCGGTCTTCCACGACGACCAGCACGGCACGGCCATCGTGACGCTCGCAGCCCTGCGCAACGCGCTCCGCGTGGTCGGCAAGGAGCTCGCGGACTGCAAGGTCGTGATGTCCGGGGCGGGCGCCGCGGGCACCGCGATCCTCAAGCTGCTGCTCAAGGCAGGCGCACGCGACGTGGTGGTCGCGGACGCGGGCGGCATCGTCCACCGCGACCGCGAGGACATCGCCTCGGGGCCGCAGACGGCGCTGCGGTGGACCGCCGAGCACACGAACTCCCGAGGACTCAACGGCACGCTCAAGGAGGCGATCGCCGGGGCAGACGTGTTCATCGGTGTCTCCGCCCCGAACCTGCTGACCGGTGACGACATCGCGACCATGAACACCGACGCCATCGTGTTCGCCATGGCCAACCCCGAGCCCGAGGTCGACCCGACGGCCGCCGCCCAGCACGCGGCCGTCGTGGCGACCGGTCGCTCGGACTTCGCCAACCAGATCAACAACGTGCTGGTCTTCCCCGGGGTGTTCCGCGGGCTGCTCGACGCCGCGTCGACCTCGATCGACGAGGACGTCATGCTCGCGGCCGCGAAGGCGCTGTCCGAGGTGGTCCACCCCGACGAGCTCAACGCCGCCTACATCGTGCCCAGCGTCTTCCACCCCGAGGTCTCCACGGTCGTCGCCGCGGCGGTCAAGGCGGCGGCGCTCGGCACCACGCCAGAGCCGGTGACACCGTCGCGCGCCGCCGACGAGCCCGAGCTGATCGGCTGAGGGTGACCACTCCCGGCCGGACGACCGCGCCCCGCGGCTCGACCGAGGCTGCCCCGCGGCGGCGCACCAGGCGCGCGTGGCGGGTGGCCTTCGTCGGGCTCGTCGTCGTCCAGCTCCTGGCCGTCTACTGGCCGCGGGTGGACGTGCAGGGTCCGGTGACGTGGACGGACAAGGTGGTGCACGTGCTGCTCTTCCTCCTGCCGACGGTCGCCGGGCTGGTGGCGGGGCTGCGGCCGTCCTGGGTCGTCGGGCTCATCGCGCTGCACGCCCCGGTGAGCGAGCTGGTCCAG
Source organism: Pedococcus sp. (assembly GCA_036278855.1). Classification (GTDB taxonomy): domain Bacteria; phylum Actinomycetota; class Actinomycetes; order Actinomycetales; family Dermatophilaceae; genus Pedococcus. The sequence goes on from DASUKI010000082.1 coordinate 2,615, forward strand.
CACTTCGTGCTCCCGAACCGTTCGGGTGACGTCTGGGACGCCGTGGCCGACCTGTCCGGTGTCGTGCTCGGGGTCACCCTCGTGGTGGTCGGGAGGGCGCGGCGCCGCTGGTAGACTTTGGTGGACCAGATCGGTGGCGCTGGCAGCGCCAAATGGTGGCAGAGCAGCCACCACGCATTCCGACTCCGACTGGTGCCAACCGGGTGACAACCGTCGATCCGGTCCACCGGGCCCCTGTGGCCTGAGGCTCGTCTTCCATGGTTGCCCTCGCCAGGTGGCTCGAGACGTGTCTACCTCGAGTACCTGAAGTGAGCTGAGTACCTGTGCCCAAGAACCTGCGATCTGCTGCGCCCAAGAAGGCGCGCTGGACCGCCGACCAGAAGGCTGCCGCGAAGAAGGGCCCCAAGAAGGCCCATCGCGGTCAGTCCGCCGCCCCGACGAAGCAGGGGTATGCCGCGCGGTCGGCTCGCGACGACGAGCGCGGCTCGCGTCGCTTCGACCGCGACGACCGCCCCGCGAGTCGTGAGTTCTCGCGCGACGACCGGCCCGCGAAGCGGTTCGACCGCGACGACCGCCCGGCGAAGCGGTTCGAGCGCGACGACCGCCCCGCGAAGCGGTTCGACCGCGACGACCGGCCGGCGAAGCGGTTCGAGCGCGACGACCGCCCCGCCCGTCGTGATGTCTCGCGTGACGACCGCGCGCCGCGCCGCACCGACCGGGACGACCGTGGCCCCCGACGTTTCGAGCGGGACGAGCGCGCCCCCCGCCGCTTCGACCGCGACGACCGTCCTGCGAAGCGTTTCGACCGCGACGACCGCGCGCCGCGTCGCTTCGACCGCGACGAGCGCCCCGCCCGTCGGGACTTCTCACGTGACGAGCGCGCCCCCCGCCGCTTCGACCGCGACGAGCGCGCCAGGCACGAGCACGTTGACGCCGAGGCGCAGCGCATCGAGGCCGACACCTGGACCAAGGCCACCCGCAAGGGCGTCGACGGGCCGGTCAGCGTGGCTGCCGACAACGGCTTCGCTGCTCTCGGCCTGTCCGAGCGGCTGGTCGAGCGGCTCGCCCGCGACGGCATCGCCGCCCCGTTCCCGATCCAGGCAGCCACCATCCCGGACGCGCTGGCCGGTCGAGACGTCCTCGGCCGCGGCCAGACCGGCTCGGGCAAGACGCTGGCCTTCGGGCTGCCCCTGCTGACCCGGCTGGCCGACGGGGTGAAGGCCGCTCCGCGCCGACCCCGGGCGCTCGTCCTGGTCCCCACCCGTGAGCTGGCCATGCAGGTGTCCGACGCCCTCGAGCCGCTCGTGCACGTCCTCGGCCTGCGGCACAAGCTGGTGGCGGGCGGGCTTTCCTACACGACGCAGATCGCCGCCCTCAACCGTGGCGTCGAGGTCCTCATCGCCACCCCGGGCCGGCTCAAGGACCTCATCGAGCGCGAGGCCGTCCAACTCGGCGAGATCGAGGTGGCTGTCCTCGACGAGGCGGACCACATGGCCGACATGGGCTTCCT
>DASUKI010000083.1:0-16974 GCA_036278855.1 Pedococcus sp.
TGGGTCCACCATCGGGTGCGCGATGGTGCGCTGGCGGTGGACGAAGACAGCACCGAGGACGAGGCCGACCACACCGAGCGCGCTCGCGAGCGGCGACCAGCCGTCGGTGGCAGTGGACTTGATGGCGTAGATGAACGGAAGCACGGCGGCCAGCGAAAGGGCAGCGCTCGGAAGGTCGAAGGGGCGGCGCTGGGCTGCCCGGAACTCCGGGAGCAGGAACGGTCCGACGATGAGCAACGCCGCCATGACCGGCACGTTGATGAGGAACACCGATCCCCACCAGAAGTTCTCCAGCAGCATCCCGCCGAGAACTGGCCCGAGCCCGACCCCACTGGACATCACGGCGCTCCACACGGCGATCGCCTTGCCGCGGTCGCCCTCGTCGGGGAACAGGTTGCGGATCAGCGCCAAGGTGCTGGGCATGAGCGTGGCGCCACCGATCCCGAGGAGGGCTCGAGCGCCGATGAGCATCGCTGCACTGGTGCTGTAGGCCGCGACGACCGAGGCGGCCGAGAAGGTCGCGGCGCCGAGCAGGAGCAGCCGGCGGCGACCGATCCGATCCCCGATCGACCCCATCGTCAGCAGCAGGCCTGCGAGGACGAAGCCGTAGATGTCGAAGATCCAGAGCATCCCGGTGGCGCTCGGGTCAAGGTCGCGGGCGATGAACGGGACGGCGAAGAACAGCACCGAGACGTCCATCGATGCGACGAGCAGTGGCAGGCAGAGCACGGCGAGGGCGGTCCACTCACGGCGTCCCGCACGGTGGTCGGTCATGGTCGAGCCTTTCTGTGTATCTAACATAGTGTTTATCTGACACACGGAAAGATAGACGGATAAGTGTGTATCCGGCAAGCATTTAGTCCAGACTGGTGCCGTGACCACGGACCAAGCCACCATCCCCCGCTACCTGCAGCTGATGTGGGGGGTCGAGCGCGCCGGGCGACGCGGCCCAAAGCCGGGCCTGACCATCCAGCAGATCGGGATGGCCGCGGTGGCCGTCGCAGACCGGGACGGCCTCGACGGCGTGTCGATGAAGGCGGTGGCCCAGATGCTCGGGGTGACGACGATGTCCCTGTACCGATACGTGAACTCCAAGGACGACCTGTGTGCCGTGATGCTCGACACGGCGTACGGCCCACCCGACATGTCGGTCACCGCCCGCGGCGCGTGGCGGGGACGCCTGGAGCGCTGGGCCCGTGCGATCGCGGCGCGGCGGCTGGAGCACCCGTGGAGCGTCACGGTACCGCTCAAGGAACCACCTGCGACGCCGAACACCGCCGGGTGGACCGAATGCGGGCTACAGGCCTTCCAGCACACCAACCTGACTGCCCAGCAACGGTTCTCGTCACTGCTGCTGATCGACGGTTTCGTCCAGCAGCACATCCGGCAGTCGCTGCAGCTGGGCTTCCTGTCCGCCGGTGGAAGGACCCTGGGTGGGACCGACAGCTATCCAGAGAACCTCTACTCCCTCGCCGACCCCGCCCGCTTCCCGCTGCTGCTCGCTGGCGCGGGTGAGGCGATGTCGCCCGACGAGGACGACGACTTCTTCGCGACCGAGCTCGAGTTCGGGCTGCGGACGATCCTCGACGGCGTGGAGCGGCTGGTCACCCGCGCCAGGTGACACCCCTACCGACGCCAGTCACGCACGCAGAACTCGTTGCCGTCGGGGTCGACCATCACGGCCCAGCTCACCTCGCCCTGACCGATGTCGATGCGCTTCGCCCCCAGTGACAGGAGGCGTTCCACCTCTCCCCGCTGGTCGCCGCCTTCAGGGGTGGCCAGGTCGAGGTGGAGCCGGTTCTTGGGCGGCTTGGGCATGAGCGGCGGACCGCCCCAGGCCATCTTCGGACCGCCTCGCGGCGCCTGGATCGCGGTCTCCTCGTCCTGGTCCCACACCAGCGGCCAGCCGAGCGCCTCGCTCCAGAAATACCCGACCTCCTGCGAGCCGTCGCAGTTGACCGCTCCCACGAACCCGCACCCGGCCAGGAAGCTGTTGCCGGGCGGGAGGACGCAGAACTCGTTGCCGTCCGGGTCGGCGAGCACGACGTGCCCCTCCTCCGGGCGCTGACCGATGTCGAGGTGGCTCGCCCCCAGGCTCAGGGCCCGTGCCACCGTCTCCTGCATCTCCTCGGCCGAAGCACTGGTGAGGTCGAAGTGGATCCGGTTCTGGAGCGCCTTGGGCTCGCCGGTCGGGCGGAACCGGAGGCCGAAGCCGGCCTCGGCGCTGCCTGCGAGGGCGACTGCCCCCTCGGGGTCGTCCGCCGGCTCCCAACCCAGGACTCCTCCCCAGAACCGGGCGAGCCGGTCGGGGTCGCCTGCGTCGAAGGTGACTGCGTCGAGGTGGAGGCTCACCGTGGTCAGGCTAGGAGTGCCGTATGCCGCGTGGCAAAGGAATTCCCGCCGGCCCTCAAGGCGCGGGGCGCCTTCTCCGTACGCTGGCGCCATGGCGGACAACGATCCCGAGGTGCTCGTCGGCGGCAACATGGGCGTGGTCGTCAGGGTCGGCGACACCGTCGTGCGCGAGGCAGGCGACTGGACCCCGGCGGTCCACCGCCTGCTCGACCACCTCGAACGCCATGGGGTCCAGGGCGTCCCGAGGGTTCATGGCCGGACCGACGACGGTCGCGAGGTGCTCAGCTTCGTCCCCGGGACGGTGCCGAGCTGGCCGCTGCCCGCGTGGCTCTGGCACGACAAAGCCCTGGTCAGCAGCGCGCGCCTCCTGCGCCGGATCCACGACGCCTCGACCGCGGCGGGCCGTGCCGGGCCGTGGCGGTCCCCGATCCATGAACCACAGGAGGTGGTGTGCCACAACGACTTCGCCACCTACAACCTCGTATTCGACGACGGGATGGCAGTCGGGGTCATCGACTGGGACTTTGCCTCACCGGGCCCACGCCTCTGGGACCTCGCCTACCTCGCCTACCGGATCGTGCCCATGACCACCCTCGACGAGGGCGACGGCTTCACCGCGGACGAGCGCCGGCAGCGGCTCGACCTGCTCCTGCGCGAGTACGGCACCGACGCCTCGCCGCACGAGCTCTCCCGGGTCCTTCACGACCGTCTTCTCGAGCTGGCCGACTTCAGTGACCGCATGGCCGAGGATCTGGGCAAGCCCGAGCTGCTCGACCACGCCGTGCAGTACCGAAGCGACGCGGCGGCGCTGCCAAAGGGCTGACTGGTCCTCAGGAGGATCGGGTCTGGCGGCGCTTGCGCAGCTGCGCGTTGACCGCGTTGCGCGCGGTCCCCCAGATGCCGTGGCGGAAGGCCAGCACCACGGCCACGAAGATCGCACCGGTGATGATGCCGACGCCCTCGAAGCCCGAGGACGCCAGCTTGTCCTCCAGCAGCACCACCAGCGCCGCACCCACGGGGCCACCCCACAGCGTCCCGATGCCGCCGAGGACCGTGATGAGCACGACCTTGCCGGACGTGGTCCAGTTGAGCTCCTGGAGCGAGGCGAACCCGTGACTGATGGAGAACACCCCGCCGGCCAGCCCGGCCAGCCCGGCAGACAGGACGAACACCATGATCTTGTACCGCTCGACGTCGTAGCCGAGCGCCCTGGCCCGGGCGGGGTTGTCGCGGATCGCGACGAGCACCCGGCCGAACGGGCTGTTGACCACGCGCCAGGCGATGAAGATGCCGATTAGGATGATGGGGACAGCGGCGTAGTAGAAGTAGAACGACTCCGTCTCCACGAGCTCGATACCGAAGAAGGACTTGGGGATCCCCTGCAGGCCGTTCTCACCGCCGGTCACCGAGCGCCACTGGTTGGCGACGAAGTAGACCATCTGTGCGAAGGCCAGGGTCACCATGGCGAAGTAGATGCCGGTGCGGCGCACCGACAGGTACCCGATGGGCACGGCGAGCACCATCGCGGCGAGCGCGCCTCCCACGACCGCCAACGGGAACGGCAGCCCCGCATGGATCGCAATCAGGCCGGTGGCATAGGCCGAGGTGCCCCAGAAGGCCGCGTGCCCGAACGACAGCAGTCCGGTGTACCCGAGCAGCAGGTCCACCGAGATGGCGAACAGCGCCCACGCCGCGATGTCCATCGCGACGGGCGGGTAGATGAACCACGGCAGCGCGAGCACGACGACCAGGCCGATGGCCAGCATGCCCCACCTCAGCACCGGCCGCCGGGCGAGGACGGACGGGCCACTCGGCAGCTCGACGGCGACCTTCGAGGTCAGCTGGGAGCTCATGCCGACGCCTCCTCACGGCCGAACAGGCCGGAGGGCCGGACCAGCACCACCAGGGCCATGAGCACGAAGATCAGCACCTGCGACAGCTGCCCGACGTAGCCCTGCCCGTACGCCTCCACGAGCCCGACGAGGAACCCCGCCACCACGGCACCGAGGATCGACCCCAGCCCGCCGATGACGACGATCGCGAACAGGATGATGACGAAGTTGCTGCCCATGTCGGCGTTGATGGCGCGGTAGGGCGCCGCGAGCACCCCGGACAGCCCCGCGAGCGCTATGCCGAAGCCGAACACCGGGGTCACCCACCGGGCGACGTTGATGCCCAGGGCACGTGACCGCTCGGCGTCCTCGGTGGCGGCGCGCACGATCATGCCGACCCGCGTCCTGGCGAGCACCAGCCACACGACGAGGCACACGACCACCGAGAAGGCCGCGGCGAACAGCTGGTAGGTCGACAGGTCGACGCTGCCCAGCGACAGCCGGCCCTTCAGACCTGCCGGCACCTCGTAGGGCAGCGAGGAGACGCCGTACCGCCGCTTGAGCAGGTCGACGGTGAACAGGGCGATCCCGAAGGTGAGCAGGAAGTTGTAGAGCGGGTCCAGCTTGAGCAGCCACCGGACGAACAGCCGCTCGAGGAGCACCCCGAAGATGAACAGGATCACCGGCACGATCAGCAGCGCCGGCCAGAACCCCAGGTCGAAGTTCTTGAGCAGCAGCGCCGACACCATCGCGCCCAGCATGTAGCAGGCGCCGTGGCTGAAGTTCACGACGCCCAGCACGCCGAAGATCACGGCCAGGCCCAGCGCGGCGAGTGCGTAGAAGCCTCCGGCCGCCAGGCCTTGGAGCGTGTACTGGATGAAGGCGGTCATGCGTCGCTTTTCCGCTCGTGAGTTGGCTTTTCGTCTGTCTCGGTGAGTGGAGCAGGAGGTATGCCGCCCGCCCGGGCGAGCGGGCGGCATACCTCCGTCAGTGGTGACCGGAGGTCACATCTTGCAGGAGCCGTCCGGTGCCGCATAGGCGTCGGCGGCCGGGATCGTCTTGACGATCTTCTCGTAGTCCCAGTCCTCCTTGACCTCGGCCTTGCTCTTGACCTCGGCGAGGTAGACGTCGTGCTGGACGTTGTGGTCCGCCGCGCGGACCTCGCCGTTGCGCAGGAACACGTCGTTGATCTTCTTGCCCTCGAGCTGCTTGACGACGGCGTCGGCGTCATCGGTGCCGGCCGCCTGGACCGCCTCGAGGTAGTTGAGTGCGGCCGAGTAGTTGCCGGCGTGCGCGAACGACGGACGGGTGCCGGTCTTCTCCTTGAAGCGGTCGGCCCACGCGCGGTTCTGGTCGTCGAAGTTCCAGTACCAGGCATCGGTGAACTGGGTGCCCTGGAACTGGTCGACACCCAGCGAGTGGATGTCGGTGATGAACATCAGGCCGACGGCGAGCTGCGTCTTGCCCTGCAGCCCGGCCTGGTTGTACTGCTTGACGAAGTTGACCAGGTCACCACCGGCGGCCATCGTGCCGATGACGTCGGGGTGGGTCGACTCCGCCTTGGTGATGAAGGTCGCGAAGTTGTCGTTGGGGAACGGCGTCGCGATCGACTGCTGCACCGTGCCGCCGGCCTTCTGCACGGCCGCGGAGAACGACTTGTTCATGTCCTGGCCGAAGGCGTAGTCGGGGTAGACGATCGACCACGTCTTGCCGCCGCCGTCGACGACCGCCTTGGCGGTGCCCGCGGCGAGCATCGCGGTGTCGTAGGCCCAGTGGAAGGTGTACTTGTTGCACTGCGCACCGGTCAGCGCGGTCGTGCCTGCGCCGATGTTGATGTAGAGCTTCTTCTTCGCCTTGGCCTGGGTGGCGACGGCGAGGCCGGCCGACGAGGTCGGCACGTCGAGGATGATGTCGGCCTTGTCGCGGTCGTACATCTCCTGGGCCTTGGTGTTGGCAATGTCCGGCTTGTTCTGGTGGTCGGCCATGACGATCTCGATGTCCTTGGCCACGGCCTTGTCGCCGAACTTCTTCTTGTAGTCGTCGATCGCCAGCTGGATCGCGACCTTGGAGTTCGGGCCGGACAGGTCCTTGTAGACGCCGGACTGGTCGTTGAGCAGACCGAGGACGACCTTGCCGTCGCTGATCTTGCCGCCGGACTCGCCGGGGCCTCCCTGACCGCACGCGGCGAGCACCAGGCTGCCACTGATCGCGGTGGCCATGAAGGCCAAGGACTTCTTGCGCTGCATGTCCCCTCCTGGGGGTGTTGGTGTGGCGTGTTGTTGTGGTTGCCGGGTGCCGGGTCGCGGCCGCGGGTGTCGGTGGGCGGGGTGGGTGGTGGCCTACACGCCGAGGTACTCGAGGAGCTCGGTGGTGCGGGACTGGAAGGACTCGTTGTCGAGCGACTCCACGACCCTGCCCTGGGCGAGCAGGTAGTGACGGTCGGCGACGGTGGAGGCGAACTTGACGTTCTGCTCGACGAGCAGGACCGAGACGCCCTGTGCCTTGATCTGGCGGATGATCTCGCCGATGCGCTGGACGATGACGGGGGCCAGCCCCTCGCTGGGCTCGTCGAGCAACAGCAGGCGCGAGCCCATCCGCAGGACCCGCGCGATCGCCAGCATCTGCTGCTCGCCGCCAGAGAGCTTGGTGCCGGGGAAGTCGCGGCGTTCCTTGAGCACCGGGAACTCCTCGTAGACCTGCTCGAGGCTCCAGGCCGTGTCCTTGTCGACGACGGGCGGCAGGGCGAGGTTCTCGGCGACGGACAGGGTGGCGTAGATGCCGCGGTCGTCGGGGACCCAGCCGATGCCCGCCTTGGCCCGACGGTCCGCCGAGGCCTTGAGCAGGTCCTCGCCGCGCCAGGTGACGGTGCCCTCGACGTGGCGGTGCAGGCCCATGACCGAGCGCAGCAGGGTCGTCTTGCCGGCGCCGTTGCGGCCCACGAGGGTGACCACCTCCCCGGGGTCGACGCGCAGGTCCACGTCGGTGAGCACGCGCGCCTCGCCGTACCACGCCGACAGGCCGGAGATCTCGAGGGTGGAGGTGTCCTTGGTCTTCGGGTCGGCCATCGTCATCCCGCCTGTCCGAGGTAGGCGGTGATGACCTTCTCGTCGCCCCGCACCTGCTCGTACGGGCCTTCGGCGAGGACCCGGCCGGACTGCAGCACGGTGACGGTGTCGGCGAGCGAGCCGACCACGTGCATGTTGTGGTCGACGAACACGACCGTGCGGCCGGCACTGACCTTCTTCACCAGCGCGATGGTGCGGTCGACGTCCTCCAGGCCCATGCCGGCGGTCGGCTCGTCGAGCAGCAGCAGCTGGGGGTCGAGGGCCAGCGCGAGCGCGAGCTCGAGGGCCCGCTTCTGGCCGTAGGCGAGCGACCCGGCGGCTGCCCCGGACCGGTCGGCGAGCCCGACCTGGTCGAGCAGGTCCATGGCGCGGTCGCGGAACTGGCGCATCTGGCTGTTCGAGCGCCAGAAGCGGTAGCCCAGCCCCGTGGGCGAGGCGAGCGCGAGCTCGACGTGGTCGACGGCGCTCATCTGGTCGAACAGGCTGGTGATCTGGAACGAGCGGGCGATGCCGAGGTGGGCGATCTGCTCCGGCTGGCGGCCGGTGATGTCCTCGCCGTGGAAGAGGATCTGGCCGGAGGTCGGCGCGAGGAACCCGGTGAGCAGGTTGAACAGCGTGGTCTTGCCGGCGCCGTTGGGTCCGACGAGGGCGTGCACGGTGCCGTCGCGCACCTCGAGGTCGACGTCCGAGACGGCCCGGAACCCGCGGAACTCCTTGGTGAGGGAGCGGGTCTGGAGCATCACAGCCTCGCTGGGCACCGGCACCTCCTCGTGCGGATCGGGGGCGGTCAGGATCGCCGCGGTCCTGCTGAACCCTAGGGCCGCCCTGCGGGAGGGGACATGGCCGGGTTCGACACATAACCCTGACAGAACATGTCGCGTGAGCACATCACGCGGATGTCACGTTTGCGCGGACTTGGAGTGCTTTCCGCGTGCTCAGTGCCAGCGCGCCGGGTGAACCCCGCCGGGCACGTCGGCAGCCGGGTCGTAGGGCGTCCGGGTGAACCGGAACGAGCCCAGGTCGAGGTGGCTGACCCGCCCGTCCGGGGCGCGCACGACCACCAGCGGCTCACCCGCGTGGTAGCCGTCCAACCCGACCCAGCCGTCGTCCGTGGGCCGGAACCGCGAGCCCCGGCCCTGCCCCGGCTCCCCGATGACGAGGTGCCCCTCCGGCGCAAGACGCAGCTCGTATGCCGTCGTCCCCCAGTACCAGTCCCCCACCAGCTCGAGGGTGCGCGCCTGGGTCGGGTCCGCAGTCCACCGCTCGGGCAGCACTGGCTCGCGCTCGGCCAGCAGGGTCAGCAGGTCGGCGGAGAGGGTGGGCGACATCCCGGAGGTGGCGTTGGCCAGGACCACGCAGCCGTCGCCGGTGTCGCGGTTGACGCGCAGCCCGGCCAGGAAGCCGGGCATCGAGCCGCCGTGCCCGGCGAAGCGGGTGCCGCCAACGTTCCAGACCTGGAAGCCGAGGCCGTGCGCACCGGTCCACGGCGCGCCGGGGGTGTCGTTGACCGCGATGGGCAGGCACATCTCGTCCAGGCTCTGCGGGTCGAGGAGGCCCTCGGTGCGGCCGGCCAGGAAGGCGGCCCACCGCTGCAGGTCCGCCACCGTGGACCACAGCTGTCCGGCCGGCGCCATGGCCCCGGCGTCGTGCTCGGGCTCGACGTGCAGCAGGTCGGCGCGCGGGTGCACGCCCCAGCCGGCCGCGGCAGGCTGCTCCGGGCGCGTCGTGGTGCGCCCCATCCCGAGCGGCTCCAGCAGGGTGGTCCGCACGGCCTCGTCCCACGGCACCTTTCGCAGCCGGCCCACGAGCGCGCCCAGCACGGCATACCCGATGTTGGAGTAGTGGAACCGCGCCCCGGGTCGGAACCGGAGCTGGGGGCGGGTGCCGAGCAGCGCCGCCCAGTCCCCTCCCTGGGTGCGCTCCCACCACGGCCCGCTGGTCTCGGCAGGCAGCCCCGACGTGTGCGAGAGCAGCTGGGCGACGGTGACCTGCCCGAACGCGCTGTCGCCCGTCTCGGGCAGGTGCCGGGAGATCGGGTCGTTCAGCTCGAGGCGGCCCTCGTCACGCAGCCGGACGGTCTCGACCCCGACGAAGGTCTTGGTGATGGAGCCGATGCGGTACTGCGTGCCGGAGGTCGCCGCCGGTCCGTCGGCGCGACCGTCGAGGGTGCCCACGGCGTCCGACCACACGAGCTCCCGGTCGCGGACCAGCCCGGCCGTGACCGACGGCAGCCGCTGCTGCGACTGCTCCTCGGCCAGGCGCAGGGACAGCGCACGGCCCGTGGTCGGCTCGATCGGCACGCTGCGTCAGGCCTTCTTGGCCGCGCGCGTGGTGGTCTTCTTGGCCGTCGCCTTCTTCGCTGTCGCCTTCTTCGTCGTCTTCTGCGCGGCCCGCTTGCGCGTCGTCGGGCCCTTGGCGCGCTTCTCCGCGAGCAGCTCGGCCCCGCGTTCGGGGGTGATCGACTCGGGGTCGTCGGCCTTGCGCAGGGTCGCGTTGGTCTCGCCGTCGGTGACGTACGGGCCGAACCGGCCGTCCTTGACCACCATCGGCTTGCCGGACACCGGGTCGTCGCCGAGCTCCTTGAGCGGGGCGCTCGCCGCGCGGCCGCGCTGCTTGGGCTGGGCGTAGATCGCCAGCGCCTCCTCGAGGGTGATGTCGAACAGCTGCTGCTCGGTGGTGAGCGAGCGCGAGTCCGTGCCCTTCTTGAGGTAGGGGCCGTAGCGCCCGTTCTGGGCGGTGATCTCGACCGTGGTGCCGTCCTCCTCGGTCGTCGTCCCGACCACGCGGGGCAGGCTGAGCAGCTTGAGGGCGGCGTCGAGGTCGATGGTCGCGAGGTCCATGTCCGCGAACAGGCTGGCCGTCCTCGGCTTGACCTTGTTCTTGCCCTTGGACTTCGTCGAACCAGGGGCCTCGGCCGCGTCGTCAGGGAGCACCTCGGTGACGTAGGGGCCGTAGCGCCCCGCCCTGGCGACGATGTCGCGACCAGTCGCCGGGTCCTCGCCGAGCACGCGGCCGTCGTCGGACGCCTGCTCGAGCAGCTCGCGCGCCTTCGCCGGTGTCATCTCATCGGGTGCGATGTCGTCGTTGACGGTGGCCCGCCGAGGGGTGCCCGAGGCTCCCTCGGAGATCTCACCCGTCGTGGGGTCGACGCCCTGCGGCACGGTCTCCTCGACGTAGGGGCCGTAGCGGCCGACGCGCACCACGATCCCGTCGCCGATCGGGATGGTGGAGATCTCGCGGGCGTCGATCTCGCCGAGGTCCTCGACGAGCTGCTTGAGCCCCTGGTTGCCCTGCGGCAGGCCGGCACCGCCGCCACCCGAACCGCGATCACCCGAACCGCCATCACCCAAGCCGAAGTAGAAGCGCCGCAGCCAGGCGGCACGCCCCTCGTCGCCGTTCGCGATCCGGTCGAGGTCCTCCTCCATGGACGCGGTGAAGTCGTAGTCGACCAGCTCGGAGAAGTGCTCCTCGAGCAGCCGGGTCACGGCGAAGGCCAGCCAGGTCGGGATGAGCGCCGAGCCCCGGGTGCGGACGTAGCCGCGGTCCTGGATGGTGCCGACCGTGCTGGCATAGGTCGACGGGCGGCCGATTCCCTTCTCCTCCATCGCCTTCACGAGTGTTGCCTCGGTGTAGCGCGGTGGCGGGCTGGTCTCGTGTCCGTCGGCCTCGGCGCGGACGACCGCGGTGCGGACGCCCTCGGCCAGCTTGGGCAGGCGGCGCTCCTCCTCCTGGAGGCCGGCGCGCGCCACCTCCTCGACGTCCCGGCCCTCCTCGTAGGCGGCAAGGAAGCCACGGAACGTGATGACCGTGCCCGAGGCGCTGAACTCGACCACGCGACCGTCGTCGAGCGTGCCGCCGAGCTTGACGGTGGCGGTGGCGCCGCGGGCGTCGGCCATCTGCGAGGCCACGGTGCGCTTCCAGATCAGCTCGTAGAGCGCGAACTCGTCGCCACGCAGCTCTCCGGCCACCTGCGCCGGAGTGCGGAACCGGTCACCCGCTGGGCGGATGGCCTCGTGCGCCTCCTGGGCGTTCTTGACCTTGCGCTCGTATCGGCGAGGTGCGTCGGGGACGTAGTCGGCGCCGTAGAGGTCGCGAGCCTGCTGGCGTGCCGCCGTGAGCGCGGCCTCCGACAGCGTGGTGCTGTCGGTGCGCATGTAGGTGATGTAGCCGTTCTCGTAGAGACGCTGGGCGACCCGCATCGCGTTCTTGGAGGACAGCCGCAGCTTGCGCGAGGCCTCCTGCTGGAGCGTGCTGGTGGTGAAGGGGGCGCTCGGGCGGCGGGTGTACGGCTTCTCCTGGACTCCGGTCACGCGGACCTGGGCCTCGAGCACCTGCGCGGCGATCGAGGTGGCCGTCTGCTCGTCGAGGTGCACGACGCCCTTGGACTTGAGCGTGCCGTCGTCGGCGAAGTCACGACCGGAGGCGACACGGTCACCGTTGACGGCGCTCAGCCGGGCGGTGAACTGGTTGGATGCCCCGTCAGGGGTGAAGTCCCCCTCGACGTCCCAGTAGGTCGCGCGGACGAACGCCATCCGCTCGCGCTCCCGCTCGACCACCATGCGGGTGGCGACGGACTGGACCCGACCCGCTGACAGGCCGGCCTTCACCTTGCGCCACAGGACCGGGCTGACCTCGTAGCCGTAGAGGCGGTCGAGGATGCGGCGGGTCTCCTGCGCGTCCACCAGGGCGGTGTCGAGGTCGCGGGTGGCCTCGGCCGCCCGCCGGATCGCCTCGCGGGTGATCTCGTGGAACACCATCCGCTTGACCGGGACCTTGGGCTGCAGCACCTCGAGCAGGTGCCAGGCGATCGCCTCGCCCTCGCGGTCCTCGTCGGTGGCGAGGTAGAGCTCGTCGGCGCCCTTGAGCAGCCGCTTGAGCTCCGACACCTTCTTCTTCTTGTCCGAGTCCACGACGTAGTACGCCTCGAAGTCGTTGTCGACGTCCACGCCGAAGCGCCCGAACGGGCCCTTCTTGATCTCCGCCGGCATCTCCGACGGCGTCGGGATGTCGCGGATGTGGCCGACCGACGCCTCGACGTCGTAGTCGCTTCCCAGGTACCCCCCGATCGTCTTCGCCTTGGCCGGCGACTCGACGATGACGAGCTTGCGCCCCGTGCTCACAGATCAGACCTCAGTTCCTGTCCCACGTGCAGCGGATTCGTCGCTGCTCCGACGTGGTGACGCGATGACGGTATCCGAGGCCGTCAAGTTCACGACGACGGGCCCGCGTTCGGCACGCGGTCCTGCGGCGCCGAACCGCGACTCGCGCGGCTCCTGCCGACATCCGCGTTGCTCCCGTCCAACCGCGCTGTTGCAGCAGCGCGGCTCGTCGGGAACGACGCGGGTGTGAGGCGCCATGGGCGTGCGGTGGCCTCCGGGCGGGAGGCGACGCCGCGGCATACCAAGACTCAGTAGTTGAATGTTCAAGCAAACTGGCGTATGCTGTGCGCATGAGTGAGACGTCCGAGACCACCCGCCAGCCGGTGCTGTACCTCAGCCACGGCGCGCCCCCGCTGGCCGACGACCCCGTGTGGACCCGCCAGCTGGGCGACTGGTCCACGAGGTTCGGCAAGCCCGCCAACATCCTCATGGTCTCCGCCCACTGGGAGGAGGCGCCGCTGTCGCTGTCGGCCACCTCCGGTGACGTGCCGCTCGTCTACGACTTCTGGGGCTTCCCGCGCAAGTACTACGAGGTCGAGTACCGCGCCCCCGGCGCACCGCAGCTGGCCGCCTCGGTCGAGAAGCTCATGCACTCCTCCGAGACCCCCGTGCACCGCGACGAGACCCGCGGGCTGGACCACGGCGCCTACGTCCCGCTGGTGGAGATGTACCCGGACGCCGACATCCCGGTGCTGCAGATGTCGATGCCGACGCTCGACCCGCGCCAGCTCTTCGAGCTGGGGCGCAAGCTGGCCCCGCTGCGCGACGAGGGCACCCTGATCGTCGGATCGGGGTTCACCACGCACAACCTGCGCTGGTTCAATCCGGCTGCGGGTCCGGACGGGCAGCCGCCCCGGGCGTCGGAGGAGTTCGACAACTGGGCCGCGGAGGCGCTCGAGCGCCAGGACGTCGACGCCATCCTCGACTTCATGCACAAGGCTCCCGCCGCCCACGAGGCGCACCCCCGCACCGAGCACTGGGCGCCGCTCTACGTCAGCCTCGGCGCAGCGCACGAGTCGGGCTCGCTCGACAACGAGAGCATCATCGACGGCTTCTGGTTCGGACTGAGCAAACGCTCCTGGCAGTTCGCCTGACGCCTGCGTCCCTCCGAGGTTGAGTGCCTGAGGCTGGTCCCTGGGCCCCTCTCAGGCACTCAACCTCGCTATGAGCTGCGCTGGTTGCCGGCACCCACTGACGGGTATGCCGCGGAGGCGAGTCCGCGGCATACCGAATCTCGGTGGGGCGGTTGGGCTCAGTGTGCGCCCGGCCGCCGGCTGGGTCCCGGTCGGGTCGGGTCGTCGGCGACGGGCTCGACGTGCTCGGGAACGACGATCGGCCGCAACCGGGCCCAGCCGAGGAATACCACCGAGCCGACCAGGAGCGCGACGCCCGTCCAGAGGTTGGCGTTGACCCCACCGGTCTTGCCCTCCTCGGCGTCCATGAAGATGCCGGCGAGCACGAGGATGATGCCGTAGATCCCCAGCAGCGCGCCGATGATGTTGCGGATGTCGAAGGCGCCTGCCGTCTTCTTCGGGGCGCCCCGGGATGGGGTCCGGCTGCTCTCGGTCGACATGGCGGCCTCCTAGAACGAGACGTTGAGGATGATGACGAGGACGAGGGCGATGCCGGCCAGCGGCAGCGTCCGCTGGTACCACGGGTGGCTCGCCTCCTCGGGGTCGACGAGGTCCTCCCTGGGCGTCTCGGAGTAGACCAGGCCCTTGAGCTCGGACGCCGGTTTTGGCTGTGTCGCAACGGAGACGACGATGCTGAGGACGATGTCGACGACGAACGCGGTCGAGGCGGCCACGAAGCTCGCCCCCTGGCCGGACAGGCCGAGGACACCCAGGCTCGCCGACCCGAACGCGTCCTTCGACAGGAACGCCACGACCACGGCCGACAGGGTGCCGGCCACGAGGCCGACCCACCCGGCAGTGGCGGTCATCCGCTTCCAGAACATGCCGAGGATGAACGTCGCGAACAGTGGCGCGTTGAAGAACCCGAACAGCGTCTGCAGGTAGTTCATGATGTTCGAGAAGCTGCTCGCGAACCCGGCGGTGAAGATGGCGATGATGGTCGCCGCGACGGTGGCCAGGCGACCGATCCGCAGGTAGTAGTCGTCGCTGTTGTCCTTGCGGACGTAGCGCTGCCAGAGGTCGTAGCTGAACACCGTGTTGAACGCCGAGATGTTGGCCGCCATGCCGGCCATGAACGCCGCGAGCAGTCCCGCGATGGCCAGGCCCAGCAGCCCGTTGGGCAGCACGTCGCGCATCAGCAGCAGCAGCGAGTCGTTGTAGGTCACGCCCGTGCCAGACGACCCACCGGGCACCTTCTCGCCCCGCTTGACGGCACCGATCTCCTGCACGAGGACGGCGGCGATCATGCCGGGGAGGATCACGATGAACGGGACGAACATCTTGGGGAAGGCGCCGATGATCGGGGTCTTGCGGGCCGCCGAGATCGACTTGGACGCCATCGCCCGCTGCACCTCGACGAAGTTCGTGGTCCAGTAGCCGAAGGACAGCACGAACCCGAGGCCGAAGATGATGCCCAGCACCGACAGGGCACCGGAGTCGAATCCGGTGAGTGCCCGGCCGGGCCACGAGTCGAGCTGCTCCGCCGCGCTGGGCACCCCGGCCTGGGTGTTGGCGTTCGCGAACGCGGTGATCTTGTCCTGCAGGCCGCCCCAGCCACCCACCTTGTGCAGTCCGATGAGGGTCAGCGGCAGCAGCGATGCCACGATGACGAAGAACTGCAGGACCTCGTTGTAGATCGCGGCAGAGAGGCCGCCAAGGGTGATGTAGGAGAGCACGATCGCGGCGGCGACGATCAGGGCGACCCACAGCGGCCAGCCCAGCAGCGCGTGCACGATCGATCCCAGCAGGAACAGGTTGACGCCTGCGATCAGCAGCTGGGCGAGGGCGAACGAGATCGCGTTGACCAGGTGCGCGCCCGTGCCGAACCGGCGGAACATGAACTCCGGCACCGAGCGCACCTTCGAGCCGTAGTAGAAGGGCATCATGACGACACCGAGGAAGAGCATCGCGGGGATCGCGCCGATCCAGAAGTAGTGGACCGTGGGCATGCCGAACTGGGCGCCGTTGGCCGACATGCCCATGATCTCGACAGCACCGAGGTTGGCCGAGATGAACGCCAGACCAGTGACCCACGCCGGGAGCGAACGGCCGGAGAGGAAGAAGTCGATCGAGTCGGAGACCTGCCGCCGGGCGAGGAAGCCGATGCCGAGGACGAACACGAAGTACGCCGCGACGAGGACGTAGTCGAGCCAGTTCGCGTCGATCAGGGTGTCGACCGCCGGCACGGCGAGTGGGACGAGCTGCGTCATTGGTGCTCCTCGGCGCTGGGGAGTGGACCTCGACTCAACCTAGGGCGTGTGGCGCGGATCGGCACGCCGAGGCGGTTGCCAGTGAGCAGGTCTGGCGAGGGCCGCGGGCAAGCGGGTGTTGCTGTCGCCATGCGCGCCGCCGACCTGCGTGCGCGTCAGGAACAGCGCCGTGGGCACTCCCCGCCAGGTCCCAGCGACCGGCGTCGGCCCAGGGGCCGGCGCCGAGTCAGGCACCTGCTGGCGCCATCTCCGCAGCGGGCGCCTCGCCCGTGTCGACGTCCACGGCCGCGCCGCTGAACTGCGCGTTGTAGAGCTCGGCGTAGGCACCGTCGCGGGACAGCAGGTCCTCGTGCGAGCCCTGCTCGACGATCCGGCCGTCCTTCATCACGAGGATGACGTCGGCATCGCGGATCGTGGAAAGCCGGTGTGCGATGACGAAGCTGGTCCGGTCGTGCCGCAGTGCCGACATGGCCTGCTGCACGAGCAGTTCCGTGCGGGTGTCGACGGACGAGGTGGCCTCGTCGAGGATCAGCAGCGCCGGGTCGGACAGGAAGGCTCGCGCAATGGTGATCAGCTGCTTCTCGCCGGCACTGATGTTGCCGCCCTCGGCGTCGAGCACCGTGTCGTAGCCGTCGGGCAGGGAGTGCACGAACCGGTCGACGTAGGTCGCCTTCGCCGCGGCGCGGACCTCCTCCGGCGTCGCGGCGGGGTTGCCGTACGCGATGTTCTCGCCGATGGTGCCGCCGAACAGCCAAGTGTCCTGCAGCACCATGCCGATCTCGCTGCGCAGGTTGTGCCTGGTCAGCTCGGTGATGTCGACGCCGTCCAGCGTGATCCGGCCACCGTCGAGCTCGTAGAACCGCATGATGAGGTTGACCAGGGTCGTCTTGCCGGCGCCGGTGGGACCGACGATGGCGACCGTCTGGCCGGGCTCGACGACGAGGTCGAGGTGCTCGATGAGCGGCTTGTCCGGGGTGTAGGAGAACGACACGTCCTCGAACTCCACCCGGCCGTGCGGGTCGTCCAGCCGTGTCGGCGTGGCGGACTCCAGGTCCTGCTCGGAGGCGTCGAGCACCTCGAACACCCGCTCCGCCGAGGCGACACCGGACTGCATGAGGTTTGCCATCGACGCGACCTGGGTGAGCGGCTGGGTGAACTGGCGCGAGTACTGGATGAACGCCTGAACGTCACCCAGGCTCATCGCCCCGCTGGCCACGCGCAGG
>DASUKI010000084.1:0-4402 GCA_036278855.1 Pedococcus sp.
GTTCTTCGACGGTGGTCTGCGGGCGTTGCTGGTCGCGCGTGACCAGACCTGCCGCACCCCGTGGTGCGACGCCCCGATCCGCCACGGCGACCACGTCCGACGGGCGCGCGACGGCGGCCCCACCAGCAGCGGCAACGGCCAAGGGCAGTGCGAGCCGTGCAACTACGCCAAGGAGGCACCGGGGTGGAGCGCCGCGACGGTGCACGCCGGACCCTCCCCGGGCGACCCCCACGCCCCACCGCACACGGTGGCCACGACCACCCCCACCGGGCACACCTACCACTCCACCGCCCCACCCGTGCTGCCCAGCCGAACCCGGCCACACCCCAGACCAGCAGACCCTGACCTGATCGACTTCGACGAATGGCTCGACCACCTCGTTGACGCCGCGTAGGTGAACGAACGTGCTCGGGGTCGGCTGAGTGTGTGGGGGGTCAGGGGCCGCGCACCAACAGGTCGGGGGACAGGTCGCCCACTGAGCCCACCCCGCACAGCCCCAGGGTGAGGTCGAGCTCGGCGACCAGGTTCGCGATGACGTCGCGCACGCCTGCCTCCCCGGCGAGCGCGAGCCCGTAGACGTACGGCCGCCCGATCGCCACGGCGTCGGCCCCGAGCGCCAGCGCCTTGACCACGTCGGCACCACCGCGGACACCGCTGTCCAGCACCACTGCGGTGGCGTCGCCCACCGCCTCCCTGATCGCCGGGAGCGCGTCGAGTGATGCGACCGCGCCGTCGACCTGGCGACCACCATGGTTGCTGACCCAGATGCCGCTCACCCCGAGGTCGAGCGCCCGTCGGGCGTCCTCCGGGTGCAGGATCCCCTTGAGCAGGACCGGCAGCCGGGTCCGTTGGGGCAGCGTCGCGAGCTGCTCCCAGGTCAGCCCCGGGTTGGAGTAGATGTCGAGGAACGTCTCGACCGCCGCCCGTGGCACGGGGGAGCGGAGGTTGGCGCGGGTGCTGCCGGGGTGCTCGCGGCTGATCGACAGCAGCGACCGGATCGCCCCGAGGGTCACCTTCACGTCGTCGGCCCGGCCCGATGCCGCCTTGGCCGCCACCCGTTCGCGGACGACCTGCTGGAACCGCGGGTCGGAGGTGTACTGCGCGATGCCCAACCCCTGCGCGAACGGCAGGCTGCCCAGGTTGAGGTCCTGCGGCCGCCAGCCGAGCATGGTCGTGTCGAGCGTGACCACCACCGCCTCCGCCCCGCTGGCCTCCGCGCGGCGCAGGAAGCTGTCGACCAGCTCCTCGTCCGTCGACCAGTAGAGCTGGAACCACCACGGAGCCCCGCCCATGGCGCCGGCTATCTCCTCCATGGGGGAACAGCCCTGGCTGGAGACGACGTAGGGCACGCCGGCCTCCGCGGCCGCCCGGCCGGTCGCGAGGTCGCTCTCGTCGTGGACGAGCCCTGCCGCGCCGATCGGTGCGAGCAGCAGGGGGGTGGCCAGCCGCCGGCCCAGCAGCTCGACCGACAGGTCGCGGGTGCGGTGACCGGGGAGCATCCGCGGCACCAGTTGCCAGCGCTCGAACGCCGCCCGGTTGGCCCGCACCGTCGTTCCGAGTCCCGCGCCGCCGGCGACGTACGCCCACGCCCGCGGCGACATCTCCAGCTGGCCCCGGTGCTCGAGCTCGTCGAAGTCCGCCGGCACCTGCGGCCTGCGCCCGAGCACCCCTGCGCGGTAGATCAGGCCCTGCCGAGCCCTGCCGGGCCCCTCCGGTGGCGTCGTCATGCCCAGATCCTGCCACCGGTGCCTATGGTGGAAGGATGCGCCGACCAGCACTCGAGGACGCCTTGCGGGACCGAGACGCCGTGCTGCGTGCCTTCGTCGCCGATGACGGACGCCTGCGAGGGATCCCGACGAAGATCCGCAAGCGCCTGGTCGTACTCGACCTGTTCGCCCAGGAGTTCGAGCCGGGCGAGCGGTACCCGGAGACCGAGGTGAACAACCGCCTGCGCGCCTTCCACCCCGACGTCGCCGCCCTGCGCAGGTACCTCGTCGAGGAGGAGTTCCTCGAACGTGGCGAAGGGCTCTACTGGCGCGCTGGCGGCACCGTTCCCGGCTGAGCCGGCCACGCGGCATACGGGCTGTTTGGGCATGGCGCGACGCGCCACGAGAGCGGGTATGCCGGGTGGTCCCGGCACGATTTGGTAGGTCACCGAGGCCTCTGGCACACTGGTCCGGTTGCTTGACGCGTGCCATTGACCCATGTCGACGGCGCCACCCCCGGTGACACACCTCGAACCGCATTCTCACGTGCGGGGCGACACTCCGGGGAAGCGCAAGCCCCGGCTCTGCCGGACCAACCGATTCCGTCCGATCTGCGTGAAAGCGCATGTCGTGCGGCCGCGAAGCGGGTGCGACACACCCGACCGCGGGGGTCGGCGGTTCAGGCAGGGACGGCATCAAGTTTGGTTGGACGGCGAGAGAGAGACGTAACGGAGATGGCGGGACAGAAGATCCGCATCCGACTGAAGTCGTATGACCACGAGGTCATCGACAACTCGGCGCGCAAGATTGTCGACACGGTGACCCGTGCCGGTGCGACGGTGGTCGGCCCCGTGCCGCTGCCCACGGAGAAGAACGTCTTCGTGGTCATCCGCTCGCCCCACAAGTACAAGGACAGCCGCGAGCAGTTCGAGATGCGCACGCACAAGCGCCTGATCGACATCATCGACCCGACCCCCAAGGCGGTCGACTCGTTGATGCGCCTCGACCTGCCGGCTGACGTCAACATCGAGATCAAGCTCTGAGGCTGGCGGACATGACTCACGTTGAGACCAAGACCGTGAAGGGCGTGCTGGGCAAGAAGCTCGGCATGACCCAGGTGTGGGACGCGGACAACAAGCTCGTCCCCGTCACCGTCATCGAGGCGGGCCCCTGCGTCGTCACCCAGGTCCGGGGCGCGGACACCGACGGCTACGCCGCCGTCCAGATCGCGTTCGGCGCGATCGACCCCCGCAAGGTGACCAAGCCCCTCACCGGACACTTCGAGAAGGCCGGGGTCACCCCGCGCCGCCACCTCGTCGAGCTGCGCACCGCGGACGCCGCCGAGTACTCGCTCGGCCAGGAGGTCACGGTCGAGACCTTCGAGGCCGGCCAGGGCATCGACGTCACGGGCACGACCAAGGGCAAGGGCTTCGCCGGTGTCATGAAGCGTCACGGCTTCCACGGCGTCAGCTCCTCGCACGGCGCCCACAAGAACCACCGCAAGCCGGGTTCGATCGGCGGTTGCGCCACCCCGGGCCGCGTGTTCAAGGGCATGAAGATGGCGGGCCGCATGGGCGGCGTCCGCCAGACCACCCAGAACCTCACGATCCACGCCGTCGACGCCGAGCGCGGCCTGCTGCTCGTCAAGGGTGCCGTTCCCGGCCCCCGTGGCGGCACCGTCCTCGTCCGCACGGCCGCGAAGGGAGCCTGAGCAGATGGCCACCAAGACCGCACCGGCCAGGGCCGTCGACGTCGAGTTGCCTGCCGACATCTTCGACGTCCAGGTCAACGTGCCGCTGATCCACCAGGTCGTCGTCGCGCAGATGGCTGCCGCACGACAGGGCACGCACTCCACCAAGACCCGCGGCGAGGTCCGCGGCGGTGGGCGCAAGCCCTACCGCCAGAAGGGCACCGGCCGGGCACGCCAAGGCTCGACCCGCGCGCCGCAGTTCGCCGGCGGTGGCATTGTCCACGGCCCTCAGCCGCGTGACTACGCCCAGCGCACCCCCAAGAAGATGAAGGCTGCCGCCCTGCGCGGTGCCCTGTCCGACCGCGCCCGTCACGACCGCGTCCACGTGGTCGAGGCCCTGGTCACCGGCGACACCCCCTCCACCAAGGAGGCCGTGCAGCTGCTCACCGGGCTGACCGAGCGTCCCAACCTGCTCGTGGTGCTCGACCGCAGCGACCTGGTGTCGCTGAAGTCGGTGCGCAACCTCGAGGGCGTGCACGTGCTCGCCGCCGACCAGCTCAACACCTACGACGTGCTGTGCGCCGACGACGTGGTCTTCACCTCGGCCGCGCTCGACGCGTTCGTCAACGGTGCGCAGCCGGTGGGTGGGGTCGCCGAGGTCGAGGCCGTGCCTGCCCCGAAGGCCGAGAAGGCGAAGGCGTCCACGGTCAACCAGCAGAGCAAGCTCATCAAGATCGAGGACACCGGCGCCAGCCTCCCGGAGGCGCGGCGTGCGCCCGCCGAGCGTGTGGCTGCCGCGACCGAGACGGCCGACGAGGGCTTCGGCCCCGACTCGGCCGCCGCGCTCGAGGACGGCTCGGCGCCCGAGGGCTTCGAGGTCAAGGGGAACAAGGACTCGATGAAGTACCACGTCCCCGGCTCCCGCTGGTACGACGCGACCGACGCCGAGGTCTGGTTCCGCACCGCGGAAGCCGCCGAGGCTGCCGGCTTCGTGCCCGCCGGTGGC
>DASUKI010000085.1:0-5963 GCA_036278855.1 Pedococcus sp.
GAGGGCGTGCCGCTGGGCCGCACCTTCCCCGGCCAGGGCAAGGCCCCGGCGCGGGTCGTGGTCTACCGCAGGCCGGTGGAGAGCCGGGCGCAGGACCAGCGTGAGCTGAGCGCGATCGTCCAGGACGTGGTGGTCGAGCAGGTGGCGGCGTTGTTCAACATCCCGCCGGCGGACCTCGACCCCCGCTACGACGACCAGGCCTGAGTCGCGCCCCGAGGGCGACCCGTCGACCAGTCAGCGCACCTCGCGCAGGCCCACCGTGGTCGTGCGCATCGGGGTGTCCTCCAGTGGCGCGACGCTGACCAGGGCCGCCAGGCCCGCGCCGGCCTGCGAGCCGAGCGCCACTCGCAGCAGCCCCTTGCCGGAGACCTGGTGCACCCACGCGGACGCACCCTTGACCGGCACCGCGAACGCGCTGTCCGCCCGCACCGTGACCCGCTGCGAGGAGACCTTCCCGGTGCCGTCGGCGGACACCACGTCGACCACTGCGTCGGCCTTCTCCGAGGTCAGCAGCATCCAACGCCCCATCTCCGCCGGGGCCCCTGCGGGAACGGTCAGGGGCGCACCCGCCGTGGTGACCGGCAGCGTCGACGACGACCAGGCGAAGTCACCGGGCTTCGAGCCGTCGCGCCGGGTCACCACCGCGCCCGCGACGACCGGGACGTCGGCGCGCACCTGCACGGCGTACGTCCCGCTCGGCAGGCCACCGAGGTCGACGTCGCGCACCGCGCCACCGTCGACCCGCACGACACCACCCTTCGGCAGCGCCCTCGGGCCGTGCGCGTCGAGCACCCGTACCTGCACGACGGCCTCCGAGTCCCCCGGCACCGCGACCCGCACGCGGGCGGGCCCTATCACGGGCACCCCCGGCACGACCTGGTCGCGAGAGGGCGCGGCAGCCGGCACGACGTCGTCCGCGCCCGCCGCCACCGTGCCGTCGAGCCAGTAGTCGTTGAGCACCGCGCTGACCACACCGCCGGACGCGACCACGTGGACCACAGGCGTGGCCTCGGTGCCGGAGATCGAGTCGAGCAGCACGCTGACCCGTCCGTGCGCCGGCACGACGACGCCCTTGCCGGTGGTCGACTCGATGGCGCCCTTGGCGCCGTGCAGGGTGAGGTCGACGGTCACCGCGTTGCCGCCGGGGTTCGTGAGAACCAGCCGCTCCTGCCGTCCCGGCTGCCCGCCGCCGCCGAGCAGCCACTGGTCGGCCCGCGCCGGGCCGCACGCAGCGGTGGTGAGCCCCCGGTGGTCGCCGCCGGCGACGTAGGAGGACTGCATGGCGGCAAGCCCTGGCGCCAGCGCCTGGCTGCCCGAGGCGAGCACCGCAGCCGCGTCGGCCACGTCGCCGCTCGCCACGCCACCACGGGCGGTGACGGGGGCGCCGACCGCGCCACGCGGCATACGGCTGAGCTTGACGGCGCCCGCAGCGGCGGCGGGCTTCACGTCGCCGAGCACCTCGCTGGGCGCGGCTGCGGCCGCGACACGCACGGTGACGTCGGCGTCGTCGACGCCCTTGATGCCCTTGAGCTCGGGCCCGGGGCACACCAGCGCCGCGCCGCGCACCGTGGTCGTGGCGGTGTCACTGGGACCGCCCGAGTCGCCCCTCGGGCCGACCGCGAGCGCGCCGGGGACGTGAACCCCGGCGGCGACGAGCCCGGCGCCCGCGGCGGTGGCGAGGACGGCGCGGGTGATCCCGCTCGGTGACAACCTCACGCCTGCCTCCTCGACGCGCGGGTGCCGAACGGCAGGGCGAGGAACAGCGCGACCAGCAGGGCCAGCCCCTGCGCCATGAGCCAGGTGGGGTGGGTGGGCTGCACGGTCACCTCGAGCGTGTGGTGCCCTGCGGGCAGCGGGTATGCCGCGGTGTCACCGTCGGCGCTCACCGTGCGACCGTCGACGGTGACCGTCGCATGCTCGGTCCAGCCGGCCGGCTCGGCCAGGGTCAGCATGGCGTCGCGAGGCACGGTGACCTTGGCGTGGAGCCGACCGTGCTCGCCCTGCACCGGGACGGCCTGGGCTGACTTGGTGGTCACGACCTGGGCGCGCGAGGGCGCGACCGCGTCGTTGCCTGGCGTCCCGCCGCCGGGCAGGACCCGCCAGAAGAGGTAACCGTCGTGCTCGCCCAGCCGGCTGAGCCCGGCGGTGGCGTCGAGGGTGCGGATCCGGGGGTCGGAGGGGTCGGCACGCAGGCCCACGAAGCCGACCGCGAGCTGGGCCAGGTCGCGCGCCGGGTGGAGCTCGCCCGGCGCGGCCCCCTGCTCGAACAGCCCGCCGATGGCGGAGCCGACGGCGTCGGAGTCGGGCAGGGGTGCCTCCACCGGCGGCAGAGACCGGGCCACGTCGCCGACCTCGCGACCGAGCAGGCGGTAGGCGAGGCCGCCGCCCTCGGGGTCGAGCAGGACCATGCGGTTGGCGAAGGTGCCGTCAGCCTGGTCGACCGCGACGGCCGGTCGAGGGTCGGACCACGCGTGCAGGGTGGTGCCCAGGGTGGCGGCGGAGGTCCACGCGAGCGCGCCGACGACGGCGACCACGACGGCCAGCCCGACGGGCCAACGGAGCAGGGCGACCCACCCCCCGGTGGACCGGCGCACGGGGAGGCCGTCGGCGCCGAGCAGGGCGGCAGCCAGCAGCGCGAGGGCCATGACCATCAGGCCGGTGCCGGCCCAGGCCGTCACCGGCGCGCCGGCGTGCGCGAAGCCGACCGGCACGGTGCCGAGCTCGACCCGCGGTGCGGCCAGGCCGGCGGCCAGCCCGACGAGGGCGAGCGCAGCCAGGACTGTTGCCGCGCGGCCGCGGGTCCCGGCGCGGAGCAGCCCGAGCAGCCCGGCGGCGACGAGAGGTGCGGAGAGCAGCACCGGGTAGGAGCCGGGACCGCCGGGGTGCAACAGGGCGAGCTGCCACGGGTCGGCCTGGGTCTCGCCCCACACGGCGAGTCCGGGACCGGCGAGCAGGCGCCACGGCTGGTCGAGCAGCGTGCCGACCCAGGGGCCGAGGAGCACGAGTGGACCGGCGGCCAGGGCCAGGCCGCGCAGGCGTGCCCAACCCGGTCCGAGGAGGACGGTCAGCAGGCCGGCGGCAACGGCGAGGACAAGCAATGCGGGGACGAACGCACCCAGCACAGCCGTGACGAGAACCGTTGCGGCAGTGACGGTCACGGTGCCGGTCCGGCGCGCGGCCAGGGCGTAGCCCGCGGCCGCCAGCGGCAGCAGGATGGCCGCGACGGCAGCCCCGAGGCGCCCGACGGCGAGGGCGGAGGTGAGCACCGCGGTGCTCGACCAGGCCAGGGCGGCGAGTGCGCGCGGGAGCTTGGCGTGGGTGACCGCCCGGGCCGCGAGGTAGGCGCTCACGGTGGCGAGGGGCAGGGCGAGGCCCACGAGGGCGGCGACGGCCGAGCCCGCCGGGGTGCCCTCCGCACCGACGAGGGGTAGGTGCTGCAGGACCCAGGCGAGACCGGCCAGCACCACGAGGTGCGGGCCCTGCTCGGCCGTGCCGCCGAGGCCGGGGCCGTGCCACCCGTCGAGCCAGGCGTGCCACAGCTGGCCCGGTGTCGCGTGGAGACCGATGAGCTCTCCGCCGGCGACGCCCCGGTGGTAGCGGTCGAGGATGCCGCCACCCATCTGGCGGGAGGCCAGGACGGCGACGACGGTGGTGACCAGGACGGCCAGCAGGCCGGGGTTGCGGGCCGCCCGGGTCACCCACGTGGTGGCGAGGACGTTGAGGTCCTCGGCCTCGTCGGCAACCGGTCCGGACTCGACGGCGAGCTGTCGGCCGGCGATGGGAGCACCGTCTGCGTCCACCTCGAACGCCACCTGGTCGTGGATCAGGTCGCCGGTGTGGCGCAGGACGGTCCGGGTCGGCACGAAGAGGCCGAGGAGGTCGCGGCGGCGGACCCTGCGGGTGCCGCGCGAGCGCCACCTCGCCCCGAGGACCCGGCCGGGGGTCAGCACCGCGCCGAGGTCGGACAGCTCGGCCCAGGCCGCCCGGGGGCGCTTGGCCACGAGCAGCGCCACCGCGGAGACGACGCTCGACACCGCGATCCACGCCGCCAGGAACGGTAGCGCCCACCAGGCGCAGCGGGCGAGCGCGACGCGACGGGCCTGGCGGCGCATCCGGTTGGCAGAGCCGCCCCGCGCAGGTTTTCCACCCAAATGGACTGAAACTTGCGCGTCGGCGGGGGCGCCGGGGCCGGCCCCGGCTCCGGCGTCGACGCCGACCAGGGTGGCGCCGGTCCGCACCGTCGCCCGGGGCACGACGACCACCCGGTGGCCCGCCTGCTGGGCGCGCCAGGCGAAGTCGACCTCGGAGCCGAACTCGCCCAGCGACCGGTCGTGGCCCCTGAGCGACTCGACGAGCGAGCGCTCGACGAGCATGCCCGCCGTGGGCACGGCCAGGACGTCGGTGCGGCGGTCGTACTGACCCTGGTCGGGCTCCCCCGGTGCAGGCAGCGGGACCAGCCGGCCACTGCGCGTGAGCTGGACCCCGATCGAGCGCAGCGTCCCCGGCTGGTACCAGTCGACGAGCTTCGGTCCGGCGACACCGACGGAGGGTGAGCGGCGCACCGCGTCCAAAAGGCGCGCCAGCGCCATCGGCGCGGCGGCGGTGTCACAGGTGAGGACCCAGACGTGGTCGCACTCCGAACGCGGGTCGGACTGGGCCGCCGCGGTCTCGGCGTCGTGAGCGAGAGCCGCGTCCACGGCATACCCGATGGATGCGGAGCCGGGGACGGTCACCCAGGTGACGGACGGGATGGCCTGCGCGAGGGCGGCGTGGGAACGGACCGTCTCCACCGCCTCGCCGTCCAGGCCGAGGTCGACGACGACCAGCCGGTCCGGGCTGCGGGTCTGACGGGCCAAGCCGTCGAGGGTCTCGGGGAGGGCGGTCAGCGGGCCGCGCAGCACCAGCACTGCGGTCACGGTTGCCACGCTGCGCGGCGACCCGGGTGCGGAGTCGGTCAGCTCAGGGGGCGGGGCAAGTGTCATGCGCTCGTCACGGACGGCCGCGCGGGCCGTTAGACCGCGCGCTTCTTCAGCTTGCGACGCTCACGCTCGGACAGGCCGCCCCAGATGCCGAAGCGCTCGTCGTGGGCGAGGGCGTACTCGAGGCACTCGGCCCGGACCTCGCACCCGACGCAGACCTTCTTGGCCTCGCGGGTGGAGCCGCCCTTCTCAGGGAAGAACGCCTCGGGATCGGTCTGAGCACACAACGAGCGCTCCTGCCAGGACAGCTCACCCTCGTCGTCGCCGGTGGTGGCGATCAGCTGCAGTTCCTGCACGGCTACCTCCTCGACCCAGTTGCCGCTGCGTGACCGTCGGGGTCACAACAATGGAATTACACGCGTGTCATACCGCTGAGTCAAGCCGAAGTCTGATATTCGCCCGAATAGATGATCGTGTGGTAACCGGGGTTCGAGGACGAGCGTCGTGCGCTAATGAGGGCCAGGTGTCCGCCTGCGGCACCCGCGGCACCCGCGTCGCCGGGCGATGAGCGGGTGCGCAAGACTGCCGCGCATGCGCATCACCGCACTGGCCGGAGGCGTCGGGGGTGCCCGGTTCCTGCGAGGGCTGCGCGACCACCTCGACGCCGACCCGTCGCTCGCCGAGGCCGAGCTGACCGTGGTCGGCAACACCGGCGACGACATCAACCTGTTCGGCCTGCGGGTCTGCCCCGACCTCGACACACTGCTCTACACCCTGGGCGGTGGCGTCCACGAGGGACAGGGCTGGGGCCGCGCGGACGAAGGCCACCTGGTCCAGGCCGAGCTCGCTGCCTATGGCGCCGAACCGCAGTGGTTTGCGTTGGGGGACAAGGACTTTGGCACCCACATCGTACGTTCGCAGTGGTTGGGGCAGGGCCTGTCCCTGTCGGAGGTGACCGCGCACCTGGCGGAGCGCTGGGGGCTGCCGCAGCAGCGGGTGACGTTGCTGCCCATGAGCGACTCCCCCGTCGAGACCCATGTGGTC
>DASUKI010000086.1:0-8631 GCA_036278855.1 Pedococcus sp.
GTTCTTCGACGGTGGTCTGCGGGCGTTGCTGGTCGCGCGTGACCAGACCTGCCGCACCCCGTGGTGCGACGCCCCGATCCGCCACGGCGACCACGTCCGACGGGCGCGCGACGGCGGCCCCACCAGCAGCGGCAACGGCCAGGGGCAGTGCGAGCCGTGCAACTACGCCAAGGAGGCACCGGGGTGGAGCGCCGTGACGGTGCAGACCGGACCCTCCCCGGGCGACCCCCACGCCCCACCGCACACGGTGGCCACGACCACCCCCACCGGGCACACCTACCACTCCACCGCCCCACCCGTGCTGCCCAGCCGAACCCGGCCACACCCCAGACCGGCAGACCCTGACCTGATCGACTTCGACGAATGGCTCGACCACCTCGTTGACGCAGCCTGAGTCACGACGGCGCCTCGCCGAGCGCGTGGGCGACCAGGCCGGCCGGCGAGAGGATCCCCCGCACGATGTCGAGCGCCTCCCGAGCCTGTTGGTTGCGGTGCTGCGCGTTCGCCAACACCTCCTCGGACCAGCTGAGCACGTCGTCGAGGGCGCGGACGCACTGGAAGTAGCCCATCAGGTCCACGTCCCAGTCGGTCGTGCCGTAGCCGTCGAAGAACGCCCGCTTCTCGTCGGCCGTGATGGGGGCGAACGCCAGCACCCCGCCCAGCGCGAACATCAGGTCCGCCTCCCGCGCGGCGAGCACGGCGTCGTCCCAGTCCAGCAGCCACACGTCGCCGTCGGCACCGACGACGATGTTGCCCTGGTGCGGGTCGGAGTGGCACACGACGTTGTTGGCGACGGCCCAGGCAGGTGAGGCGACCAGGGCTTCGGCGCGATCCGCGACCTCGAGCACTCGGGCCTGGTGGGCACCCCAAAGGTCACGCAGCTCCCGCAGCAGCGAGTCGCCCGCGGAGCAGCGGGTGAGTCGCCCCGGCATCGCTCGAGCCCGCTGCACGAGTCGACCGGGGTCGGGCCCCTCGGTCGGCAGAACCGCGAGCACAGGATCGTCGGCATGGATGGCGTGCACCTGGGCGAGCAGTCGACCCAGTCCCCTCCACTGGGCCTCGTCCATCCCGCCCTCGAGCGCCCGGCGTTGCCCGACCCAGGGCACCACGCTCAGCCGCTGGCCACCGCGCACGGCGGTGAGGCCGCCATCCAGCGCACGCACCGGTGCCGGGATGCCGCACACCCCTTGCGCCGCCAGGAAGTCCGCCACCACCAGACCCAGCTGGGGTGCGGTGCTGGTCTTGACGGCATACCGGCTGCCGTCGCGGGCCTCGGCCACGAACGTGACCGCACGCGCATCGGCGCCCAACCCCGTGGGTTGGACGCCGATGAGCGGGATGCCGAAGTCCTCGCGGACCCAGGCGACGAGGTCCACCTCAGTGCACGAGCACCGGCGGAGCGCCCTCGGCGCCCTCCTCGTCGTCGAGCAGGTGCGACTCCTCGTGCTTGCGCGGCAGGAAGTACGCCGAGACCAGCGTGAGGGTGACCAGGATCGCGGCCCACCAGAAGGTGTGGGCGAACGCGCTGGCCCCCGCCGTGTCGACCGCAGCCGGCTGCGAGCTGGTCGGCGGGTTGTCCTTGAGGGCATTGGTCAACACCACCGAGAACAGTGCGACGCCGACGGAGCTGGCGATCTGCTGGCTGATGTTCAGCAGCGTCGACCCGCGCGCCACCTCGTGGTGCGTCAGGGTCTTCAGGGCCGACGTCATGATCGGCATCATCGTGGCGCCCATGCCCAGACCCATGACGAAGAGCACGGGGATGAGGAAGCCCCAGTGCGAGGAGTCGGCCTGGATCTGGGTCAGCGTGAACATGCCGCCGATGATCAGCACCAGCCCGAACGGCACGATCCGGCCGACGGGGAACCGGTCCACCAACGCACCGGCGATCGGCATCGTCAGCATCGCGCCAAGACCCTGCGGGGCGACCAGCCAGCCGGCGTCGAGCGGCGTCTCGTGCTGCACCTGCTGGAGGAACTGCGGGATCAGCAGCAGGCCACCGAAGAAGGACGCCGCGAAGATGAACATGGTGATGATCGAGACGGTCAGGTTGCGGTTCTTGAACAGTCGTAGGTCCAGCAGCGGGTGCTTGGGCCTGAAGCTGTAGAGCACGAACGCGACCATGAGCGCCAGACCGACCAGACCGGGCAGCAGCACCTTGGTGTGGCCGATGCCACCCTCACCGGGGATCGAGGAGACGCCGTAGAGGAAGAGCGCCAGGCCAGGGCTCATCATCAGCATGCCGACGAAGTCGAACGACTCGGACGGCTTCGGGTTGTCCTTGGCCAGCGCAAACTGTGCGTAGACCAGCGCGATCACGCCGATCGGCAGGTTGATGAGGAAGATGTAGTGCCAGCTGAAATGGTCGATCAGCCAGCCACCGAGGATGGGACCGAAGATCGGGCCGAGCAGCATGGGCACGCCGAGGATCGCCATCAGCCGGCCCATCCGGGCCGGGCCGGCGGCGCGGGTCATGATCGTCATGCCGAGCGGCATGAGCATGCCGCCGCCGAGGCCCTGCAGGACCCGGAAGCCGATGAGCATGCCGATGGAGGTCGCCGCGGCGCACAGCACCGAGCCGAGGGTGAACAGCAGGATCGCCAGCATGTAGAGACGCTTGGTCCCGAACCGGTCGGCGGCCCAGCCGGACAGCGGGATGACGGTGGCCAGCGCCAGGGTGTAGCCGGTGACGGTCCAGGCGACCGTGGAGTACTCGAGCGGAGCGCCGCCGAAGGCCGTCTGGAAGGTGCGCAGCGCGACGTTGACGACGGTGATGTCGAGGATCGACATGATGGCGCCGAGGACGACGACACCGGCGACCTTGAGGACGGCTGCGTCGATCTTCTCGGGGTACTCCACCGCCGGGGTTGTGGCAGGGGTTGACACGGGGTGCCTCTCGGTTGTGATGAGTGCGGATTGTGAGGTGCTGATGTGGCGCCGCCGCGACGCTGCGAAGCGCGCGGACAAGACTATTGGACGAGAACGACAGCCCGCCTCCAGTTATTTCGCGCAAGCAAGTATCTTCTGCGACCGCTGTGGGGACCCTGAGAGAGCCGGCGTCCTCAGCCCTCGCCGGCAGCCTCCAGCGCTGCGATGTCCAGCCGCTTCATCTGCATCATGGCCGCGAACACTCGCGCGGCCCGGTCGGGGTCATCGCTCGCGATCTCGTCCCAGTTCTTCGGCACGACCTGCCAGGACAGCCCGAACTTGTCCTTGAGCCAACCGCACGGCCCCTCCTCGCCGCCGTCGGCGGTGAGCGCGTCCCAGTACCGGTCCAGCTCGGCCTGGTCCTCGACGTCGATGGTGATCGAGATGGCCTCGGTGAAGCTGAAGTCCGGACCGCCGTTGAGAGCGAGGTAGCGTGCGCCGTCGAGCTCGAAGGCGACGGTGAGCACCTGACCCTCCCGCTCACCCGAACCCTTGGGGTAGTTCGTGATCGTGCCGAGCCGGCTGTTCGGGAACAGCGAGGTGTAGAACTCGGCGGCCTCCTGCGCCCGGGTGTCGAACCACAGGCAGGGATAGGTGCTCGGCATGGTGGTCTCCCTTCGTCGTGCAGGCGGGCGCCCGGCACACCAGTTCAGACCGCGGCCGCTTCGCGAACTCATCGGTCGGTATGCCGGTAGCGTCACCACCGTGCCCCCGTCACCGGTCGCCGCGCCGCAGCGCGACGAGGACGTGCCCGGCTACTGGCAGGCGCTCGGGCTGCCCGGGCTGGCAGACATCCACGTGCACTTCCTGCCCGCCCGGATGCTGCACAAGGTATGGGACTACTTCGACCGGGGGGAGGAGCACTACGGGCAGGCGTGGCCGGTGCACTACCGGATGGACGAGGCCGGCCGGCTCGACGCGGTGCGGCGGCTGGGTCTGCGTGCGATCCCGGCGCTGGCCTACGCCCACAAACCGGGCATGGCCGCATGGCTCAACGACTGGTGTGCCGCGTTCGCCGCCCGGGTGCCGGGCGCTGTGCACTGCGCCACCTTCTACCCCGAGCCCGGCGTGGGCGAGCAGGTGGAGGCCTGCCTCGAGGCCGGGGCCAGGCTGTTCAAGCTGCACGTCCAGGTCGGCGGCTTCAGCCCCGCCGACCCGCAGTTGGACCCGGCCTGGGCCGCGTTGGAGCGCGCCGCGGTGCCCGTGGTGCTGCACGCCGGCTCCGGCCCGATCGCCGGTGAGCACACCGGCACCGTGCCCGTCGCCGACGTCCTCGAACGCTTCCCCGGGCTGGTCCTGGTCATCGCCCACCTGGGCATGACGGAGTACCACGGGTTCGCGGACCTCGTGGAGCAGTACCCGAACGTGCACCTGGACACCACGATGTGCGGCACCGACTTCAGCAACCGCTTCTCGCCCCTGCCGCCCTCCTACGTCGAGCGCCTCGCCACGCTGGCCGACCGGGTGGTGCTCGGCTCGGACTTCCCCAACATCCCCTACCCCTACGCCCACCAGCTCGAGGCGCTCCATCGGCTCGGCCTGGGTGCGGAGTGGCTGCGCAGCGTGTTGTGGCGCAACGGGGCCCGTCTCCTCGGACTTGACGAACAGGGGGGTGGCCGGGGTGCCTGACCGGCTCGCCCAGGCGATGCAGACCCTGTATGCCGCGGGGCCGGACGAGTTCATGGCGCTGCGCAAGCGGCTGGTGGCCGAGGCCAAGGCCGACCAGGACATGGCGGTGGCGGGGGAGATCGGCAAGCTGCGCAAGCCCAGTGTGGCCGCCTGGGCCGTGAACCTCGTCGCTCGCACTGTCCCGGAGGTGGTCGACGAGCTGGTCGACCTCGGTGGGCAGATGCGCGACGCACAGTCGCGGCTCGACGCCACGGCGCTCACCGGCATGCGCAAGGAGCGCGACGCCGCCGTGGAGGCCTTCGTCCGGGCGGCGACCGTGGCGGTGGATGAGGAGGGGCGCAGGCTCGCCCCGGCTGCGCAGCAGGAGGTGCGGGCGACGGCCATCGCCGCGCTCGCGGATGAGCGGGCGACGGAGGCTGTCGCATCGGGACAGCTCACGCGGGCCTTGTCCTACAGCGGCTTCGGTGAGGTCGACCTCGCCGAGGCACTGGCCCGCACCAGTGGCGGGGCGATCCTCACCGTCGTGCCGGGTGGCTCAACCCGTTCCGACGACACGTCGCGGGCCATGGTCGAGGACGAGGCCGATGCCGCCGCGTCCACCGACGAGCAGCGGGCCGCGGCGCTGGCTGCCGCCGAGCGTGACCTGGCACAGGCCGAGCGCGACCTCACCACGGCCGAGCAGGCCGTCGCCCAGGCTCGCGAGCGCGCCGAGGAGACCCGTGAGCGCCTCGCGGTCGTCGAGCGGCAGCTGGCCAAGGCACGTGAGGCCGACGAGCGCGCGCTCGAGGCGGTGACGGACGCGGTCCGGGCGCGCAAGCTGGCCGAGGCCACGCGGCATACGGCGCAGGAGAAGTTGGCGAAGGCTCGCAAGGCGACCTAGGTTCGAGGCGTGAGCGGGCAGGACGGCATTGACACGGGAGTCCCCCCGAGCGGAACGGGCTGCGTGGAATGCCTTGCGGTACAAGGCTGGTGGGTGCACCTTCGACGGTGCGCGCAGTGCGGCCACATCGGCTGCTGCGACACCTCGCCGGGGCAGCACGCCACCCACCACTGGGAGCAGACCGGGCACCCGGTGATGCGCAGCTTCGAGCCGGGCGAGGACTGGTTCTGGGACTACCGGACCGGTCAGGCCGGCAGCGGCCCGCAGCTCGCGGCCCCGTTGGCGCACCCTGACGACCAGCCGACGCCCGGGCCCCGCGGCGCCGTACCGCTGGACTGGAGGCAGCAGATCCACTGACTCGCCCCTCGGGATCGACCCTGAGGTGACTAGTCAACGGCAGGGGTCGATCTGGGTACTTGCCCGGATGTGGGCGCCGCCCCGGGGCCGGGACAGTGTCGGCATGGCCCTCCAGACCGACCTGATCGCCCGCCGTGCACCGGGGGGTCGCGGCGGGCGGAGGGCCGCCAAACTGTTGGCGTCTGGTGGGCTCGCGGCCGGCATCCTCGCCCTGGCGCTGCCGCGGGTGGCCGGCGCCGAGTGGTCACAGATCGCGGCGGCCCTCGGTGGGCTGGGCCTCGCCCAGCTGGCGCTGCTCACGGTCGTGTGGCTGGCCGGCCTGTGGGCGCAGACTCCCGCGCTCACCGCAGCGCTGCCGGGACTGTCCCACCGACGGGCCCTGCTGCTCAACCTCACCGGCTCGTTCGTCTCCAACCTGCTGCCGCTCGGTGGCGCGGCGGGGACGGTCACCAACTGGCGGATGGCGCGGTCGTGGGGGTTCACCACCGCGGCCTTCAGCCGATGGGCAGTGCTGACCAACCTCGTCGACACCCTGCTCAAGCTGGTGCTGCCAGGCGTGGCGCTGCTCTGGCTCGCCGCTGCCGGGGTCGAGACGCAGGGCTCGGTCGGGACGACGGCCTACGTCGGCCTCGGGCTGCTCACCGCCGCGGTCCTGGCCGTGTGGCTGGTGGCCCGCGACGACCGTGCCGTCCACTGGCTGGGGCGCGTGGCCGACCGGGTCGTCGTGCGCGTCCGTTTCGTGCGGCCTCCGGCGGAGGGGTATGCCGCGCGGGCGGCAGCGTTCCGATCTGACAGTGCGGCCCTGGTCGCCAGCCGTTGGGGCAGCATGGTGGGTGGGAAACTCGCGTACTCGGCGTTGCAGGCTGTGCTGCTCTGGATGTGCCTGCGGATGGTGGGCGTCTCGGTGCACCCGGCGGTCGTGGCGGCTGCGTTCGCCGTGGAGCGGATTTTGACGATGGTCGCGCTCACACCCGGGGCCACCGGATTCGTCGAGCTGGGCATGGCGGGGGTGCTGGTCGCGTTCCACGTCGAGCCGGCAACGGCGACGGCGGGGGTGCTGCTCTACCGTGCCTTCATCTTCGGCGCGGAGATCCCGGTCGGCGGGCTGTCGATGCTGGCCTGGTCGCTGCGGCGGCGCCCGGCGGCCGTTGCCGTCAGTCCTTGATGGTGTCGAGGAACGGGCGTAGCGCTGCCACCTGGGCCTGCAGCTCGACGGCACGTGCGGCCTGCCCGACTGAACGCTGGTGCTCGGCCGCCTGCAGGTGCGCGGTGACCTCGGCGTGCAGGATGGAGCGGACGTCGTCCTCGCTCAGCTGGAGTCGGTCGACTTCGGCGGCACCCAGTCCGACTGCCGACTTCGCGACGAGACCTGCCGTCGGGGGTCCCCCCCTCGGCTCGACTGGCACTGCCTCGGCGTTGGCGACGGCCGCCAGGGCCGACCGGATCGCACTGACGGCCGCCCGGTCCCGCGCCCGCATGGCGGGCACGAGGGCGTCCTGGAGGCGTCGGCGCAGGTCGTCGGTCATGCACCTGATCGTGCCAGCCCGCACACCCGCGAGTCGCTGGGCTTTGTGGACGGTCAGCGGGTGGGCTGGAAGCCACGCAGCCGGAGGCTGTTGCTCACGACGAACACCGACGACAGGGCCATCGCAGCACCGGCGATCATCGGGCTGAGCAGCCCCGTGGCAGCCAAGGGGATCGCGGCCACGTTGTAGGCGAACGCCCAGAACAGGTTGCCCTTGATCGTGCCGAGCGTGCGTCGTGCCAGCCGGATCGCGTCGGGTGCGGCCAGCAGGTCGCCGCGGACCAGGGTCAGGTCGCTGGCCTCGATCGCGACGTCGCTGCCCGTGCCCATGGCGAGCCCGAGGTCTGCCTGGGCGAGCGCAGCGGCGTCGTTGACGCCGTCACCGACCATCGCGACGGACCTCCCTTGGGCTTGCAGGCGCTTCACGACGTCGACCTTGTCCTGGGGCAGCACGTCGGCGATGACCTCGTCGATGCCTACCTGCGTGGCGACCTCTCGGGCAGCGGCCTCGTTGTCGCCGGTGAGCAGCATGGGCGACAGCCCAAGCCTGCGCAGGTGTGCCACCGCCTCGCCAGAGGTCTCCTTCACGGTGTCGGCCACCGCGACGACGCCCCGGGCGACGCCGTCCCAGGCGACCACGACGGCGGTGGCGCCACGCGCGCGAGCCGAGTCCGCGGCATACGTCAGGTCGTCGGGGACCGGCACCGACCAGTCGGCGAGCAGCCGCGGCCGACCCACCACCACGGCGTGGCCCTCCACGGTGCCCTGCACCCCGAGACCGGGCGTGGACGCGAAGTCCGTCACCGGCGGCAGGCTGCCATGCGCGGCAGCAGCCTTGGCGATGGCCGACGCCACCGGGTGCTCGGACGCCTTCTCGACAGCACCGGCGAGTCGTAGGACTTCGCCGCCGTCCTCGCCGTCGGCCGCGACGACGTCCTGCAGCGTCATGCGCCCGGTGGTCACCGTGCCGGTCTTGTCGAGCACGACGGTGTCCACCTGCCTGGTCGACTCGAGCACCTCGGGGCCGCGGATGAGCAGGCCGAGCTGGGCGCCACGGCCGGTGCCGACCATGAGTGCGGTCGGGGTCGCGAGACCGAGGGCGCAGGGGCAGGCCACGATGAGCACGGCCACGGCAGCGGTGAAGGCCGCGGTCCAGCCGCCCCCGATGGCGACCCAGGTCACGAGGGTGGCGAGCGCGAGGACGATGACGATCGGCACGAAGACACCGCTGATGCGGTCGGCGAGGCGCTGCACCTGGGCCTTGCCGTTCTGGGCGTCCTCGACCAGCTGGGCCATCTGCGCGAGCTGCGTG
>DASUKI010000087.1:0-2494 GCA_036278855.1 Pedococcus sp.
GTATCGCCGAGCCCGTGCCCGCGACGGCAGCCCTCATGGCACTCGGCGACGGCCTGCTCCTGCACCGGCTCACCGTCGACCCTGAGCTTGACCTGCGCCCGGCCATCACCCGCGCAGTGCGCGCCCTGGCAAAGTCCTGACCAACACCCTCCAGGGTGTTCTCCGAGCTCGTGTCGACGCCTGCTCGGCGAAGCGCTGCCGGCACCCATGACGATCAACGTGGCCCGGTCGATGGTCGCAGCCACGTTACTGGGCGGCGTACACCGCTACCTCGCTCGCCTTCACCGAGAAGACGACCGGACGGCCCGGCGCGAGGTCGAGCTCGGCGAGCGCTGCCGGGGTGATGTCGGCCGCGAGGTGTTCGGTGCGAATGCGCACCTGGTGCCCGTGCGGCTCGATCTCGGTCACCACACCGCGGATCGCGTTGCGGGGGCTGCCGTGCGGTGCCACGCGGTAGACACCCACGGCGCTGGGGCTGAACACCGCGATCGCGCCCAGGCCGTCGGTGAGCGGCTCGTCGGCGAGCCCCGCGACGACCAGCCCCGCGTCGCTCACGACCGACTCGCCGTGTGCCCGTCCGCGGACCAGGTTGAGGCCCGCGATGCGTGCGGCGAAGTCGCTCGTCGGGCGGGCGAGCACCTGGCTGGTCGGGCCCTGCTCGACCACCCGCCCGTGGTCCAGCACGACCACCCGGTCGGCGAGCAGGGCCGCGTCGAGCACGTCGTGGGTGACGACGACGGCGCAGCGCTCGCGCAGCACCCGGCGCAGGAGCTGGCGCAGACCGGGCGCGAGGGCGACGTCGATCGCGGACAGCGGTTCGTCGAGCAGCAGCAGCCTGGGCTCGGTGGCGAGCGCACGGGCCAGGGCCACCCGCTGCGCCTGACCACCCGAGAGCTCGCGGGGTCGGCGCGCCGCGAGCTCGACAGCGCCGACTTCGTTGAGCCAGTGGTGCGCTCGCACACTGGCGCGACCACGCGGCATACCACTGCTTCGTGGCCCGAAGGCCACGTTGTCCAGGACGCTCAGGTGGGGGAAGAGCAGCGGCTCCTGGGCGAGAACCGCGACTCCGCGGTCGTGCGGCGGCACCCAGACGTCGGGTCCGCGACCCCTGGCCCTGACCAGCGTGCGGTCGTCGAGCTCGACCTCGCCCGTGTCGGGACGCAACAGGCCGGCCAGCGTCGAGACCGTGGTGGACTTGCCCGAGCCGTTCGGCCCGAGCAGTGCGACCGTCTCGCCACGGCCGACGGTGAGCGTGACATCGACGTCGCGGTCATGCACGACGAGCTCGGCGTGCAGGCTCACAGCGCCGACCTCGCCCCACGCGTGAGCCCGATGACGAGGGTCGCCACGGCGACGAGCAGGAGCGAGAGCGCCACTGCCGCTTGGGGATCGGTCTCCCGCTGGAGATAGATCTCGAGCGGCAGGGTGCGCGTCACACCTTGGAGGCTGCCAGCGAAGGTGATGGTCGCCCCGAACTCCCCGAGTGCCCGCGCGAAGGACAGGACCGCCCCGGACGCCAGGCCCGGCAG
Organism: Pedococcus sp.; assembly: GCA_036278855.1. Lineage (GTDB taxonomy): Bacteria > Actinomycetota > Actinomycetes > Actinomycetales > Dermatophilaceae > Pedococcus. Next base: position 1,530 of record DASUKI010000087.1, read on the forward strand.
GACCAGCGGCAGGGTCACGCGCAGGAACACCCGGGTCGGCCGGGCGCCGAGCGTCGCGGCCACTGCTTCGTAGCGGGTGCCCGCCGTGCGCAGCGCCCCGTCGAGGCTCACCACGAGGAAGGGCAGCGCCACGAAGGTCTGCGCCATCACCACCGCCGTGGTGGAGAAGGCGACCTGGATGCCGAGGACCTCCATCGTGTGGCCGAGCAGGCCCATGCGGCCGAACGTGTAGAGCAGGGCGATGCCACACACCACGGGCGGCAGCACGAGGGGCAGGAGCACGAGCGAGCGGGCCACGCCCTGGCCCCAGAAGGACGTGCGTGCGAGGACCAGCGCCATGGGCACGCCGAACAGCACGCACAGCACGGTGCTCGTCGCGGCGGTGCGCAGGCTCAGCTCGAGCGCGGCGAGCGAGGACTCGGAGGTGATGAGGGTGCCGAAGCGTCGCCACTCGATGCGGGTCAGCATGGCGACCAGGGGCAGGACGACGAACAGGGTGCCGACACCCGCCGGCAGGAACACCCAGACGGGCAGCCCCAGGCGTTGGCCCGTATGCCGGGTGGTCACCGGCGTGGTCACGGGGCCTTCTCGAACCCCGCCGCGGCGAGCACCGCCTGGCCCTGCGGGCCGGTCACGGCGTCGACGAAGGCCCTCGCCAGAGCGGGGTTGCGGCTGCCCTTGAGCACGGCGATGGGGTAGACGTTGACGGCGGCCGACGACTCGGGGAACTCGATGCCCTCCACCGTGTCGCCCGCTCCCTTGACGTCGGTGCGGTAGACCAGACCGGCGTCGGCCTCACCAGTGAGGACCTTGCCCAGCACGTCGGTGACGCTCTGCTCCTCGCTGACCGGCCTCAGGGTCAGGCCGGCGGCCTTCGCCACCTCCACGGACGCGTGGCCGCAGGGGACCTGGGGGGCGCAGACGACGAGCTTGACCCCAGGCTTGGCCAGGTCCCGGAGCGAGGC
>DASUKI010000088.1:0-4418 GCA_036278855.1 Pedococcus sp.
GGTGCGCAGCTCGTGGGAGACGGTCGCCATGAAGTCGGTCTTCTGCCGGTCCAGCTCGGTCAGCCGGTGCACCTGCTCGTCCTGCATCTGGGCCAGCCGCAGCGAGACGACCGCCTGGGCGACCAGGCCGGCGACCTGCTGCACCGCGTGGATCTCGTGGCGGCGCCACCGCCTGGTCGTGTCGACCATGAACAGGGCGAGCACGCCCAGGCCGCGCTCACCGAGCCCGACGGGCGCCATGAGCACCGACCGTGCACCCGTGGCCCGGTGGAACGCCTGGGCCCGTGGCTGCTCCTGGATCTCCGGGTCGAGGAAGTCCTTGGCGGCGAAGACGGTCGCGTCCCGGCGCAGCTCCTCGGCGATGTTGGAGACCTCCTTCGCCAGCGAGCGCAGCAGCGGCGGGAGGTCGGGCAGGTCGTAGCGCCGGTACTGGGTGCGGTCCTCGACGACCCCCTCGGCGTCGTAGGTGTACAGCAGGACCCTGTCGACGCCGAGCCCCTCGCCGAGCATGGCGCAGGCCAGGCTCAGCGCGGTGCTGGTGTCGGGCGCGGCCTGGACCGAGCGGGCCACGTCGAGGGCCAGCTGGTGCATGAGCAACACCTCGGCCTGCTGCTCCTGGAGCACCTGGTTCGCCCTGGTCAGCCCGTTGAAGTTGGCGGCGAGCGCGCGCACCTCCGACGCGCCGTGCTCGGGGTCGGCGAGCGCCTCGCGGTCGCCGTCGCGCTGGCGGTCCAGCAGCTGGCTGAGCCGGACCAGCGGGTCCGTCGTCGAACGGCCCAGCAGCCGGCCACCGAACAGGATGAGCAGCAGGGCGGCGGCCGTGACGGCCAGCATGATGGTCAGCTCGGTGGCCAGGGCGCCCCGCGAGCCCGTCCGGGCCCGGCCCCGGTCCGCCTCGATGCGCCCCTCGAGCTCGCGGTCGACGTCTCGGAAGGCGCGGAAGGCCCGGTCGGCGGCATCATGCGCCTCGCCCTGGCCGTAGAGCGGGCCGTCGCGGGCCACCTCGGCCCGCGCAGCGGCATCGAACCAGTCGGAGACGGCCGCCTGCTCGCGGGCCACCAGGACCGCATAGCTGCGGCGGCGAGCCTCGGACAGCACGTCCAGCGCCAGGCTGTCGCCCAGCTTCTGGAGCTGCTCCTCGGCGGAATCGCGATACGACTCCGCAGGACGGGCGACGACGCCCGCCATGGACAGGCCGAGCTGGCCGTTCGCCTCGGTCATCACCTGGCGGACCTCGACGCTGGCGTCCTGCGCCGGGCCCATGCTCAGGGTGAGGACCCGCACGCTGCGTCCCTGCGCCAGCAGTGCGAGGAGGGAGGTGCCCGCGACGACGGCGACGAAGACGAGCAGCACCACGGTGATGGCGCGCACCTGCTGGCGGATCGGGCGCCGGCCCAGTGGCGTCACGGCGCCTGCTCCTCGAACCCGGCGCGGGTCATCACGCCCCACTCTTGCTTGCGGCCACGCAGGCTCGCCCACCAGCCCTCGAGCCGCCACCACACGGTGAGCTGGCGGTAGCCGATGTTCTCGAGGACCGAGGCCACCAGCGTCAGCCCGAGGTCGCGCCACCGTTCGTGGCGGTGGAAGGACCACTCCTCGGCCGCCATGGCGGACAAGGTGACCAGGATGGCGAGTCCGTAGGCGAGCGCGAGGAAGAGCACGGCATACGGGATGTTGACCACCCCGAGCACGAGCGCGAGCGGGACGATGATGATCCCGAACAGCTCGAGCAACGGCGCGAACAGCTCGAACACCCAGTAGTAGGGCAGGGCGACCAGGCCGACCCGGCCGTAGCGCGGCCGCAACAGCATGCCGCGGTAGGCCCACAGCGTCTCCCACAGGCCGCGGTGCCACCGGCGCCGCTGGCTGCGCAGCACCCCGGTGGTCGAGGGCACCTCGGTCCACGACACCGGCTCGGGCACGAAGGCGACCCGGTAGTCGCGTCCCTGGTCGCGCAGGCGGCGGTGGATCCGCAGCACCAGCTCGAAGTCCTCGCCGATGCTCGTGGGGTCGAGCCCACCGACCTCGACCACCACGTCCCGGCGGAAGATCCCGAACGCGCCGCTGATCAGGATCAGCGCCCCGGAGCGGGACCAGCCGGTGCGCCCGAGGAGGAAGGCGCGCAGGTACTCCACCACCTGGATGCGGGCCAGCCACTGACGGGGCATGCGGACGTTGACGATGCGGCCCGAGACCACGCGGCTGCCGTTGACCGGGCGGATCGCCCCGCCGGCGGCGACCACCCGGGTCGGGTCGTCCGTGAACGGCTGGGTGACCCGCAGCAGCCCGTCGGGTTCGAGGATGGAGTCGGCGTCGATCATCGCGACCAGCGGCTCGGTGGCGGCGTTGAGGGCGAGGTTGAGCGCCTCGGAGCGGCCGGAGTTCTCCTTGCGGACGACGAGCAGGCGGGTGCGGCCGTCGCGCGGGACGTGCACGTCGACGACCCGGGCCGCGACCGGCACGTCCTGCGGGAGCTCGCGCGGCACCGCGACGAGGTCGAACGCCTCGCGCAGCCGGTCGAACGTGCCGTCGCTGCTGCCGTCGTCCACGACGACCACCTCGTGGCAGGGGTAGCGCAGCGACAGCAGCGCCTGCACGGAGGCGACGATGCCGGCCGCCTCGTTGTAGGCCGGGACGAGCAGCGAGACGCCCGGCGTGAGGGCGCCACCGAACGCCTCGACCTCGGACTCGCGCCGCCGGTGCTCGGTGCGGAAGTCCAGTGACGCCAGCACGATCAGCAGCAGGTAGGAGGCGTTGATCACGGCGAAGTAGACCAGGATCGGCACCGAGGTCAGGTCCATCAGCCACAGCACCACGGCGCGCAGCCCGTCGACGGCTCCTGACCAGCTCATGCCGGGCTCCGCTGGCCGTGCTGCAACTGGGCGAGGACGCGAGCGGTCTGCGCCGCCGGCCCCTGCCGGTCGCCCAGCGCCTCGCGCCCGACGGTCCCGAGGCACAGCAGCGCGGTCGCCGTCAGCTCGGCCAGGCGCGGGTCGGCGTCGTCGAGCAGCGCGGCCAGGTGCGGGGCGGCCGACGGCTCGCCGAGCTCGCCGAGGGCCGTGACGCAGGCGCGGCGCAGCGGGGTGGGCTGGTCCTTGGCGGTATGCCGCGTGAGCACCTCGACGTCCTCGGTGCGGCCGAGGTGGGCCAGGGCTTCCGCGACGGTCACGCGGACGGTCAGGTCCGGGTCGTGGGTGAGCAGCTCGCGCAGCCGTGGCGTGGATCGGGTGAAGGCTCCCTCGCCGCTGACCTGGGCGGCGACGGTGCGGACGGTGGGGCTGGGGTAGTGCAGGGCGTCGAGCAGTGCCTCGGAGATGCCGGTCCCCATGCCCTCGAGCGCGTCCGCGGTGGCGCCGGCCGGGATCGGGTGGGAGGTCCCCACCGCCTCGAGGACGTGGCGCGCCACGGCCGGGTTGCCGATCAGGCCGAGGGCGTGGGCGGCGCTGGCCCGCACCTCGGGCGTCGGGTCGCCCAGCGCGGCGGCGAGCCCGGTCAGCGCGCGGTGGATGTGGCAGAGCCCGAGCAGGTGGGCGGCCCTGGCCCGCCGGACCGACGAGCGGTGCTCGAGGTCGTCCACGGCCCGGTCGATGGCGCCGTGCGCGTGCAGCACCTCGGCGAGGTGGTCGGCCGGCGTGCCGCGCACCTTGCCCAGCAGGGTGGTCATCGCCCCGTCGAGGGCCTCTCGGCTGGCGCCGTCGGCTCCGGCGAGCCGCGCGCGGTGGCTCCCGTCGTCGTCCTCCCCGGCAGAGACGGCGAGCAGGTCGATGCGGTAGGGCGCGACGAGGGCTGCCGTGCGTCGCTCACGGCGGGTGCGGGCCACCTTGGTGGCGACGATGAGCACCACCATCCCCAGGCAGGCCGCCAGCACGACGGTCGGTGTGAGGAACAGGAGGGTCCGGGCAGTCAACGGGCTCTCACCGGTGGGTCACCGGGCGCGGGCCAGGATCGCGTTGACCCGGTGCATCAGCTCGCGCGGGCTGAACGGCTTGACGACGTAGTCGGTCGCACCCACGGCGAAGCCGGTGTCGACGTCGCTGTCCCGGGACTTCGCGCTGAGCAGCAGCACGGGCACGTCAGCCGCCTCGCTCTCGCGGATCTTGCGGAGCACGTCGATGCCGGACAGCCCGGGCATCATCACGTCGAGCACCACCAGCTCGGGCCGGGCGGCCTCGAACGCCTCCCACGCGGACAGGCCGTCACCGACCGCCTGCACGGTGTACCCGGCCTGGGTCAGCTTGAACTCCACCAGGTCGCGGATGTCCGCGTCGTCGTCGGCCACCAGCACGCGATCGCCGTCAGGCACCGTCACCACCCAGTCCTTTCGTTTGTCCCCGGCTGGTTGCGGTCCAGCGTATTGGACCACGGTGAGATCGCCCGACCGGCGGCCCGTGCTGCCCCCGTCCGCGCAGGTAATCCAC
>DASUKI010000089.1:0-2163 GCA_036278855.1 Pedococcus sp.
CACCAGTGCCGGCGTCGCCATGGCGAAGCGGATCGCCAGCACCACCAAGGCTCCCACGACTCCCACGACCGCAAGCACGAACACGGCGCCGAGCCCGTCGGAGCCGCTCGAGAACGCCCACGCAGCGAGCGCGACCAGCCCGCCGATGACCACCACGGTGGGGACCATCAGGATGAGGCACAGGCCGGCCAGCCGCGGCACCATCCGACGGGTGCGCCGCCACGTCTCCGACGCGGAGGGCTTGCGGCCGAGGACACCCTCGCCGACGGGGTAGGCCAGGATGCCGGTGAGGGCGACCGCGGTGATGGCGGTGACGGCGTAGACGAGCGTGAAGCCGCCGACCAGCCCGGCCGTGACGACTCCGGTGGACGCGCTGTCGCCGAGCTGGGTGGCGACGAGGTAGGCCAGCGCGGCGAGCGCGGCCAGGACGACCAGCACGACCAGCGAGGTCAGCAGCGCGAGCCCGACGAAGGCCTTGGGGTTGCGGCGCAGTGCGCCGAACGAGCCCTCGAGGATGTCGCCGAACCCCAAGGGGCGCAGCGGGATGATGCCCGGCTTGTGGGCCGTGAGGGCGGTGCTCCACTGCTGTTGGTATGCCGCGTGGTCGCCTTGCGGCCCATAGCCCACCGGGGGCGGGGCTGGGGCCTGAAGAGGACCCGGGGGTGCTTGGCGCGGGTCCTGTGCGGGGGACGACTTCGGGGGCGGCGTCGGACCGGTGCCGGGCGCGGTCCATTGGGGGCGGCCCAGCCCCTCGACGCGTGGATCGCTCATCGTGCCGTCACGGCTCCCAGCCCCCTTCTCCCGGCGCCCGCCGTGGACCGAACCTACCAACTCGCGAGGCCGCGATGGGCCGGTTCGTCCGCTCAACCGGTCGGGCTGGGTGGTCGGACCGACAGTGCCGAGAGCAGCGGCTCGAGGTCCTTGGCCCTGGCGGGGGTGGCCCCGAGGGCTTCCTGGCGGGCGACGATCCGTGGCTCGTCACGCATCAGCGCCAGTCCGCGACGGAGCAGGGTCCACGGGGGCTTGCGTCGCTCCCGCAGGTCGCGGACCAGCCGGCGTGCGAAGGTCACGATCGGGCGGTGGTGGACGCAGTACGCGCCGGCCAGGAGCCCGCGCTCGCGAAGCTGCGCGATGGTCTCGGCGGCGAAGATGCCCTCGGCGAGGACCAGGTCGTCGGGTCGCGCGGTGACCGTCGTGGAGCCCACGGCACGGCTCTGGGCGATGTCGTAGACGGGGGTTTGCACCTCGCCGGCGTCGACCAAGGTGGTCAGGGCGGCGACCGCCGCCGACCCGTCCCACGAGTCGGGGTGGTCCCAGTCCACGATGCCCAGCTCGTCGCTGCGGGGCATGGCCGGGTCGTCCTCGTCACGGTAGAAGTCGTCGAGGTGCACGATCGGCCAGCCGTGCGCGGAGTGCAGCCTGGCCGCCAGGCGCGACTTGCCGGCACCGCTCGGGCCGGCCAGCACGACGACCCGGGCGCGCGGTGGGAGGCTCACCGGCCCCCTCTCATGCGGTTCGATGTATTGGCGCCATGGATTCCGGGGCGCCAATACATCGAACCAGGGGCAGCGTGCCGCGACGAGGGCACGCTCACCGGCCCTTGGGGTGCCAGACCGTCTTGGTCTCGAGGAAGGCAGTGATCCGCGACAGGTCGGGGGTGCCGGTCCAGTCCGGCTCGACGGCCTCCGCCCCGGTGCCGGCGGGACGAAGGACCCGCTTGAGGTTCTCGGCCGCGGCCAGCTCGAGGTCGCGCCAGGCGAGGCCGTCAGCGTCCGCCGCACCGGCGAGGTCGATCGCGTTGACGTCGCGGTGCGAGGCGAGCCACGGGGACACCTCGGCGGTGCGACCCGTGATGATGTTGACGACGCCACCGGGAACGTCCGAGGTGGCGAGCGCCTCGGAGAGGGTGATCGCGGGCAGGGGGCGGTGCTCGCTGGTGAGGACCACCGCGGTGTTGCCCGAGACGACGACGGGCGCCAACACCGACACGAGCCCGAGCAGCGAGGAGCGCTGCGGCGCGAGGACGGCGACCACGCCGGTCGGTTCGGGCGCCGAGATGTCGAAGTACGGGCCTGCGACCGGGTTGAGCCCACCCAGGACCTGGGCCAGCTTGTCGGACCACCCGGCATACCAGACCCAGCGGTCAATGGCTTGGGACACAAC
>DASUKI010000090.1:0-5226 GCA_036278855.1 Pedococcus sp.
GCCCTCGCGCTCGCCTTCTCGTTCGGGATGTACGGCCTGGTGAAGAAGAAGGTCGGGGTGTCCCTCCAGGCGATGCACTCCCTGGCCGCCGAGACCATGGTGCTCGGGCCCGTCGCCGCCGTGCTGCTCGTCGTCCTCACCGTGCGCGGCGACACGACCTTCACGGGCCATGGGGGCTGGCACACGAGCCTGCTCGTGCTGGCGGGTGTCGCCACGGCCGTCCCGCTCCTACTGTTCGCGGCGGCCGCCCGGCGGGTGCCCCTGGTCACGATCGGGCTGCTGCAGTTCATCACCCCGATCCTGCAGCTGCTGTGCGGCGTGCTGCTGCTGCACGAGCACATGTCGGCACAGCGCTGGCTCGGCTTCGGCATCGTGTGGGTAGCCCTCGCCGTCCTCACCGTCGACTCGCTGCGCGCCCGGCCGAGGCGCCGACGCACCCGGCTGCCCGCCGAGGCGATGCCCTGAGGCCGCCCGGACCGGCTCACTCCTCAGGCATGGTGCGGCGTGCCCCGACCTCGCGGTCGGTGAGCGGGAAGGCGAGCGCCCCGGCGCGAACCCACCACTGCATCACGTCGTAGGTCAGCCGCCCCGCCGCGACCGACGGGTCGGCGTCCGACAGCCGTGCCGCCTCGGCGGCGTCGCAGCGGAAGATCGACATCCCGCGGTACGACGGGTCGCTCTGCTCCAGGAGTGGCCCGTTCACCACCAGCACCCCCTGCCGACCGAGCTCGGCACGGTAGGCGAGGTGGCGCCTCTGCAGGGCGCCCAGCTCCGCCTCCGACATCTCCGGAGCGTTCGGTGGGCGCCGCAACACCACGAGCGTGTAGACGTCGAAGGCGTCAGGGACGTTGGGGTCTCTGGCCATCGTCTCGCTCCGCTCAGTCGCCGAGGACCCGGCGCAGGTAGTCGTTGATGAACAGTCGTCCCGGGTCGAGGCGGTCGCGGACGGCGCGGAAGTCCTCGAAGCGTGGGTAGAGCACGCGCAACCGCTCGGCGTCGAGGGTGTGCAGCTTGCCCCAGTGCGGCCGGCCCTCGTGCTCGGCGACGATCGACTCGAACGCCGCGAAGGCTCCGTAGTCGTCCATACGGTGGTACTGGTGGATCGCGACGTAGGCATTCTCCCGCTGGTAGGCGGTGGACAGCCAGACGTCGTCGGCACCGGTGAACCTCAGCTCCAGTGGGAAGGTCAGCGGTGCCCGGTGCCTGCCCAGCCAGTCGCGAACGGCGAGCACCACGTCAGCCACGGCCGCCCGCGGCACGGCGTACTCGCTCTCGCGAAAGCGCACGTCCCGCTGGGCGACGAAGACGCGCCACGAGTCGTCGGTGTACTCCCGCGCCCCCAGCAGCCGCGCGCTGACGGCGTTGAGCGGGGGCACGATTCGCGGCCAGCGGGCCGCGGCACGGTTGGTGAGTCCGTAGAGCCGGTTCGACAGGAGGTCGTCGTCGAGCCGGGCGCGCCAACCCGGCAGTGGTCGGCCCACGTCGTCCTGTCCGACCCGGTTGTTGTGCTTGACCAGGACCCGGTCCGTCAGCGGGAACCAGTGCATGTCCACGTGGTCGTTGGACTCCACGTCGTGATCGACCCGTGCGAGCACCTCCAGGAGGTCCGCGCCGAACTCCCTTGCGTGCAGCCGGAACGCGGGCACGCACTCGAGCTCGACCTCGACGACGACGCCGAGCGCGCCGAGGCCGACGCGGGCCGCCTGGAAGACCTCGGGCTCGTGCTCGGCGGAGCACTCGAGGAGTGACCCGTCGGCGAGCGCGAGGGTCAGCCCGGACACTGCCGAGGCGATCCCCTGCCACCGCAGCCCCGTGCCGTGGGTCCCCGTCGCGATGGCGCCCGCGATGCTCTGCCGGTCGATGTCACCGAGGTTGGGCAGCGCCAGCCCCAGCGCCTGCAGCGCCCGGTTGAGCTCGTGCAGCGCAGTCCCGGCCAGTACCCGCACCCGGCGCCGCTCCAGGTCGACGTGCGTCACCCCGGACAGCCGGCGCAGGTCGAGCTGCAGGCCGTCCGTGGCCGCGATGGCGGTGAACGAGTGGCTCGCGCCCACGGCCTTGACCGGTATGCCGCGTGCGCCGGCCCGCGCGACGGCGGCCACCACCTCCTCGGGCCGGCTCGGCGTGGCCACCTCGACGGGGTGGCTGTGCTGGTTGCCTGCCCAGTTGGTCCACTGCTGGCTCATCCGAAGTTCTTCCCCTCCCCGCGGTAGGTGGGGACCGTCTCGACCAGCTCGTCGCCGCTGACGAGGTGCAGGTGGTCGAACCGCTCGCACATCTCGCCAGCCTTCGCGTAGCGGAACCACACCCGGTCACCGAGGCGCAGGTCACGGGTTCCCTTACCCTGCAACGGAGTCTGCACCTCGCCGGCACCCTCGGCGCGGACCAGCCGCACTCCATCGCGCCCGAACGGCCGGGGCACGCGCGACCACCCGGGTGGCCCCGAGGCGATGTAGCCGCCGCCGAACGCCGTGGCGAAGCCGCGCGCGGGGCGGCGCACCACGGGCAGCGCGAATGCAGCCGCCGGTTGTGGGGAGAAGTCGTCGTAGCCGTCGAACAGGGTCGGGCCGTAGAGCCCCGATCCGGCGGCCAGCTCGGTGACCACCGGATCCCGGCCGGTCACGTGGAGCGAGCCGGTGCCGCCACCGTTCACGAACTCGAGGTCGGCGACCTGGCGCACCGCCGAGACCACCACCGCCCGGCGCTCGAGGAGCGACTGGGCGGACCGACGCTTGACGAGCCGCACCGCGGGCGAGGAGTCGGGCAGCCCCGCGATCTGGGCGTCGTAGAACATCAGGCCCACCACCGACAAACCAGCCGCGGATGCCGCTCGCACGACGTCGAGGACCTCGGACGGCCTGCGCAGCGGCGAGCGCCGCACGCCGAGGTGCAGCCGCCCCACTCGCAGCGAGGCGTCCACGTCGACGGCCACCCGCAACCCGTGCGGACGCGCCAGCCCGGCGAGGAGGTCGACGTGGTCGAGGCTGTCGATGGTGACCGTCACCTGCGCCGCGGCCCGCTCGTCGGCGGCCACCGCCGCCAGGGCGGACCGGTCCGCACTGGGGTAGGCGACGAAGACGTCGTCGACACCTGAGGCGACGAGCCAGCTCGCTTCCGCCGCGGCATACGCCATCACGCCGTGGAAACCCGGCTGGGACAGGACCCGCCCCAGCAGCGCCCGGCAGCGCACCGACTTCGACGCCACCCGTATTGGAAGCCCTGCCGCGCGCCGCACGAGGTCGGCGGCGTTCGCGTCGAAGGAGTCGAGGTCGACGACGGCCAGCGGCGCCTCGCGCTCGGCCGTCGCCCGGTCCCAACGGCTCGTCACGTGGTGCTCCTCGAAGCTCAGCCGGCGCGGTTGACGACGCCCGTCGCCAGGGCGAGCAGGGCGCTCTTGGCGTCGCCGTCGGCAAGAGGCGCCAGGGCGGCCTGCGCCTGTCGCGCCACGCCGAGCGTGTGCTCGCGCGCGCGGTCCATCGCGGCGTTGCGGCGCAGCAGGTCGAGCGCCTCGGCGAGGGGGCCCTCGTCACGCAGGTCGCCGACGAGCAGCTCCTTCAACCGATGGTCCGCCGGGTCGGTCGAGGCCAGGGCGTAGAGCACCGGCAGGGTGCGCTTGCCCTCGCGCAGGTCGGTGCCAGGTGTCTTGCCCGTCTCGTCCGAGTCCGAGGCGATGTCGATGAGGTCGTCGCCGAGCTGGAACGCCACGCCGAGCCGCTCGCCGTAGACGCGCAAGGTCTCGACGGTCTGCGGCGGGCAGCCGGAGAACATGGCGCCGTAGCGCGCGGCGGTGGCGACGAGGGCACCGGTCTTGTCGGCGAGCACGCCGAGGTAGAACTCCACGGGGTCGTCGCCCGGCTGCGCGCCCCGCTCGTCGCGGATCTGCCCGGAGCACAACCGCATGAACGTCGCCGACTGGATCTTCACGGCCTGCGGACCCAGGTCGGCGACGATCGCCGATGCGGTCCCGAAGAGCAGGTCACCGACGAGGATCGCGGTGGAGTTGCCGTATGCCGCGTTGGCGGTCGGGACGCCCCGGCGCACCTTCGCGTCGTCCATGACATCGTCGTGGTACAGGGAGGCGAGGTGGGTCAGCTCCACCCCGGCGGCCGCCGCAACCACCTCGGCGGTCGGCCCGCCCCCGACCTCGGCGGCGAGCAGGGTGAGCATCGGGCGGAACAGCTTGCCCCCGGCACCGAGCAGGTGGTGGTTGGCCTCGGCGACGAACGGGTCGTCGTGGTCGACCCGACGACGCAACAGCGCGTCGACGTCGGCCAGGCCCTGCTGGAGCCGGGCGGTCAGCCGCTCGGACGCGGAGGGCAGCGCCAGGACGGGCGGGGTCGGGGTCATCGGGGCAAGCCGGTCAGCTCAACAGACCGTGTCATGACAACAGGGTGTCATCTCACCAGGAACTGCGACGAACGCTCGGCGAGGTCGAGGACCTGCGCCGGGAGGATGCCGAGGACCAGCGTGATGGCGGCGCCGATGGTGATCGCCACCGTGTTCAGCGGCGAGGAGGTCTGCGCCACCACGGCCTCCCCGGCCGGCGGCTCGGTGAAGTACATGAGCACGATGATGCGGACGTAGACGAACGCCGTGATCAGGCTGCAGATCACGCCGATGACCACGAGCCACACGCCGGCCCGCCCGCCGAAGTTGACCGCGGGCGCGAAGGCGGCGAACTTCGCGGTGAAGCCGGAGGTCAGGGGGATGCCGGCGAAGGCCAGCAGCAGGAACGCAAAGACCCCCGCGACCACTGGGTGGTTGCGGCCCAGCCCGGCCCACTGCGACAGGTGCGAGGCCTCGGAGCCGCCTTGGCGGACCATCGCGACCACCGCGAACGCCGCGATGGTCATGAAGCCGTAGGCGACGAGGTAGAACATCGTGCCCGAGACGCCGAGCTTGTCGAAGGACAGCACCGCCACGAGGATGAACCCGGCGTGGGCGATCGAGGAGTAGGCGAGCAGCCGCTTCATGTCGGTCTGGGTGACCGAGAGCACCGAGCCGACCACCATCGTGAGCACCGCGACGGCGATGACCCCGCCTCGCCAGTCCCAGCGGTTGGCCTCGATGCCGACGTAGACGAGCCGCAGGATCGCGCCGAAGGCGGCGACCTTGGTGCAGGCCGCCATGAAGCCGGTGACCGGCGTCGGGGCGCCCTGGTAGACGTCGGGGGTCCACGAGTGGAAGGGCACCGCGCCGACCTTGAACAGCAGGCCGACCAGCACCAGG
>DASUKI010000091.1:0-7284 GCA_036278855.1 Pedococcus sp.
GCGAACTCCTCCACGAACCCCACACCGTGCACCTTCTCCACCACAGCGGCGACGTCCTCGGGGTCGGGCACCTCCTCCCGCCGGGCGAACTGCGCCACCGCCGCCACCTGCGCCGCCTGCACGGCCCGGTCGGCGCGCGCCAACACCGCCATCAGCTCGGCCAGGTCCGCGGCGCGCACGTCCTCCCCGGCCCCGCGCGCCTGCTCGAACGCCGTTGCGCCGGTGGCGGCGCAGCGCTGCAGCTCGGCCACCTGACCGGCGAACCTGCCCATCCTTGCACCTTCCCCACTGTTGTCGAACGTTTGTTCGAGTGTACTCGACAACACCGACACGCGCAAGGGGTTGACCACACGAACTTCCCTGTGGGACAACCACATTCGTGGGACCAAGCCCCTACCACGCGGCACCGACAACGGCAGCCACGACCAGTGCCCAGGTTGACGGGCAGGACCCTTACCGCTGGGCGGTGGCCACACCGTGGGCGTAGGCGTAGACGACGGCCTGCACGCGGTCACGCAGCCCGAGCTTGGCCAGCAGCCTGGCCACGTGGGTCTTGACCGTCGCCTCGGTGATGAACAGCGCCGCGGCAACCTCGGCGTTGGACAGGCCCTTGGCCACCTGCGTCAGCACTTCCAGCTCACGCTCGGTGAGCCGCTCGAGCCCGGGGGTCGAAGCCGCCTCGGGCACGTGCTGGGAGGCGAACTTCTCGATGACCCGGCTGGTCACGGCGGGGTCGAGCATGGCGTCACCGTCGGCGACCAGCCGGATGGCGCGGACCAGGCGCTCGGCCGGCGAGCTCTTGAGCAGGAACCCGCTCGCGCCGATCCGCAGCGCCGAGAAGACGTACTCGTCGACGTCGAAGGTGGTCAGCACGATCACCCGGGTGCCGGGGGTCTGCGCCAGGACCTGCTCTGTCGCGGCCAGGCCGTCGAGCCCGGGCATGCGGATGTCCATCAGGACGATGTCCGGGCGCAGCCGGGCGACCTCGGCGACCGCCTGCGCGCCGTCCTCGGCCTCGGCGACCACCTCGATGTCGTCGACGCGCTCCAGCAGAAGGCGGAAGCCGGCCCGGACCATCTCCTGGTCGTCGGCGACGACGACCCGGATCATGACGCGGCCGCCGGGAGGGATGCGTCGAGGACGAACCCCTGCGCAGTGGCGCGGGCCGTCATGCGGCCGCCGTAGAGCTCGACGCGCTCCCGGATCCCCAGCAGCCCGAACCCGTCCGGGCGCTCATCAGCAGCCGGCGCGGGTGCGCCGTCGTCGGCGACGCGGATGTGCACCTGGCCGTCGGCGAAGCGAAGGACGACCTCGGCCGCCGAGGCGCTCGCGTGCTTGCGCACGTTGGTCAGCGCCTCCTGCACGATGCGGTAGGCCGACACCTCGACCGAGGGGTCGACCGGCGCCGGCACCCCCTCGGTCCGCAACGTCACGTCGAGGCCGAGCAGCCTCGACTCCTCCACCAGCGCCTCGAGCTGGTCGAGGGTCGGCTGCGGCTCGAGGTCGCTGCCCTCGTCGTCGCGCAGCAGGCCGAGCAGTCGTCGCAGGTCGGCGATGCTGCGGCGTCCTGTCTCCTCGCACTGGTCGAGCGCGGCTCGCTCGGAGGCGAACTCGTCCGGCAGCCGGCTCCGGACCGCCCCCGCCTGCAGGACCATGACACTGACCGCGTGGGCGACGGTGTCGTGCATCTCGCGCGCGATGCGGTCACGTTCGCGCCGGACCGCCCGACCGGCGTGCTCCTCGCGCTGCAGCTCGGCGCGCGCCGCGCGGTCGGCCAGCCGGGCGGCGCGCTCCAGCTGGTGCCGGAACACCGCGCCGGCGAGCCCGGGCCCGCCGACCCAGATCAGCGCGAACACCCAGTCGTAGGGCCCGGTTCCGGGCACCCGCCACAGGACCGACCAGACCAGCGCGACCATGACACCGACCGTGCCCAGTGCCCGACGAGCGGGCAGGTGCCGGCCGGCCGAGTACGACGCGAAGAAGACAGCGGCGAGCAGCGCCAAGCCCTCCATGTTGACGCCCATGACCGTCTTGAACGCGACCCCCGCCGACGCCAGCAGACCTGCGGTCGCCGGAACCAGGCGACGCCATGCCAGCGGCACCGTCGTCAGGACCCCAGCTGCCACGGTCACGACCACCGGGCCGTGCACGGCGCCGACCACGACCTCGCCCACGGCCCAGACGAGGAAGAGTGCCGCCACGACGGCGTCGCGAAGCGGCGGGCGGAGCGCAGGTCGGTCGAGCACCCCCCGATGCTAGGAGCCGGAGCGCGTGCGGGGCGTCATCATCACGAATGACGTCACCGGCCCCCGGGTCGCTCGTGAGAGCGAGCCAAGCCCCGCTCCTGCGGCTGACGACTCGTGTGCCCCGCGCGACCGACACTCGGTGCCATCCACTCGTCGAAGGAGTCGCACATGAGCCTGACTGCCCCACAGACCACCCACGCCGCGCCACTGTCGGCCCAGCGCCGCTGGCCGGCGCCACTGCTCGTCCTGGTCGCGGGCACGGTCGCGCTCGCGGTCGGCCGGGCCGCCACCACCCGAGGCGGCAGTGCCGCCGAGCGCCTCGACCAGATGGCGGGGCAGGGGTTCCGGGTCACCGCCAGTACCCTGCTCGTGGTGGCCGGCTTCACCGCCATCGTCCCCGGCCTCTGGTTCGTCGCGAGCACGGTGCGGCGACGCGGCGCATTCGGTGGCCGCGGCGCACGCCTCGCGACCACCGGGTCCTGGCTGGTGCTCGTCGGGTCCGTCGGGTTCTCGGTCCTCGCCTCGGTCGACCTCGCCACGCTCGCGGCAACTCACGTGCCCGACCAGGCCTCGATGACCGAGTACCTCCACCAGCTCGACGTGAGCCCCGGCATCGTGGCCGTCACCGCGCCAGCACTGGTCGGGTACTTCATCGGCCCGTTCCTCATCACCCTCGGCGCGCGCCGCTCGGGCATCGGGCCGAAGTGGCTGTCCGCGGCCGTCCTGGTGAGCCTGGTCCTGCAGCCGGTGGGCGCCGCCCTCGGCGGTCCTCCCGTCGCCAGTGTGGCTGACGTCGTGCTCCAGCTCGGCCTCGTCGTGACCATGGTCCTGCTCGCTCGAGAGGTGGTCGCCGCCTCCAGCGGGACAACCGCCGCGTGAACGGCAAGGCGAGGTATGCCGCGTGGTCACCACCCGGCATACCTCGCCCTTTCGGTGCCGGCGCCGGGCGTAGCATCCAGCCATGCTCGAGCAGAAGCGGATCCTCGCCACCAGCATTCCCGGCCCGAAGTCCCAGGCGCTCCACCAGCGCAAGCTGGCCGCGGTGTCGGCCGGTGTCGGCACGGGGCTCCCGGTCTACGTCGAGGAGGTCGCGGGCGGCATACTGCGCGACGTCGACGGCAACCAGCTGATCGACTTCGGCTCCGGCATCGCGGTGACCACGGTCGGCAACCAGAACCCACGCGTCGTCGAGGCGGTGACCAGGCAGGTCAACGACTTCACGCACTCCTGCTTCATGGTGACGCCATACGAGGAGTACGTCGCCGTCGCCGAGCAGCTCACCGAGCTGACACCGGGGACGCACGAAAAGCGTTCTGCCCTCTTGAACTCCGGCTCCGAAGCCGTCGAGAACGCCGTGAAGATCGCGCGGCACTTCACCGGCCGGCAGGCGGTCGTCGCGTTCGACCACGCCTACCACGGGCGCACCAACCTGACCATGGGCCTGACCGCGAAGTCGATGCCGTACAAGCACCGGTTCGGGCCGTTCGCGGCTGAGCTCTACCGGGTGCAGATGGCCTACCCGTACCGCTGGCTGACCGGGCCGGAGCGGTGCGCCGAGGAGGCCTTCGAGGCGTTCGTCTCCGACGTCCACGCCCAGGTGGGCGAGGAGAACACCGCCGCCGTCATCCTCGAGCCGATCCAGGGCGAGGGCGGGTTCATCGTCCCGGCGCCGGGCTTCGTGAGGATGGTGGCGGACTGGTGCCGGGACAACGGCATCCTGTTCATCGCGGATGAGGTGCAGACCGGCTTCTGCCGCACTGGTGACTGGTTCGCCTCCGAGCACGAGGACGTCGTCCCCGACCTGGTCACCACCGCCAAGGGCATTGCCGGCGGCATGCCGCTGGCCGCCGTCACCGGCCGTGCCGACGTCATGGACTCGATCCACACCGGCGGCCTGGGCGGCACCTACGGCGGCAACCCGGTCGCGTGCGCGGCCGCCCTGGCCGCCATCGAGACGATGAAGGCCGACGACCTGTGCGGTCGGGCGCGCGCGGTCGAGGCGCTGTTCCGGCCACGGCTCGAGGCGCTCGGGGACAAGTACGGCGTGATCGGCGACCTGCGCGGACGTGGCGCGATGCTCGCGGTGGAGCTGGTCTCGGACCTCGAGACCAAGGCCCCTGACGCGGACCTCACCGCCCGGGTCAACAAGGCGTGCCACGCCGCGGGCCTGGTGACGCTGACGTGCGGCACGTTCGGCAACGTGTTCCGGTTCCTGCCGCCGCTGTCGGCCTCGGACGAGCTGCTCTCCGAGGGGCTGGACATCCTCGAGGACGCCTTCGCCGCGTCGGTCTGATGCCCCGCTCGTCCAACCGGACGTCCGACTCCTGAGGAACTTCGTGGGGAAGCGTTCAACAGGCCGCCGCGTGTCGGTCACCGGCTCGGCGCGTCAGCCCTGTTACAAAAGGTGAGACCCGGCCAAGTATGAGTTGGCCGGGTCTCGATGTCTCCCGGAGGAGACTGGCCTCCCGAAGGAGGTTCGATGATCATGGCGCATCGTCGGCCACCCCGCAACCAGAACCCCGATACTGGCCGCGACGGCTCGACTACAGCAACCCGGCGATGAGGTCCGCGGCGCGGGCCGCGCCGTCGCCCTCCACCGGGCGGTAGTCGACCTCACGGCCCAGGCTGGCCACGATGGCACCTGCCAGCGCGTCCGGGTCGCTCGCCTGTTCGTAGGGCAGGTGGTGTCCGGCCCGGTAGCGCTCGAGCCGGTGGCGGACGTGGAAACCCTGCTCGAAGTGGTGCCGCAGCGGCACGTAGACGAACGGCGTCCGGCTGGCGGTCAGCTCCATGCAGGTGGTCAGGCCGCCCTGGACGACGGCGAGGTCCGCGGCGGCCAGGTGCCGGAAGAGGTCCGGCACCAGCCCGCGGACCGTCACCCCGCGGCGCCGGGGCAGCGACCTCGGGTCGATACGGGGCCCGGCGACCACGAGGAACCGCAGTCCGTCGACCTGCCGGCGTGCGATCGGCACGGCGTCGAGGACCCGCCGCAGCAGCGGCTCGCCGACCCCGGACCCACCCACGGTGACGACGCACACCGGTGCGTCCGCGGCATACCCAAGCTCGTGCCTCAGCCGACCACGGTCGGCCACGGCCGCGGGGTCGAAACCCGTGACGTAGCCGGCGAAGTCGAAGTTCTCGCGGGTCCACTCGCGGATGCCGGGCAGCCCCGGACCGAACGAGTCGGGGACCACGTCCTCGGGTGACCCGACGAAGACTGACCGGTCCCGCACCCAGCGGTGGCGCGCCCGCTGCTCGAGCATCTCGGCGTTGTAGTCGGCGGTGAGGGCAGCCTCCGCCGCGCCGCCGTCGGGCATCGGCAGGAAGCCCACGAAGTCGGTCATCCACACGAACGGGAACCGCTTGAGCTCGGGGTTCTCGTGCAGGAAGTAGTCGACGTCCCACGCCTCGTCGCCCACGACGAGGTCGAAGTGCTCGTCGCGAACGACGTCGTCGAACACCATGAAGTTGTTGACCAGCACCTCGTCCATGCGCCGCAGCGCCTGGAACGCATGCAGGTCGTGCTCACCGGCTTCGTGCTCGATGTGGCGGCTCTCGCTCAGCAGCCATCGCGAGGCCGGGTGGACCCGCTCACCGGCGCGCTCGAGCACGGCGGTGACCGGGTGCTGGGCCAGCCACTCGATCTCGAGGTCGGGGTGGCGCTTGCGCAGCTCGTCGGCGACGGCGAGGTCGCGTCGGGCGTGGCCGAGGCCGATGGGTGAGGACAGGTAGAGGGCGCGCTTGGGACGGTTCGCGGCTCGCCGCCACGTCGTGTGGTTGGCCGACCGCCCTGGGTATGCCGCGGGCTCGCCGCCCGCTGTCAGGTCGCCTCCGACTCGCTGCGCGAACTCGCGGATGACGTGGTTGACCTTGACCGGGTCACGCGCCATGGGCCCGTGGCCGCTGCCCTCGAGGAGGAGCAGGTCCCCACCGGTGAGCTCGGCCAGACGCTCCGCGACCGCCGGGGGCGAGATGCCGTCCTCGGTGCCGTGGACGAACAGCACCGGGCACCGCACCCGGGCGCAGACGTCCTCGATGGGCACGACCTCGACACCGTCGGCGCCCTTGCGGGCAGCGGTGGCGTCGGTGAGGACCCGCGGTGTGGTCTCGAGCGCCCAGCCGACGCCGTCCTCGACCTGCTTGGTCGAGTGCGGCTCGGAGAAGAGCTGGGCGAAGAAGAAGTGCACGAAGTCGTCGTAGCCGCCGTGGAGCCAGTAGTGACGGTTGTACTTGGCCCAGCCGTCGTGGGACTTCAGCTCCTTCTCCCAGGGAGTCGGCCTTCGGCCAAGCCGATTGAGGCCGAGGTCGCAGGACGAGCCGATCGCCACGATCCCCTCCACCCGGTCCGGGTGGGCGGCCGCCAGGTGTAGCGACCAGCTGACCCCGGCCGACAGGGCAACCACGACGGAGGTGCTGGTGCCGGTGGCCTGGAGGACGGCGAGGGCGTCGACGGCATGCTCCTCGTCGCGGTATGCCGCCGCGCCCACTGGCCGGTCGGACCGGCCGTTCCCCCGCCCATCGAAGGTGACGACGCGGAAATGCCTTGCCAGGTAAGGAATCTGTGCCTTCCAGAACCGTGAGTGGACGATCGTCCACGTCGGCATGAGCAGGATCGTGGTGGACCCGGATCCGAAGACCTCCCAGCCGATCCGGACACCGTCCTCTCGCCGGAGGGTGCCCGTCTCGTCGGGCTCGACGGCCCGTTGCTGGGTGGTCATCGGATCCAGTGTCCCCTCGGTCCGCCTCTCGCACAGCCCCTCAGGGCCGGATCTCGAGGACCCGGTTGAACGGGGTTTCGGCGGCCGTGCGGAACCTGGTGAACCCGCCGGCCGTGACCACGTCGCGGATGCGGGCCGGGCCGGCCTGGGTGCCGAGCGCGAGGCCGACCTCCTGGGCAAGCGACGACGGCGTGCACAGCAGCGTGGAGAAGCCGTAGTAGGCGCGCCCGACCGGGTTGAGGTTGTCGCTGACCGTGTCGCCGGCCATGGGCTCGACCACCAGCCAGGTGCCGTCCGGTGCGATGGCCTCACGGACGTGC
>DASUKI010000092.1:0-2572 GCA_036278855.1 Pedococcus sp.
GGACAACGTCACATGGTCGGGGAAGCACCGCACACCGCTGCAGTCCTTCACCTCGACGCCCCGGCCCCTCGACGGTGTCGCACCGTTCGTCTGGCACGGCTCGATCCGCTCCCCCGAGATCGCCGAGCAGGCCGCCTACTACGGCGACGGGTTCTTCCACAACAACATCTTCTGGCCGATGTCGCACACCAAGCAGATGGTGGCCCTCTACCGCCGCCGGTTCGAGCACTACGGCCACGGGCAGGCCGACCAGGCCATCGTCGGACTCGGCGGCCAGGTGTTCATGCGGGCCAACAGCCACGACGCGGTGCGCGAGTTCCGGCCCTACTTCGACAACGCCCCCGTCTACGGGCACGGCCCGTCGCTCGAGGAGTTCACCCACGAGACGCCGCTGACCGTGGGCTCGCCCCAGCAGGTCATCGAGCGCTACGCCGCCATGGCCGACGAGGTGGGCGACTACCAGCGCCAGCTGTTCCTCATCGACCACGCCGGGTTGCCCCAGAAGACCGTGCTCGAGCAGGTCGAGATCCTCGGCACCGAGGTCGTGCCCGAGCTGCGCAAGATCGCTGCAGCCCGCAAGCCGGCACACGTGCCGGACGCACCCACCCACGTCGCGCGCGTCGCGGCCGCCGGTGGTGCCCGTGACCTGACCGTCCACGGTGTCGACGACGTCACCGGCCTGACCGCCGAGGGGGCGCTGCGATGAGCGCAGCAGCCACCCGCCGCTTCGTCGTCGTCCACGCCGGTCTGAGCCAGCCGTCCGCCACGGGCCTGCTGGCCGAGCGACTGGCCGCAGCGGCCTCCGACGCGCTCCTCGAGCGCGGGGAGGAGGCGCTCGTGGAGGTGGTCGACCTGCGCGACCACGCCCAGGCCCTCGCCAACGCGCTGCTGACCGGCTTCCCCTCGGGAGCGCTGCGTGAGGCCCTCGAGGCCGTCGCCGCAGCCGACGGGGTCATCGCGGTGACTCCCGTCTACCAGGCGTCCTTCAGCGGCCTGTTCAAGCTGTTCTTCGACGCCCTGCGCGACGGGGAGCTGCGTGGGACGCCGGTGCTGATGGCTGCCACGGCGGGGACGGCGAGGCACTCGCTCGTCCTCGAGCACGCGATGCGCCCCATGTTCGCCTACCTCAAGGCGGTCACCGTGCCGACCGCGGTGTTCGCGGCGTCCGAGGACTGGGGGGCGGCCGGGTCGGTCGACCGGGGCCTCGAGTCACGGATCGGGGTTGCCGCCGGTGAGCTGGCGGACCTCGTCACCGGGGCACCTGCCGACCGGGTCCGGACCGACGACTTCACCGTCGCCGTCCCCTTCGAGGACCTGCTCGGTCGTTGACCCCAGCTCGTCAGAACGTGGGCTGACCCACAGCGAGCCGGCGTGCCTGAGGAGCAGCGTCACCGGCACCGTGCCGACCACGGCCAGCACCAGGAACGGCACCACCAGCCCGGACGACACCACGCTCGACGCCGGGTCCTGGTGGTGTCCCCACCACTGGTCCACCGCGACGCTCAGCGCCTCCACCACCCACATGACCAGCACCGCCCCCACGACCACGAAACCCCGCGGCTGGCGCTGCCAGAGCCACCACGCCGCCACCAGGGCGAGTGGCAGCCAGAACGCCAGGTCCTGGACGTAGATGGCGTTGGTAGCGACGCCGGTGCCGTCGAGGAACGAGGCGGGGAACGGGCCGAACGAGGCCGGCAGCACCGTGCCCAGCCAGAGCAGCACGTTCAGGCCGCCGACCAGCCATGCATAGGCGGCGACGCCACGGGCTGGTGCCCGCTTCGAGAAGCGGCTCCCCACCTCGTGCAGCCCGGTCGCCGCGAGCAGCGTCCCGAGCGACCAGAGCGTGGTGCCCAGGAGTGCGACGTAGGCGAGGAAGGCCGCGTTGAACGGCGTCAGGAAGAGCAGCAGCAGGGCGTTGTAGAGGCAGTACAGCAGCGCCCCGCCCCAGACGACCACCGCGGCGGATGACCCGCGGGCCGCCCGCGACATCGACGCGAGGAGCAGCGGGACGGCCACGACGGCCAGGACCAGTGCCGTGCCACGGGCCGAGCCACGCATGGCCACAGGCCCCAACAGCAGACCAAGGTCCAGCGCAGTCCATGACCCGGCGACCACCGCCACGAGTGCGCATGCGGCCGACACGCGGGCCGCGATCCGAAGTCGTCCCTCCATGACCGGGCCTCCCGAGGTGTCCACAGCCACAGCCTCCTCGCGGGAAGTGCCTGCAAGTCGGGCCCTTGGTCCCTGTGCGCCAGGTGCGATACCCGCAACGGTTTGTCTGGTGGGGCAGCGGTCGCTGCCCCAATCGACGCGAAATACGGTAGGAATGATGAGGCAAGCCGCAGTGGCCAGAGAACGCGTACTAGAACCCGCAGGACGTGACGTGACCCCCGAAGAGCCTCATCAAGGCGGCCTGGCGACCAGGATGCTGGTGCTCGCGACTGTCGGCTTCGCGATCAACTTCTGGGCCTGGGCGCTGCTGAGCCCCTTGGCGCCCCGCCTGAAGGACCTCCTGTCGCTGTCCGGTGGCCAGCAGGCACTGCTCGTGGCGGTGCCGGTGATCGTCGGCTCC
>DASUKI010000093.1:0-6937 GCA_036278855.1 Pedococcus sp.
GGCCGCCCGAGCCGAGCGGACAGCGCCGCGACCTCGTCGGAGAGCTGGGCGAGGATGTGCTGGGGCGAGTCGTCGCGCAGCGCGTGGACGGCGTCGAGCCGCAGCGCGTCGATGTGGAAGTCGGCGAACCAGCGCAGTGCGTTGTCGACGACCCAGCGACGCACGTGGAAGCTGTGCTCGCCATCGAGGTTGAGCCCCGGGCCCCACGGGGTCGGGTGCGCACCGGTGAAGTAGGGGCCGAACCGGGACAGGTAGTTGCCCTCCGGCCCGAGGTGGTTGTAGACGACGTCGAGGCAGACGCCGATGCCAACCGCGTGGCAGGCGTCGACGAACCGCTGCAGCGCCGCCGGGCCCTCGTAGACCTCGTCCACCGCCCACGGACCCACGCCGTCGTACCCCCAGTTCCAGCGACCGGGCCACGCCGCGACCGGCATCAGCTCGACGAGGTCGACGCCGAGCCCGACGAGGTGGTCGAGGCGCCGTCCCGCCGCGTCGAGCGTCCCCTCGGGCGTGAACGTGCCGACGTGCAGCTCGTAGACCAGGCCGCCGAGCACGCCGGCGCCCTGCTGCGGCCCGGCCCACGTCGCGTCGCGCCACTGGTGGGCGCCCACGTCGAACCACCGGCTGCGCCCGTGGACACCGTGCGGCTGCCACGCGGTGCGCGGGTCGGGCGTCGGCTCGCCACCGTCGACCCGGAAGGCGTAGTCAAAGGCGGGGTATGCCGCCGTGCCCGGCTCCGCGGGCACGTCCGGCGCCTGCCACCGCCACCAGCCGTCGCCCTTGGCCTCCATCCCTGACGTGGCCGGGGGCTGGTCCGGCAGGACCACGTCGACCTCGACCCGGTGCGCGTCCGGAGCCCAGACGGTCAGCTCAGGGGCGGCTGGCGGCTCAGTCGGTGGCATCGCGCACCAGGAGGGCGACGGGGAGGTCGGCGAGGAGGTCGCGCACGGGGACGGCACCATCCCAGCGGGTCTCGACATCGTGCTGCGTGAGCACGTCACGCCACGGTCCGGTCGGCAGCCCGAGGGTCGCCTCGTCCCAGCCACCGGCCGCTTCGAGCCGTGCCGACAGCCGGGTCACGACTCCCACGACCTGGGGTCCGGCGACGTCGCCCCGCGCGAGCGCCAGGAGGTGCGCGCTGGAGCCGGGGACGGCGGCATACGTTGCTTGTGCCCCCGTGAACCACTCGGGGTGGTCCCGTCGCAGCCGCAGCGCACGCGAGGTGACGAGCAGCTTCTCGTCGTCGAGGTCCCTGGGCGCGCCTCCGCCGTCGAGGTGGGCGAGCCGTTCCCGGCGCGGTGCGTAGTCGATGGTGCCACGGTTGTCGGGGTCGACGAGCCGCAGGTCCACCAGCTCGCTGCCCTGGTAGACGTCAGGGACGCCGGGCACCAGGAGCTGCAGCAGCTTCTGGCCGAGGATGGCGACGCGCGAGGCGTCCGCGGTGCGGGACAACCAGGTCGCGACGTGGTCGGCGATCCCGGGGTCGCCGGTCAGCCCGTCCACGAAGCGCGCCACCGCGGCCTCGTAGCCCTCGTCCGGGGCGGTCCAGGTGGTGTGCAGCTTCGCCTCGCGAACCGCCTTGGTGGCGTAGGTCTGCAGCCGCTCCCGGTTGATCGGCCAGGCGCCCACCGCCGCCTGCCACAGCAGGTACTCGGTGGCCGGGTCGAGCACGGCGTCGAGGTGCCGGCCGGCCAGCGCGCGGGCGTGGTCGAGCCAGTCGCCCCACTCCCCGGGCAGCTCGGACAGCACCGCGAGCCGGGCCCGAACATCCTCGGACCGCTTGGTGTCGTGGGTCGACAGGGTGGTCATCGTGGTCGGCCAGGAGGCGAGCTGCCGGATGGCGAAGGCGTGCAGCTCGGCCGGCTCGATGCCGAGGCGGCCGGGGTCTCCACCCACCTCGTTGAGCGCGGTGAGGCGCGTGTAGCGATAGAAGGTGGTGTCCTCGATCCCCTTGGCCATCACCGGTCCGCAGGTCTGCTGGAAGCGCACCATGAGCTCGCGTTGCGCGCCGGCCGAGTCCCCCGAGTCCCCCGAGTCCCCCGATGCCTGCGGGAGCCGACCTCCGCGGGCAAGCTCGGTGAGCACGGCGACCGAGTCGCGGTCAGCGGCGTCGACCAGGTCACGGGCTCGCGCCTCGGCACGCGCCAGCACCTCGAGCTGGACAGGGTCCGCCGGGAGTCCGGGCTCGAGGTAGGCGCGGTAGCGGTCGACGGCCACGAGCAGCGCCTCGAGGGCGCGGCGCAGGGAGTCCTGGTCCTCGCCAGGCAGGATGCGTGCGACCAGCCGCATCAGGCGGTTCACCTCGGCTGGCAGGACCTCGGTCACAACCTGGCGCTTGGCGTCGACCACCATCTCGTCGAGGTCCTGGGCCTCGCCGACGAGGCGCTCCACCAGGTCGGTGAGCGGGCCGGCGCCGGCAGGGTCGACGAAGACCCCACCCACCCGCATGAGCGTGTCGTAGCCGGTGGTTCCGGCGCAGCGCCAGTCCCGTGGCAGCTCCTCGTCGCCCTCGAGGATCTTCTCGGCGACGACCCACGCGCCGCCGCTCGCCTCGGCCAGCCAGTCGAGGTAGCCGGCAGGGTCTGCGAGGCCGTCGGGGTGGTCGATGCGCAGCCCGTCGACGTTGCCGGCCCTCAGCTCCTGGAGGAGCAGGCGGTGCGAGTGGTCGAACACGTCGCGGTCCTCGACCCGGATCGCCGCCAGGGTGGTGACGTCGAAGAACCGGCGGTAGTTGAGCCTGCTCCTTCCCTCTCGCCAGTCGCAGAGCCGGTAGTGCTGCGCCGCAACGAGATCCGGCAGCTCGAGGGTCTCGGTGCCTGGGTGGACCGGGAACTCGTGGTCGAAGTAGCGCAGCACCGGCTCGTCGCGCAGGTGTCCCCCGTCAACGGCCACAGACAGCTCTCCGGCCGCGAGCACGGCACCCAGCGGCTGGCCGAGCACGGGGACCAGCACCTTGCCGTCCTCGACCGACCAGTCGACGTCGAACCACTGGGCGTGGTCGGACTCCTCGCCGTCACGCAGCAGGAGCCACCACGGGTGGTTGAGCCAGGCCGGTGTCGGTGTGGCCATGTGGTTGGGAACGACGTCCACGACTGCCCCGAGACCGACCTCACGCAAGGCCGTCGTGAGCCGGTCGAACCCTGCCGAGCTGCCGAGCTCCTCGTTGAGGTACTCGTGGCTGATCACGTCGTAGCCGTGCGTGGACCCCGGCGTGGGTGCCAGGACCGGAGAGAGGTAGGCGTGCGAGACGCCCAGCGCCGCAAGGTAGTCCGCCTGCTCCGCCGCATGGTCGAAGGTGAAGGCGGGCTGGAGCTGCAGGCGGTACGTCCCGCTCGGCACCACGCGCCCGGGCGCCGCGCGGTGCCCGGCCCGGCCACGCGGCATACCGGTGTCGGGCACGTCGCCCCCGACGGCGGTCACTTGCGCGCGGTGGCCGCCCCCGCGGGCGCGCCGGTCGCCGTGACCCTGGTGCAGCGCAGCACCACCACGCTGCGGCCCTGGGCGGTCATCGTGGAGCCCGGCTGGTGCGTGGTCGTGTCGACCACGCTGGCCGCGGTGTCGATCTCGGCGGTCCACGACTCGCCATAGGACTTGTCGGGCAGCACGAACGGCAGCGGGTCCGCGTACCCGTTGAACAGCACCAGGAAGCTGTCGCCGACGACCGGGTTTCCCCGGGCGTCGGGCTCGGGGATGGCGGCGCCGTTGAGGAACACCGTCATCGCGCTGGCCCGGCTGTTGTCCCATGCCTGCTCGTCCATGTGCTGGCCGTCGGGCTGGAACCACGCGATGTCGCCGACCTCGCTCTCACCACCGTGGGCGGCCGACCCGGCGAAGAACCGGCGCCGGCGGAACACCGGGTGCTGGCGACGCAGCTCGACAAGCCGCTGCGTGAAGGCCAGGAGGTCCTTGGCCTCGTCCCCGAGGTCCCAGTGCACCCAGCTGGTCTCGTTGTCCTGGCAGTAGCCGTTGTTGTTGCCGCCCTGGGTGCGGCCGAGCTCGTCGCCGTGCAGCAGCATCGGCACGCCCTGCGAGAGCAGCAGCGTGGTGAGGAAGTTGCGCTGCTGCTGGCTGCGCAGGGCGTTGATGACGGGGTCGTCAGTCGGGCCCTCGACGCCACAGTTCCACGAGCGGTTGTGGCTCTCGCCGTCGTTGTTGTCCTCGCCGTTGGCCTCGTTGTGCTTCTCGTTGTACGACACCAGGTCCCGCAGCGTGAACCCGTCGTGCGCGGTGACGAAGTTGATGGAGGCGATGGGACGCCTGCCGTCCTCCTTGTAGAGGTCGCTCGACCCCGTGATGCGGGAGGCGAACTCGCCGAGAGTCGCCGGCTCGCCGCGCCAGAAGTCGCGAACCGTGTCGCGGTACTTGCCGTTCCACTCGGTCCACAGCGGGGGGAAGTTGCCGACCTGGTAGCCGCCGTCCCCGACGTCCCACGGCTCGGCGATCAGCTTGACCTGGCTGACGACCGGGTCCTGCTGGACGAGGTCGAAGAACGCCGAGAGCTTGTCGACCTCGTGGAACTGACGGGCCAGCGTGGCCGCCAGGTCGAACCGGAAGCCGTCGACGTGCATCTCGGTCACCCAGTAGCGCAGCGAGTCCATGATCAGCTGCAGCACGTGCGGGCTGCGCATGAGCAGGCTGTTGCCCGTGCCCGTGGTGTCGTAGTAGTGGGCCTCGTCACCGTCGACCAGGCGGTAGTAGTTGGCGTTGTCGATCCCACGGAAGCACAGCGTCGGGCCGAGCTCGTTGCCCTCAGCGGTGTGGTTGTAGACCACGTCGAGGATCACCTCGATGCCGGCCTCGTGCAGGGCCTTGACCATGCCCTTGAACTCCGCCACCTGCTCGCCACGGGTGCCGTACGCCGCATAACCGTTGTGCGGCGCGAGGAAGCCGATGGTGTTGTAGCCCCAGTAGTTGCCCAGGCCCTTGTCCCGCAAGGTGAAGTCGTCGACGAACTGGTGGACCGGCATCAGCTCGATCGCGGTCACCCCGAGCGCCGCGAGGTGCTTGACCGTCACCGGGTGGGCGATGCCGGCGTAGGTGCCGCGGATCTCCTCGGGGATCTCCGGGTTGAGCTGGGTGAGGCCCTTGACGTGGGCCTCGTAGATCACCGTCTCGTGGTACTCGTGGCGGGGCAGCCGGTCCTGGCCCCAGTCGAAGAACGGGTTGATCACGACGGAGTACATCGTGTGGCCGAGGCTGTCGTCGACGTTTGCCCTGGCCGGCTCGTCGCTGGGGTTCGTGAAGTCGTAGGAGAACAGCGACTGGTCGCCGTCGGCCATGCCGTCGACCGCCTTGGCGTACGGGTCGAGCAGCAGCTTCGTGGGGTTGCAGCGCTGGCCCCGGGCCGGGTCGTAGGGACCGTGGACGCGGTAGCCGTACCGCTGTCCCGGCTGGACCCCCGGCAGGTACCCGTGCCAGACGAAGCCATCCACCTCGGTCAGCTCGAGCCGGGTCTCGCCCCCGTCGTCGTCGACGAGGCACACCTCCACGCCGGTCGCGACCTCGGAGAAGAGTGCGAAGTTGACGCCGGTGCCGTCGAACGTGGCACCGAGGGGGTAGGGGTTGCCTGGCCAGATCTCCATCGTGACGAACCCTAGTGGTGCCCGCCGGGAGCACCGCACCGGACGCCCACGGGACGCGCGCGGGACGGTAAGCGGCCGCTTAGTTAGACTGCCCGGCACACCTGCGCCGTGAGGGCGCGGTCACGACCACGGAGGTTTCCATGAGCAGCCAGCGCGTAGCGATCGTCACCGGGGCCGCTCGCGGCATCGGCGCCGCCACGGCCAGGCGGCTCGCCGCCGAGGGCCGGGCGGTCGGCGTGCTGGACCTGGACGAGTCGGCCTGTGCCGACACGGTAGGCGCCATCATCGAGGCCGGTGGGCGGGCCGTTGGCGTTGGGGTCGACGTGGCCAGGGCCGACCAGGCGGAGGCCGCGGTCAAGCGGGTGGCCGAGGAGCTCGGGGCTCCCACGATCCTGGTCAACAACGCCGGCATCACCCGGGACAACCTCCTGTTCAAGATGACCGAGGAGGACTGGGACGCCGTGATCAACGTGCACCTGCGCGGCTCGTTCCTGATGACGCGGGCGGCGCAGGGCTTCATGACGCAGGAGAGGTTCGGGCGCATCGTCAACCTGTCCTCGACCTCCGCGCAGGGCAACCGTGGCCAGGTGAACTACTCCGCCGCCAAGGCCGGCCTCCAGGGGTTCACCAAGACGTTGGCGGTCGAACTGGGCAAGTTCGGCGTCACGGCCAACGCCGTCGCTCCCGGCTTCATCCAGACCGAGATGACCAGGGCCACGGCCGAGCGGCTCGGGGTCTCCTTCGAGGACTTCATCGCCCACTCCGCCGCCGAGATCCCGGTGCAGCGGGTCGGCCAGCCCGAGGACATCGCCGCGACGATCGCGTTCCTGACCTCAGAGGAGGCCGGGTTCGTGTCGGGCCAGGTCATCTACGTGGCGGGCGGCCCGCAGGACTGAGAGCCAGCATCGGCAGCTCCTCGACCATCCGCCGCCGCGCCTCCGGCGAGCCGTCGTAGCGCCAGCCGAGCAGCGCCGTGAGCGTCCAGCGCACCCCTGGGCCGACTGCCCGGTTGCGCCGCTCGTAGGCGGCGTAGACCGCCTCCGCCTCCTGCACGGACACCTCACGGTATGCCGCGGGGCTGGGTCCGCGTCCGAAGTCCACCCAGGCGGGCCCGCCGTCGCGAACGTTGCGCAGCCAGTCCGCGTGCTGGCCGAAGCCGCAGATGACGGTCGCCTCACCGCTGCGGCGGTCGTAGCGGACCACCTCGAGCACGACCTGGTGACGGCGACCCGTGCGCCGGCCGGTGTGCGTCAGCTGGAGGAAGCGGTGACCGAGGAGCCTGCCGAACCCGTTGGCGTACACCGAGTTCGGCACGCGGAACGAGATCCTGAGCCAGTGCGGCAGGTCCTTGCTCG
>DASUKI010000094.1:0-4787 GCA_036278855.1 Pedococcus sp.
CGCGTTGTTGCCGCGGAAGGAGAACGACACGTTGGAGACACCGCCGGAGACCAGCGCGCCGGGGAGGTTCTCCTTGATCCAGCGGGTGGCCTCGATGTAGTCGAGCCCGTAGTTGGCGTGCTCCTCGATGCCGGTCGCCACCGCGAAGATGTTGGGGTCGAAGATGATGTCCTCCGCGGGGAACCCGACCTCCTGGGTGAGGATGTCGTAGGCCCGCCGGCAGATCTGCTTGCGCCGCTCGAGGTTGTCGGCCTGCCCCTCCTCGTCGAAGGCCATCACCACGATGGCGGCGCCGTACTTGCGGCACAGCCGGGCGTGCTCGACGAAGGGCTCGACGCCCTCCTTCATCGAGATGGAGTTGACGATCGGCTTGCCCTGCACGCACTTGAGCCCGGCCTCGATGACCTCCCACTTGCTGGAGTCGATCATCACGGGGACCCGCGAGATGTCGGGCTCCGAGGCGACCAGCTTGACGAAGCGGTCCATGGCCGCGACGCCGTCGATCATGCCCTCGTCCATGTTGATGTCGATCACCTGGGCGCCGGACTCGACCTGCTGGCGGGCGACGTTGAGCGCCGTCGGGTAGTCCTCGGCCTTGATGAGCTTGCGGAACCGCGCCGAGCCGGTGATGTTGGTGCGCTCGCCGACGTTGACGAACAGCGACTCCTCGGTGATGGTCAACGGCTCGAGGCCGGACAGCCGCATCGCCGGCTGCACCTCCGGGGGCGTGCGCGGTGTCTGGCCCGCCGCGGCCTTGGCGATCGCGGCGATGTGGTCCGGCGTGGTGCCGCAGCAGCCGCCGAGCAGGTTGACCAGCCCGGCCTGCGCGAACTCGCCCACGACCGAGGCCATCTGGTCGGGCAGCTCGTCGTACTCCCCGAACGCGTTCGGGAGGCCGGCGTTGGGGTAGCAGGAGACGAAGCAGTCCGCCACGCGGGACACCTCGGCGACGTACGGACGCATCTCGGCGGCGCCGAGCGCGCAGTTGAGCCCGACGGCGATCGGCCGAGCGTGGCGCACGGAGTTCCAGAACGCCTCCGTCACCTGGCCCGAGAGCGTGCGGCCCGAGGCGTCGGTGATGGTGCCCGAGATGACCACCGGCCAGCGCCGGCCGTGTTCCTCGAAGAGCGTCTCGAGGGCGAAGATCGCCGCCTTGGCGTTGAGGGTGTCGAAGATCGTCTCGACGATGAGCGCGTCGACGCCACCGTCGACGAGTCCGCGAGCCTGCTCGAGGTAGGCCTCGGCCAGCTGGTCGTAGCTGACGTTGCGCTTGCCGGGGTCGTTGACGTCGGGGGAGATCGATGCGGTGCGGGTGGTCGGCCCCAGCGCGCCCAGCACCCACCGGGGCCGGTCCGGCGTGCGTGCCGTCACCTCGTCCGCGGCCTCGCGCGCGAGGCGCGCGGCCGCTGCGTTGATGTCGTATGCCAGGTCCTGCATGCCGTAGTCGGCCAGGGAGATCCGCTGGGCGTTGAAGGTGTTGGTCTCGATGAGGTCGGCGCCCGCATCGAGGTATGCCGCGTGGATCCCCTTGACGACCTCCGGCTGGGTCAGCGACAGCAGGTCGTTGTTGCCCTTGAGGTCACCGTCCCAGTCGGCGAACCGCTCGCCGCGGTAGTCCGCCTCGCCCAGGCCCTCACGCTGGATCATGGTGCCCATGGCGCCGTCCATGACCAGGATCCGGTCGCGCAGGGCGGCGGTCAGGGCGTCGGTGGCGTCGGGCTGCAGGGCAGGGGTGGAAGGCACCGCACAAGTATGACCCGGACGCCGGCCGCCCACCCGGGCGCCCTCGCGTAGGGTCTGCGCATGACGCAGCCCAGCGCCCGGGGGGAGGACGACCGGGGCCACGGCGTCCGCATCGGCAGCGTGGGCGGCGTCCCGGTCTACCTCGCGCCGAGCTGGTTCGTCATCGCGGTCGTCATCGTCGCGATCGTGGCCTCTCCGCACCTGGAGACCCGGCCGCTGTTCGGGATCGGCCTCGGCGCCATCCAGGCCGGCATGCTCCTCGCCTCCGTCCTCGTGCACGAGGCCGCCCACGCGCTCACCGCGAAGGCGGTCGGCATCCCCGTGGTCCGGATCGTCGCGACGCTGTGGGGAGGGCACACCTCGATGGAGGCGGATCGCGGCACCCCGGGTCGGACCGCCGCCGTCGCCGCCGCCGGCCCCGGTGCGAACGCGCTGCTGGCGCTGGTCGCCTGGCTGGTGATGCCGGGGTTGCACGACGACCTCGCCCACGCCATCGCGTTCGGACTGGTCCTCATCAACGCCTCGCTCGCCGTGCTGAACTTCCTCCCAGGGCTGCCGCTGGACGGCGGTCACGTCGTCGAGAGCCTGGTGTGGAAGGCCACCGGCGACCGCAACCGCGGGATGGTGGTCGCCGGCTGGGCCGGTCGGGTGGTCACGGTGCTCGTCGTCGGGTGGTTCCTCGTCCGTCCCCTCCTGCGCGGCGACGGGCTGGGGCTGGAGAGCCTGTGGGTGCTCGTCATCGGGTCGGTCATGTGGGCCGGCGCCGGTCAGGCGATCCAGCGCGGCCAGGTGATGAGGCGGATCGGACGGGTCCGGCTGGGCGACGTCCTGCGGCCCGCCGCGCTCGTCCCCCCCACCACCAGCATCGCGGAGGCCGTCGGCACCGGCTCGCGCGAGCTGGTGGTGACCGACCCGCGGGGTCTCCCCGCGGCATACGTGGACGTGGCCCACCTCATGGCGGTGCCCGAGGCAGCCAGGGCGAGCACCCCGGTCTCGGCGGTGGCGAGCCGCCAGCACCCGAGCTGGGTGGTCGAGGCAGATCCCGCCGGGGACGTGCTGCCGACCCTCGCAGCCATGCAGGAGCACGGGTTCACCATCGCCGCCGTCGTCCACCACCGGCGGCTGGTCGGGGTGGTGCACGCCACCGACATCGGGCAGGCCATGGGCCGCGCCTAGACTCACGCCCCATGACCAGCGAGACCGGCGCAGTGGGCGCGCACCTGCGGCGCGGGCCGTTCGCGGTGGGGGAGCGGGTCCAGCTGACCGACCCCAAGGGCCGGCTGCACACCATCACCCTCGAGGCGGGCCGCGAATTCCACACGCACCGGGGCCGGCTCGCGCACGACGACCTCATCGGGGCACCAGACGGGTCGGTGGTCCGCAACACGGCGGGGGTCGACTACCTGGCGCTGCGCCCGCTGCTGTCGGACTACGTCATGTCCATGCCCCGCGGCGCTGCCGTCGTGTACCCCAAGGACGCCGGCCAGATCGTCACCATGGCCGACGTGTTCCCGGGCGCCAAGGTCGTCGAGGCCGGTGTCGGCTCGGGGGCGCTGTCCATGTCGCTGCTGCGCGCGGTGGGGGAACACGGCCACCTGCACTCCTTCGAGCGGCGCGAGGACTTCGCCGACATCGCGCGCGGCAACGCCCGGACGTTCTTCGGCCAGGACCACCCCGCGTGGGACGTCACCGTCGGCGACCTCGTCGAGGAGCTGCCCCGGCGCGTGGAGCCCGCCTCGGTCGACCGGGTGGTCCTCGACATGCTCGCCCCGTGGGAGTGCCTCGGCGTCGTCGCCGACGCGCTCCTGCCCGGTGGGGTGCTGATCTGCTACGTCGCCACCGCCACCCAGCTGTCCCGGGTGGCCGAGGCGGTGCGCGACCACGGTGGGTACACCGAGCCGGAGGCGTGGGAGTCGCTGGTGCGCGGCTGGCACCTCGAGGGGCTCGCGGTCCGACCGCAGCACCGGATGCACGGCCACACCGGCTTCCTGATCACCACCCGCAGGCTGGCCCCGGGCGTCACGCCACCCCTGCGCAAGCGCCGTCCGGCAAAGGGCGCCTACGGCGAGGACTTCGAGATCACCCCGGAGGACGTCGGCGAGGTCATCCCTTCGGACAAGAAGATCCGACGTGCACGCCGATCTGTGACCCAGACCCCGCGTTCCTGAGCAGGGTCGGCGATGATGCCGATCTCTGATCCGAATCTGTGACACCAACCTCCGTGATCTCCGAGTGGTTGCGGGTTAGGTTGGAGTCGACGGCCGCGGTGAGCGTGGGCGTCGAGTCGTTCCACCCGAGGGAGCCGACATGACCGACCAGGGCAAGGACCACTCCGAGCAGCGGCGGCAGGCCGAGCTGCTCGCCGAGGAGGTCGCCGCGCTGCGCCAGCGGCTGGCCGACGCGCCGTCGCGTTCGCGGGAGCTGGAGACCAAGGTCCTGCAGCTCCAGTCCAACCTCGCCACGATCTCCTCGCAGAACGAGCGCCTCGTGCGGACCCTCAAGGAGGCCCGCGAGCAGATCGTCACCCTCAAGTCCGAGGTCGACCGGCTCGCTCAGCCGCCGGCCGCCTACGGCGTGGTCCTGGAGTCCTACGACGACGCCACCGTCGACATCCTGACCGGTGGGCGCAAGATGCACGTGGCGGTGAGTCCCGCCGTCGACCCGGCCGACCTGTCCAGCGGCCGGGAGGTCCGCCTCAACGAGGCGATGAACGTCGTGGCCACCTGCGGCTTCGAGCGCACCGGTGAGGTGGTCATGCTCAAGGAGCTGCTCGACGGCGACCGGGTCCTGGTGGTCGCACACGCCGACGAGGAGCGGGTGTGCCGGGTGGCCGAGTCCCTCGACGGGGAGCCGATCCGGGTCGGGGACGCGCTCATGCTCGAGCCGCGCTCTGGGTTCGTCTACGAGCGCATCCCCAAGGCCGAGATGTCCGAGCTGGTCCTCGAGGAGGTGCCGGACATCGACTACGAGGACATCGGTGGCCTGGCCGGCCAGATCGAGGCGATCCGCGACGCCGTCGAGCTGCCCTACCTGCACCCCGACCT
>DASUKI010000095.1:0-8131 GCA_036278855.1 Pedococcus sp.
CTGGCGCACGGAGGGCTGAGTGCCTGACCTCGACGTCGTCGCGCTCATGGCGCTGGCCGGCTTCGGCGCGGGCTGGGTGGACGCCGTGGTCGGTGGTGGGGGACTGGTCCAGCTGCCCGCACTGCTGCTGGGCTTCCCGGGCGCCAGCCCCGCGCAGGTCCTGGCGACGAACAAGATCGCCGGCATCGCGGGCACCGCCACCAGCTCCGTGACCTACTGGCGACGTGTGCGGCCCGACCTGCGCACCGCCGTGCCGATGGCACTGGTCGCCTACTTCGGGGCCATCGGCGGCGCCCTGGTCGGGCTGCACATCCCCAAGGCGGCGTTCAACCCGATCATCCTGGTCATGCTGGTGCTCGTCGGCGCCTACACCGTCGCCAAGCCGTCCATGGGCACGCGGACCGCGCTGCGCTTCGACGGGCACCGGCACGCGGTCGTCGCCATGCTCACCGGCTTCCTGATCGGCGTCTATGACGGCGCGCTCGGGCCCGGCACCGGCTCCTTCCTCGTCTTCGCCCTGGTCGGGCTCATGGGCTATGCCTTCCTGGAGGCCAGCGCCAAGGCCAAGATCGCCAACTTCGCCACGAACCTCGGCGCCCTGACGGTCTTCGCGCCGGGCGGCCACGTGATGTGGGGCATCGGGCTGGTCATGGCCGCAGCCAACCTGGTCGGCGGCTACACGGGCGCCCGCACGGCGGTGGCCAGGGGCAGCCGGTTCGTCCGTGGCGTCTTCGTGCTCGTGCTCGCCGCCTTCACCGTCAGGATCGGCGGGAACGTGCTCGGCCTCTGGTCCTGAGCGCCCCCTCGCGCGGTCCTGGCCCGCCTGCACCGCACCGCCTTCGAGCACCTGGGCGTGACCGCCCGGGCCAAGGTGACCGGGCGGCGCGGCATCCAGGTGTGGGTGCCGATCCGGCCCGGACCGAGCTTCGACGAGACCAGGACCTGGGTCGAGGCGCTGTCCCGCACAGTGGGCAAGGCGGTCCCCGAGCTGGTCAGCTGGAAGTGGCAGAAGGCGGACCGCAAGGGCCTGGCCCGGCTCGACTACACCCAGAACGCCGTCAACAAGACCTTGATCGCCCCCTACAGCCCGCGGGCATCAGCCGGTGCGCCGGTCTCCATGCCGATCGAGTGGGACGAGCTCGACGAGCCCGACCTGCGTCCGGACCGCTGGACCATGGACACCGCCGTGCAGCGGTTGCGCGAACGGGGTGACCTGTTCCGTCCCGTCCTCGACAGCCCGCAGCGCCTGCCCCGCCTGGCCTGACCGCGGGGCCGGGCGCCCTTCTGGCACAGTGAGGTCCGTGGGCGCACCATCGGACCTGTCGCTCCTGCTCGACCGCGTCGCGCTCCTCGCCGGCGCGGCCGCGCAGGACGGGCGTCGTCGGGTGCTCGGCGTTGCCGGCCCACCCGGTGCCGGCAAGACCACCCTGGTCGAGGCCCTCCTCGCCGCCTCGACCGTCGACCGCAGGCTCACCGGTCGCCTCGCGCACGTCTCCATGGACGGCTTCCACCGCACGAACGCCGAGCTGGAGGCGCTGGGCCTGCGCGACCGCAAGGGTGCGCCGGACACCTTTGACACCTCCTCGTATGCCGCGGTGCTGGCTGCCGTCCGCGACTCGCCGCGGCGCGTGGTGACGGCTCCGGCCTTCGACCACGCAGTAGGTGAGCCGGCAGCTGAAGCCCTCGTGGTTCCGGTCGCCGCCGACGTGGTCGTCACCGAGGGGAACTACCTGCTGCTCGAGGACCCCGAGTGGCCCGCGGTGCGAGCCAGCCTCGACGAGGTCTGGTTCTGCGCCCTGGCCGACGAGGTCCGCCGCCCGCGGCTCGTCGAACGGCACGTCGAAGCGGGACGCGACCCGGACGACGCGAGGGCCTGGGTCGAGCGCTCCGACGAGGCGAACGCCGCGCTCGTCGAGGGCGGTGCCTCCCGGGCCGACCTCGTCCTCGTCGACGGCCGAGTCCTCGGAGGATCCGCCGGGCCCTGACCCGCCGGATCCTCCTAACACTCGAGGGCGACGCATGGGCGCTCCACAGCGGGTGCTCAGCAACCGCCCGCACGATTTCTTCTCGTGAGCACCTCCGCCCCGCCCGTCCCCACAGCGGGGGCGCGGCACGAAGCCCGCGACGCGGCATACATCGACCGAGCCCGACCCGTGCCCCGATGGTGGCGCGACGCGTCGGTGACCCTCTTCTGGGGTCTCCTGACCTGGGTGACCGCGCTGTGGGTGGCCGGTGGTGGCGTGCCCGAGCTGGGCACCACTGCCGGCGCCCTGACCGGGCTGGGACGAGTCTCCGGGCTGGTCGCCTCGGCGCTGCTGCTCGTGCAGGTGTTCGTCATGGCGCGGGTGCCGTGGTTCGAGCAGGCGTGGGGACAGGACAGCCTGGCCCGCACGCACCGCATGGTGGGCTTCACCTCGTTCAACCTCCTCTGGGCGCACATCGTCCTCATCACCCTCGGCTACGCCGCGTCGTCCCCGGAGGGGCTGTGGGGCACCATCGTCGACCTCGTCCTCGACTACCCGGGGATGCTGCTGGCAGTGGCCGGGACCGCTGCCCTGTGCATGGTCGTGCTGACCTCGCTGCGGCGGGCGCGGGCGCGACTGCGCTACGAGTCCTGGCACCTGATCCACCTCTACGGCTACCTCGGCGCGGGGCTCGCCCTGCCGCACCAGCTGTGGACCGGGCAGGAGTTCCGCACCTCGCGTGCCTCGACCGTGACGTGGTGGAGCCTGTATGCCGCGTGCCTGGGTGCCGTCCTCCTCTTCCGCGTGGTGCTGCCCCTGTGGCACTCGCTGCGCGCGCCACTGCACGTCGTCGCGGTGCGGAGTGAGGCGCCGGGGGTGACGTCCGTGCTGGTCGGTGGCCTCGGGGTCCGTCGGCTCGCGGTCCGGCCGGGCCAGTTCTTCCAGTGGCGCTTCCTCGACGGACCGGGTTGGACGCGGGCCAACCCGTACTCCCTGTCAGCCGCCCCCGACGGCCACCACCTGCGCATCACCGCGGCCCACGTCGGGCATGGCGCGGCGCGGCTGGCCACACTCAGGCCCGGCACCAGGGTGCTGGTGGAGGGGCCGTACGGCAGGCTGCACGCCGGAGTACGTTCCCAGCGCAAGGTGCTGCTCATGGGTGGTGGCATCGGGATCACGCCGCTGCGTGCGCTGCTGGAGGGGCTCGAGCAGGGTCCTGGCGACGTGGTGGTGGTCCACCGCGCCAGCGCCCACGACCGGCTCGTCCTGTCCGGCGAGCTGGCGAGGCTGGCCGACGCACGGGGCGCCCGGTACATCACCGTGGCCGGGCCGCGCATCGAGGGCCGGGCGTCGTGGCTGCCGCAGGCCGCCGCGCACCTCACCGACGGACAGGCCCTGGCCGAGCTGGTCCCGGACGTGGCCGAACGGGACGTGTTCCTGTGCGGGGCACCGGGCTGGATGGACGCGGCGCGCGCCGCGGCGCTGGACTGCCACGTGCCAGCCGAGCAGATCCACCTCGAGCGGTTCACCTACTGAGGAGCACCACCGATGCGACGAATCACCTTGTGGGCGCTGTCCACCGTGACCACCCTGGTGCTGCTCTTCAGCTACCACACCTCCACCTCGAGCCAGGGCGGCGGAGCGCCCGTGGTCGCGCAGGGTCCGGCGGCCGCAGGGCAGTCCAGCGGCTCGTCGGGCAGCACGGGTTCGGGGAGCGCGGGTTCGGCTGCGCAGACCTACAGCGGCGACACCGCCCAGACCCGGTGGGGCCCGGTCCAGGTGCAGATCACCGTGCAGGACGGGAGGATCACCGACTCGAGGGCCGTCGTCTACCCCAACGGCAACGGGCGCGACCAGGAGATCAACTCCTACGCCCTGCCCGTCCTCAACCGGGAGGTCGTCCAGGCACAGGGCGCGAACATCGACATGGTCTCGGGCGCCACGGTGACCTCGGACGGCTACGTCCGCTCGCTGCAGTCCGCGATCGACCAGGCGCACCTGTGAGGTCATTCGTGGCGACGCGCGACAGGCGTGCGTTCGTCGAGCAGGTGATGGGGATGCCGGTGTCGATCCACCTGCGTGGCGCCGTCGACCACGACGGAGTCGAGACGGCGGTGGCGCAGGCGTTCGGGGTGCTGCGCCGCGTCGACGCCGTGTTCAGCACCTGGCGGGAGGACAGCGACCTCATGCGGGTCCGCCG
This sequence comes from Pedococcus sp., assembly GCA_036278855.1. Lineage (GTDB taxonomy): Bacteria > Actinomycetota > Actinomycetes > Actinomycetales > Dermatophilaceae > Pedococcus. Next base: position 4,165 of record DASUKI010000095.1, read on the forward strand.
CGGCGAGCTGGATGAGGTGGACGCCCACCCCTGGCTGGCGGAGGTCGCCGCCCTGTGCGACGAGGCCGAGCGCCGGACACACGGCCTGTTCAGCTCGCTGGCGACCGGGACCGAGCCCGACCCCACCGGCCTCGTCAAGGGGTGGGCGGTGGAGCAGGCCGCGCGCCACCTCCAGCACGTCCACGGGATCTCGTTCTGCGTCAACGCAGGCGGCGACCTGCTCGCCGGCGCCGCTGCGGGAGCCGCCCCGAGCGTGTGGCGGGTCGGTGTCGAGGACCCGCGCGACCGGCTCAGGGTCGCCGCGACCGTCGAGCTCAGCCGAGGTGGGCTGGCGACCTCGGGCAACGCGGCGCGCGGCGCGCACATCGCCGACCCGCGCAGTGGCCGCCGCGTGCGGCGCGACGGCTCAGCGACCGTGTGGGGCCCCAGCCTGCTGTGGGCGGACGCCTGGGCCACCGCCTTGTTCGTCGACCCCGCGCGGGGGCAGGCGGCGCTGGAAGGCGCCGACCCGGCATACCGCTGCCTGGTGCTGTGAGCCTCACCGGTCCAGGTCGATGAGGGAGAGCCCGATCTCCGGCCGGTGCGTCTTGCGCAGCGTGGTGGTCGGCTCGTCGAGGACCACCTCGAGGGTCGGCCACACGTGCCCCTCGAGCAGGTGTCCACCCCTCGTCGTGCCGTCACTGAGGCCGAGGACCACGTGGGCGTGCAGGCTCGGCTTGCCGTCCGGGCCGAGCGCGACGTCGCCCGTCAGGGCCAGCACCTCGCACTGCTCGTCGACCTCGATCCGCCGGTAGTCCTTCGCCGCACGGTCGAACCAACCCACGGTCGCCCGCTCGAAGGCCCCGACCGCGCTCACCTGGGCGGCCTCGACGCCCTCGTCGCGGATGAGCCCGGTCAGTGCCTCGAGCGCCTCGTCGCCCTCCGACAGCACGGCGACGTGCACCGTGCGGCCACCGTCGTTCACGGTTCGCGTCTCCATGCAGGGTCCCTACCCGTGCGTGTCAACGGGAAACGGCGCGTGGGAGGCTGGCGCCGTGCAGGTCTGGTACGCGTGCTACGGCAGCAACCTGCTGCGTGAGCGGTTCCTCTGCTACCTGCAGGGCGGGCGGCCCGAGGGTGCCACCCGGACCTATTCGGGCGCACGCAACCGGCGCGAGCCCGAGAGGGACGTGCCGATGACCCTGCCGGGCGACGTGTTCTTCGGCTGGAGCTCGCCGACGTGGGGTGGTGGGATCGCCTTCTACCACGCGGACATCGAGGGTGCGGCGCTCGCGCGCGCCTACCTGGTCACCGACCAGCAGTTCTCCGACGTGGCGGCCCAGGAGATGCGCCGCGAGCCGGGCACGGACCTCGACCTGACGACGGTCCTGGACAGGCGGCGGCACGACACCGGTCCCGGGCGCTACGAGTCCCTCCACCTCGTCGGGGAGCTCGAGGGCGTGCCGGTGCTGACCTTCACTGCGCCCGATCCTGCTGCGCTGCAGCGAAACCCGCCCAGCGAGCCCTATCTCTCAACCATCGCCAAGGGGCTGCGGCAGTCGCACGGCCTGTCGGACGCCGCGATCTGCGACTACCTCCTGGGCCGTCCGGGCATGCAGCCCGAGTGGGACCGGGACCGGCTGGCTGCGGTGGTGTCGGGTGGCGTGGGTCAGCGCGCGAGCGCCGCGCGGAGCCCGTCCACATCGGTGACCGGCGCGTCGCAGACAAAGCCGTGACACACGTATGCCGCCGCGCGGCCAGCGACCAGGGGACGCTGCGCCAGGAGCGGGACACCGGTCTGGTCAGGCGGCCCGTGGGCGACGACGAGCCCGGGTGACGTCGACGCCCTGGCCGCGGTGAGCAGCTCGGTGGCGGTGGGGTCGTCGCCGTTCCCGACGACGGCCACCTGGAGCGGGCCGGCCAGGGCTGCCTCCGCCACGGCAAGGGTCCACCCCGCGAACCGCGGGCTTGTCGTGGCCAGCGAGCCGGCCGCCACCAGCGCGGCATCGGCGGCGGAGCGCTGTGCGGGGTCGCCGGTCAACGCGGAGCAGGTGAGCAGGGCGCCGGCGAGCGCGGACTGCCCGGCGGGCTCGGCGTTGTCGGCGGGGGAGCGGGGCCTGGTGAACAGTGGCTCGGCATCCGCCGCGGTGTCGTGGAAGCCACCGTCCTCAGCGGCGAAGAGGCCGATCGCGGTGTCGAGTAGGCCTCGTGCCGCGCTGAGCCAGCGTGCCTGTCCCGTGGCCATGTGCAGGGTCAGCAGTCCCTCGGCCAGGTTGCCGTAGTCGTCGGCCACACCGCCCGCCGTCCCGACCCTGCCGAGCCGGGAGGTCCGGCGCAGTCGTCCGTCGACGAGGTGGTGGTCGAGCAGGTACGCGGCGCAGGTGCGTGCCGCCTCGACGAGGCTCGGGTCGCCAAGCAGCACACCGGCATCCGCGAGTGCGGCGATGGCCAGGCCGTTCCAGGAGGTGACGACCTTGTCGTCGCGGCCAGGCTGGGGCCGCCGGTCCCGGGCGGCGAGGAGCTGTCCGCGGACCTCTGCCCACCATGGCTGGTCCGTGGGATCGGCGGGCAGCTGCAGCGTGGACGCTCCGTGCTCGAACGTGCCCGCCTCGGTGACCTCGAGCAGCCCGGCAGCGGCCCGGCCCTCCTCCACCCCCAGCACCTCTACCAGCTGTTCCGGTGTCCAGAGGTAGGTCAATCCCTCGACGCCGTCGGTGTCGGCGTCGAGGGCGGAGGCGAAGCCGTCCTCCGGCGTGCGCAGGTCGCGCAGGAGGAACTCGGCCGTCTCCGCGGCGACCCGGCGGGCCAGCTCGCTGCCCGTTGCTCGGTGGAGGTGGCTGTAGAGCCGCAGCAGCTGGGCGTTGTCGTAGAGCATCTTCTCGAAGTGCGGTACCACCCAGCGGTAGTCCACCGCGTAGCGGGCGAACCCGCCGCCGAGCTGGTCGTAGATGCCACCGCGAGCCATCGCCTCGCACGTCTGCTGCACCATGGCGAGGGGCTCAGGTGACCCGGTCCGGGCGTGGTGCCGGAGCAGGAACTCGAGAACCATCGACGGAGGGAACTTTGGCGATGAGCCGAATCCACCTGTGCGCGAGTCGAACTCGCGACCCAGCTGGGTGGCGGCGGCGTCGAGCTCGGCCACCCCGAGCTGGCCCGGCTGCGCCGCGCTCGACGCCTCGCGCAGCGACTTCGCGATGTGCGAGGAGCTGGACAGCACCTGGTCGCGCTTGGTCGTCCACGCGTCGCTCACACCGGCCAGCAGCTGCAGGAACTGCTGCCTCGGGAAGTACGTCCCGCAGAAGAACGGGTCGCCGTCGGGGGTGAGGAAGCAGGTCATCGGCCAGCCCCCCTGGCCGGTCAGGGCCGTGGTCGCGGCCATGTAGACGGCATCCACGTCCGGCCGCTCCTCGCGGTCCACCTTGACCGCCACGAAGCCGGCGTTGACCGCCTCGGCGACCCCGGTGTCCTCGAACGACTCGTGGGCCATGACATGGCACCAGTGGCAGGCGGCGTACCCGACGCTCAGGAACACGGGCACATCGCGCTCACTCGCCTCGGCGAAGGCCTCGTCACCCCATTGCCGCCAGTCGACCGGGTTGTCGGCGTGCTGGAGCAGGTAGGGGCTCGTCGCGTCGGCGAGACGGTTGGCCATGTGCGCTGACTCCTGACGAGTGATACGTAGGGCATGTTCGGCCCCAGCAATGCCGGACCAGATCGTGTCGGTGTGGAACCTGCCTCCACTCCCCCACCCTAGAGAGCCCGCCAGACGGCACCCGGCCGCTAAGCCCACAGGCCTGTAGAGGGCAGGTCGCGCAGCCCTCCGGCGAGGCAAGTGCGGCTCCACGGCACCTGGTGATGCTCCGGGCGCCCGGCGGGCAGGGCAAGACCTGGCAGCGTGCGCTGCGACGGGCAACGTCGAGACCGGACGCGCAAGATCTTCGAGCGGCCGAGGCTGCCCTGGACACCGACCGCGAGACGCAGGTGGGCG
>DASUKI010000096.1:0-3074 GCA_036278855.1 Pedococcus sp.
CTGCTGGGCTGGGCCTGGGCCCGCTCGCACCACCTGCTCACCTCGCGCGAGGTGCGTGCGCAGGAGCACGTGGTGGTGGAGGAGGACCCGGCCGGTTCCGGCTAGATTGCCCACCATGCCCTCGGAGCAGCCCGGCCCCAGCCCACAGGTCGCCGCACCACCCGGCGGCGCCCTGCTCGCCGTGGCCAAGCGGGGCGCCGAGCGCCTCTTGTGGGCGCGAGTCGCCGTCCAGCGCCGCGCCGAGGACTGGCGGGGGTATGCCGGCTCGCGCCCCGTCCCGACGTCGGTGCCGGTCACGGGGGTGCTCCGGACCACGACGATGTGGGAGGGCGCCGTGGCGGAGGCGCGCCACCTGCGCCTGCCCCTGCACCGCGACCTGCCGAAGAACTGGGACGCCCTGGGGGCCGTCCGGGCGGTGCTCTCCCTCGCCGACGACGGGTCGCGCTCGGCCCGGGTGATGGACGCCGGCAGCGCCCGCTACTCCCCGGTGCTGCCGTGGCTGCGTCTCTACGGGCTCGGGGAGGCGGGCGGCTCGCTGCTGGGGATCAACCTCGAGTTCGGCGACCCGGTCACGCGCGACGGGGTGGTGTTCCGCCACGGCGACGTCACCGCGACCGGGCTGGACGACGGCTCGCTCGACGCCGTCACCTGCATGTCCGTGATCGAGCACGGGGTGCCGGTCGTGCCGTTCCTGCGTGAGTCCGCGCGCGTGCTTCGGCCGGGCGGGATCCTTTGTGTCTCAACGGACTTCGACCAGGCGCCAGCCGACACGACCGGCCACACGGCATACGGCACGCCGGTGCACATCTTCAGCCCCGAGGAGGTCAGCGAGCTGATCGCGACCGCCGACGACATGGGGCTCGAGCTAGTGGGCGACCTGTCCACCTCGGACGCGTTCGCGCACGAGGAGCGGCCGGTGCACTGGCAGCGGGTCGGGCTCGACTACACCTTCATCCTGCTGACCTTCCGCCGCCGCTGACGTTCCGCCGCCGCTGACGGGAGGCGTCACATCCCGTTGGGCTCGGGGGCGTTGCTGCTCGGGAACTTCTTGACGAAGTCGATGACCGCCTCGCCGGACAGGTCCCCGCAGAACTGGCGGTGACCGCCGTCGGAGGCCCAGTGGGACATCGCATAGGGCGTGCCCTCGGGGAACTGGCCCCGCTTCGGGTCCCACTCGACGACCTTGAACTTGCCGCTCGACCCGGAGAGCTTGTCCGCCTGGCCGGCCACGTCCTTGAGCAGGGTGGTGTCCTTCACCGTTGTGCCGTCGTACCAGAGGATCGTGTAGCCGTGCTCGAGGTTGTGCACCAGCGTCTCGAGGACGGGCCGGTCCGAGGCGGTGTAGAAGTCGCGGCCGCTGACGTCCGGCTGGACGAAGTGGGGACCGTGGCTCGGGGGGACGGTGTCGTACTTCACCGAGGTCTCGTTCGGCGTCGAGGTGCCCGGGCCGACGTGCTCCTGGGAGCCGCCCTGGCCGTCGTTGACGACCGGCGCGCACTTGGCCGCCGCGAGGGAGACGCCGAGGTTGGGCAGCTGCTTGGAGCGGGCGTCGTTGATGGCAAAGGCCACGACGCCACCCAGCGCCACGAGCAGCACGACACAGCCGACGATGATGCCGCCGACGACCTTGCGCTCCTTTGCCTTCTGCCGCTTCTGGATCTCGGCCAGGCGCGCCTTGCGGTCCTGGCTGGCTCGCTTGTTGCTCACGGGTCCTCGGGGTCTTCCTCGGGGTATCGGGGTGGCGGGTCGCGCAGAGTCTACGTGGCCCCGTTTGGTCGTCAGTCAGGCGAACGCGCCAGACTGTCCGAATGTCCCCGACCGACGAGCAGGCACGCGCCTGGCGGCCTGCCCGCCCGACCGACGTGGGGCTGGTCGTGTCGGCGTTCCGCAGGGGTGGGGGAGACCCGACGTTCCAGTCCGACCGCGGCGACGGGTGGTGGCTCGGGCTGCCGACGCCCGCGGGGCCGGCCACGCTGCGCCTCGTCCAGCGGGACGCGCTGGGCGAGGTCGGGGCGACGGCGTGGGGCGCCGGGGCGACGTGGGCGCTCGACCAGGTCCCGGCACTGTTGGGGGACGGCGACGACGAGTCGGGGTTCGTGGCGCACCACCCGCAGGTGGCCAGGGCCGCGAGCCGGTATGCCGCGTGGCACGTTCCGCGGTCCGGTCTCGTCCTGCACGCCCTGGTTCCTGCGGCGATCGAGCAGAAGGTGACCGGCCAGGAGGCGTTCTCGGGCTACCGGTGGCTCGTCCGCCGGTTCGGGTCCCGGGCGCCCGGGCCGGGGGAGCAGCGTGGGCTCTGGGTGGCCCCCGACGCGGCAGGTTGGGCGGCCATCCCGTCGTGGGAGTGGCTGCGCGCCTCGGTCGACGGAGCCCGGTCGGGGACGGCCGTCCGCGCGGCTCGGGTCGCCGGCCGGCTGGAGGAGGGCGCGGCGCTGGGGCCCGAGGAGGGCCGCCGCCGGCTGCGGTCGGTCCCGGGGGTCGGGGTGTGGACCGCGGCCGAGGTGGCGCAGCGGGCGCTCGGTGACGCCGACGCGGTGAGCTTCGGGGACTACCACGTCGCCAAGCACGTCACCTGGGCGCTGACGGGCGAGGCGCTCGGTGACGCCGAGATGGCGGAGCTGCTCGAGCCCTACCGCGGCCACCGCTACCGCGTGCAGCGCCTGCTCGAGCTCGACCACCGGCCGCGGCCGCGACGCGGTCCCCGGATGGCGGCGCGCACCCACCTCCCGGTCCGCTGACCCGCACCATCTCCTCCCGACTTGTTGCGGGATGGTGGTCACGGTTCGGCGGTTTGGGCGCTCCGGTGGCGAGGAGTCGGCAACGAGTCGGAGGTCTTCTCCGCTTGTTGCGGGATGGTGGTCACGGATCGGCGGTAGGGGCGCTCCGGTGGCGAGGAGTGGGCAACAAGTCGCGGATGTCAGCGCTCGGTGAGGCGCAGGCGAGCGCGCCACTCGCCGGCCGCGCCCTCGAAGGCCTCACCCTCGAACGCCTCGCCGTCGAACCACGAGTCGAACCCCTCGCCCCACAACGCGACCCGCACTCGCGCGGCGAGGACCCCGGCCTGGAACGCCGTG
>DASUKI010000097.1:0-25116 GCA_036278855.1 Pedococcus sp.
TCCGGACGCCACGGTGCCGGGTCGGCCCTTCGCTGCCGGGTGACGGCCGCAGGGCCGCAGGCCAGCAAGAGGTCACCATCCACCTGCGTGAGGTGAGCCAGCCGGAGGTATGCAGCGTGGTCGCGGCGACCACGCGGCATATCCCTTGTCCTCAGCGGTAGTTGGTGAACTGGAGGGCGACGTCGAGGTCGTCCTTGCCCTTCAGCAACGCCTGGACGGCCTGGAGGTCGTCGCGCGACTTGCTGTTCACGCGCAGCTCGTCCCCCTGGATCTGGGCCTTGACCGACTTCGGACCCTCGTCGCGGATGATCTTGGAGATCTTCTTGGCGTTCTCCTGGGAGATGCCCTCCTTGAGGCCGAGCTCGAGGCGGTACTCCTTGCCCGACAGCTGCGGGCCGCGTTCTGGGACGTCCAGGTGCTTGAGGCTCACCTTGCGCTTGACCAGCCAGGTCTGGAAGACGTCCAGCACCGCGTTGGCGCGCTCCTCGGTGTTGGCCTTGATGACCACCTTTTCCTGGCCGCTCGCCTCGATCGAGGCGCCGACGTTCTTGAAGTCGTAGCGCGTCGCGACCTCGCGCGAGGCGCTGTTGAGGGCGTTGGCGACCTCCTGGTGGTCGATCTTGCTGACGATGTCGAACGAGCTGTCGGCCATGGGTGGGATCCTGTCGTTGGTCCTGGTTTCGGCGTTCCGCGGTCGGCTTGCTATCCTTCCACGCGCACCAGGCGGGTTGCCCGAGCGGCCAATGGGAGCGGACTGTAAATCCGTCGCGAAAGCTTCGAAGGTTCGAATCCTTCACCCGCCACCCTGTGCTCGGAAGGGCCTCTGACCAGCGGATACGCCGGTCGGAGGCCCTTTCCTCTACCCCGGGAGGGTATCCGGCGCCGCAAGATTTGCGGTAACTCCGGCGAGGCGCTGACCAGCGGAAACGTGATGCCCGACCTGACGCTGCGACAAATGCGCGACAAAGTTCGCCCTCGCCGGCGCCATGACAGTCGGATTCACGCCCCTTTGACCTGCGGCGATCTTTGTGGGTGGGGGTATGCAATGGAGGCGGAAATCCCGTCCGCCGCGATTGGATGAGAGACCATGCCCTACAGCGATCACTGCGCTGCCCCGGTGCGGCACGAGGGACATAACTGCGGCTTCCGCCCCCGAGTCCTTGGACGCGCGAAGGAGGATTGACACCTGGCGCAGATCAGCCGTTCGAGTTGAGGAACACCTTCCGGTGTGGGTGCCTTTGGTGAGCGGTCGGCTGTTGACTTGGATGGCGAGGGATTGTCCGCCTTGGCATTCAGGGCTGCGATCTTGGCTTGGGCTCGGGTGCGCCGCTTGAGCAGGTCCTCGACGGCATCTTGGCGTGCAGGCTTGACGGCGTACATGTCGAGGCCGCGGCTCACCCATTTGAGGCACTCCGCCCAGTCGTGTCGCTTCTGCTGTCGGATGGTCATCTGGTGGTACAGCTCGAGGCGCGGGACCATGGCCCACTTGGCGAGGAAGGCGGCGACGATGGCAGGCATCTCCTGGTCGTGTCGGCGGCAGACCTGGTCGAACTCTTCGAGCGCTGTTGTGAAGAGGTCGCGCGACCTGTAGAGCCGCTTCTCAAGTTCGGCGAACTGGAAGTGGCGGTCGATCGTGTCCTGTTCGTGGTCGAGCAGTTGGTGCAGCGTGGCAATGGCAGGGAGGTCGCCCTCGGGTAGGCCCTCCAGCCAGGAAAGGTCGTAGGAGTCGTCCTCGGCGTCGGTGGCCCAGGCTTCTGATAGCCCGGTCCTGAGTGTCGAGGTGCCAGGTGTCGCATGCGTGACCGCGGGCTCGTGACGCTGGAGGCCGAAGTCGGCGGGGTCATGCTCGAGCCAGACACCGAGTCGTCCCCAGGCCGTCGTGACGCAGGCCGCCGCCGACGATGACTCCGTGGAGAGCGATCGGGGTGCCCGTCTTGCGCATCAGCGCCACAAGGCCGGGAAGGTACTGAGATGCGACCTCACGCGCGAGGTAGCCGACTGGATGGGCGTCAATGTGGACACGAATGGCGTTCGAGTCGTACGGGTTATCCGGTTCTGGCGTGAGGACCGCAACGATCGGGACCCGGACTCGCTCGGCACTTGGAGTAGAGCCGCTGATTGTCCACAAGGTGTCCTGGTGGTTCGCTTCGCCGACGACCTCTAGACTCTCGGTACCGGCCAAGATGGTGGTACGTGGCGCTTTGGTCGGCGGTCTTGGCGGAGTCTGCGTCGAGGCACCTTGGCCCGCGAACAATCTGATCCGGTCGAGTAGTCCCATTTCTGCCTCCGCACCCACGGTAGGTGCCCACGTCACCTGTCGATCGGCGAATGCCGAATTCGATCGGGTGGCTCGGCGCCCCAGTCAGGCGAGCGCGTCCAGCAAGCTGTGGCTGAGCGCAATGAAGCTGATCGCAACGGTGGGATCACCAAGCACCGCCGCGCTGGCCAGGCCGGGCAGCAACTGGTCGGGGCGGCTTGCCTCGGCGCGAAGGTACGCCAAGGCGCGCTCGCTGACCTTCGCTGAGTTCGTTTCAGCAGAGTGCCGACGGAACCCGCCGACGAGGTCGGCCGTCTCGGTTGCCTGGAGGAGGCGGAAGGCGTCGAGTGCGTCCTTTTCACGCAGCCGAACCCGTCGAGCGGGTCCTCGGGGCTGTTCTGCGCGCTCGCTGATCTTGATCAGCTTGGCCACGAGCAGAGCAGCCGGTCCCGCCACCTGCACGCTCGCGCTACGAGGGTCGTGGGGGTCGAGCGACCCGATGGTCATGGGCGACTTGTCGACCAACGCGGCTTCGAGACCCGGGGTGATCCGCGCGGTTGTCTTGTCGTGGGGCGGGATGCGCGCGCTGCGGCTGGTCGCCTTGGGTGGGTTGCCCTGGTGGGGGACCACCATGAGATCCACCGCGACCTCGCCGGCCCCGATCCAGTGCCCCGGGTTGTCTCGAGGAACGAATCCGGCGGCCCGCATGAGGCTGCCGATCTCTGGGTCGTCTTGGAGGTCGGAGGTGTCGAGGGCCAGGTCGGCGTCGGTGGTCATGACAGGCACGCTGAGCGTGCCGGCGCCTGTGTGCAGGTAGACGGCCTGCGCGCCGACGAGGACGAGGCTCCCCATGTGGTCGTGCAACGCGTCCAGGGCATCGAGGAGGACCGTACGTGCGGCCGCGTACTCAGGAGGGACCTGGTTCATGTCAGTCACCCCAGCTCGGGTCGGTCGATGCCAGCGAGTCCATGAGCTGGTCGGCCTCTTGGGCCGATCGGCCGGGCATCGACAGCAGGTCGGCGAGTGCCACGCCAAGGGGCGCTCGCTGGAGACCGTCTGCGCTGCGCTCGGGCTGGTCGACCAGTTGTAGGTCTCGGGGCACGGTGAGCAGGACGTTGGCTGCACTTCGGTCGGTATCAACCAGGCCCAGCGAAGATGCGGTGCTGTCGGGGTTGCGCGCGTAGAGCATCAGCGTCGTGATTGGGACAACGGGGGTGGTGGCCGGCGGTAGGAACGTCCGGGCCGCAGCCGACCCGGTAACGCAGACCCCATCGAGTTCGGTGAGGGAGTCGATGGCTCGCGGGATGCCTCTAGGCGCCACGCAGTACCGCACCTGACCGTTGCTCTTGAGGTAGCTGTAGTCGGCCGTCCATCGCTCGAGCAGGACGCGGCGACGCATGGACGTGATCCGGCCCGCGGTGTCTCGTTCGACGGCACCCTCCCTCGCCAAGGTGGGCAGGAGCTTCGCGGCGGACCCGGGGCTGGTGCCGGCACGTTGTGCCAGCTCCCTGACGCCGATCGGGGGCCTTGCGGTGAGCAGGGTGCGGATCAGGCGACCGGCGGCCTTCCCATTCAGGCGCGTGATCTCATTCACCTCTCGTGGCCGGGGACCTCGAGATCCGCCCGCCGTGCGGACAAAGATGGTTGGCTTCTCAGTGGCCAGATAGACCCAACCGGTGGAGTCGATGTAGGAGATGCCCAAGTCCTCGCACGCCTGGCGGAGGGGAGGGTTGGTGTAGTCGGTGACCAGTAGCACCGGGTCCGTCGTCGCCTTCCGAAGGCCGACGAGCACGCCGGCGACGGACGAGGACGGTGCCGTGGTCCAACGCTTTGCCGCGACCTGGAAGACGGCGGTCTCCCCGGCGGGACTGGCAAGCTCGAGCTCGGCATCGAAGGATCGCCCCTTGGACAACCCCGCCGATCGGAGCTGGACCGACCAGCCAGTCGGTAGCAATGAGACGACCCGGGCCTTGAGCTCATCTAGCGGTGTTTCCCCTATTGCACTGTTTCCCATAATGAGAAACAGCATAGGTCGGGAAACAAACCCTTGCAAGACGTAGGGGAAGGAAGCCCGACGGTCATCGGCGAACGTCGGCTGGCGTCGAGTATCTGTGGCGAATTCGCGGCGAAGTTCGGCGGCGAGCCGCGAATCCGCAGGTGAGCGGGCGGCATACGGCGTCCTGTAAATCCGTCGCGAAAGCTACGAAGGTTCGAATCCTTCACCCGCCACCACGTGCAGCGAAATGAGGCCCTGACCAGCGGAAACGCGGGTCAGGGCCTCTCTCGCGCGAAGGGCCCTCGAAGTGCTCCGGAGGGCTCCGTCTGGGGAACTCGCCACGATTTCGCCGCGGCCGGCGAGGGTGCGTCGTGGCGGTGCGAGTGGCGAGCGCCGGAGGTTCAGCGATCATTGGCCCATGGAGGACCAGCAGGCGCCGCCGTCGGTCGAGGGTGAGGCGAAGGTCATCACGCTGTGCGGTTCGACCAGGTTTGAGACTGAGTTTGCGGAGGTCAACCAGCGGCTCACGATGGACGGTTGCGTCGTGATCAGCCTCGGAATGTTCGGCCTGCCCGATCTGCCGGGCGACGACTGGACAGCCAACAGCTCGGACCTGAAGGGGCGCCTGGACGGCCTGCACCTCCAAAAGATCCGCATGGCCGACGAGGTGTACATCGTGGATCCGGGCGGATACGTAGGTGAGTCAACCCAACGCGAGATTGCCTACGCGGAGTCGCTCGGCAAGCCGGTTCGGTATCTGAGTCGCGAACGCTTGGCTCGAGCAGGAGACGGCCCCCAACAGTGAGTCCGACCAAGAGGTCCGCTCACCGGCCCGACAAGTGATGTCACGACCTGCACCGGCGGCGGTTGGCAGCGCCTGTCCGCAGCACCCCAGGTCGCACGGGTGGGGCCCCGTGGCGACCACGATCCGCTGATACTCAGAGCGACAGTGGCACCCGCTGGTCCGGCCCCGAACCGTCACCGAAGTCACGTCCTCGGACGTGGATCTCCGAGGCCGTGAGCCGCCCCCGGTACAGCACGAACGGCTCGTCCCGCAGGGTCTCGGGTGTGAACGAGAGCTCGTCATCGACTCCTTCGAAGGCCGCGGCGCAGACCTGCTCCAAATCCGCCTCCGGGACTCGACCGGCGGTGGCCTCCAGATAGACGGCCTGCCCCGTGTGGGGGTCGGCTCTCGAGTCGAAGACCACCATGCTCACCTCCGGTCGTTCCTCAATATTGCGCGAGTGGTGAGCGTCGGGGGAGGACAGCCAGTAGACGTCCCGGTGGTCCACAAGCGAGAACCACACCGGAGAGACCCGCGGCCTCCCAGACGCATCGACCGTTCCGAGCACCATGAATCTGTTACCGCCCAGTGTCCTGCGCGCCAGCTCTACGAGGTCAGCCATGACACCAGTCTGCATCGCGACGGAGTGGGGTACCTCTGGTCAGGCCGGTCCCTCGCCCCGACTTCCCATGACGATGCGTCCCGTGACGATGGCGTGGATAGGGGGCCGTTATTCAGAACCGAGCTGGAGGTCAGCCCGCTCGCCGCTCGGTCTGTGTCGGGGCGCTTACCCGGAGGTAGACACGGAACGTGTAGCCCGCCTTGCTCAGGCTCCGAGGGGCCGGTCAGGCGGGTCGGAGAACGCGGTAGCGCAGGTGCGTGGCGTCGCGGCCCTCGAAGACGCGCACCCGTTCGAGCTCGACCCGCTCTGGCAGGTCGTCGAGCAAGTCGAAGAGCCGCCGCCCAGAACCCAGCCGGACCGGGGCGAGTGGACCTCGATCTCGTCCAGCTCCCCGGCCCGGATCAGGGCCTGTCCCGCTCCGGCGCCGTGGACCATGACGTCCCGGTCGCCAGCACCTGCTCGGGCGGCCGCAGCGCACGCGGCGACGTCCGTGTAGAACCGCGCGGTACCGGGCGGGACGTCTCCCTCGTCAACGTGGTGGGTGAGCACGAGGATGGGAACGCCGTCGTGGTGGTCGCCGTTTCAGCGACCGGCCAGCTCGAACGTGCGACGGCCCGTGATGATCGCGCCGGTCGCGAGGCTGTTGGCGTAGACGTCGTGGTCAGGGCCGGGGTCGTGACGGTGGTCGAGCCAGTTGAAGAGCCGGAACCCGCCGCGGCCCATCTCCTGCCCCGGGCGGTCGTCCGGTCCGGCACAGAAGCCGTCCAGCGACATCGTCATGTCCAGGCGGATCGCAGTCATCGCTCGTTCTCCTCGGTCCGGTCGGCGAAGTCGGCCCGGGTCATTTCCACGGGGTGTCCCTGCGGCCACTGGACCAGCTCGAGATGGTGGCCGTCGGGGTCGGCGAGCGTCACCGTCCTCGGGCCGTCGGCGCCACCCGGTCTCTCGACCCCGCCGGGGTCGAGACCAGCCGCGATCAATTCGCTACGCGTGGCCTCGACGTCGTCGACCTGGATCGCCAAGTGGTCGAGTCCACCGGCCAAGACCGGTCCCGCATCGGTGCGCTCCACCAGCTCCAGGGTCACCTCGTCCTCACCATGCCGCGCCAGCATCGCCATCCGGGTGCCGGCGTGGCTAACCCGCCCGACGGCCTCTATCCCGATCGCTTCGTGGAAGGAGAGGGAGATCTCGAGGTCGCTGACGCGCACGGCGGGAAACAGGACCTTCATACGGATACCGACAGCGATGAACGCCCAAACTCACCGGGCCGCCTCGTCCAGCGACGTCTACGCGGCGGTATGCCGCACGCGGCGGACGCGACTCCGCGGAAGGACCCGGAACTTCGTGGCATCGCGCCTTGGCGCGAGCCCTCAGTGGACCTCGGCACCCAGGGCGAGGTCGAAGCCGGCGCCGTTACTGGCCAGACCCACCAGCAGGAGAGCGGCCGACTCGAGGAACGAGGCCGCCTGCAGCCCTCCCGCGTCGAGGGTCCGCAGCTCCAAGGTCTCCAGGAACTCGGCGACGGTGGACTTCGCCTCGGCGCTGTCGCCCGCGATGAACGCGTCCATCGGCGTGCCCTTCGCAAGGACGTTCCCAAAGATCGTGTTCAGCCCCTTCACGACGTGAGCGCTCTCGGGAGCAACAGCAGCGACCTCCTGGGCGGCCGAACTGGAGGTGACGAGCCCGCTCGCGTCATCGTTGAACGGGTTGGAGATGTCCACGAGGATCTTGCCGGCCAGCGCATCGCCGTACTTGGAGACTGCGTCAACCACGCCGCCGTACAGGACTGCCAAAACGACGATGTCACCTGCCGGCCGTGCACCGAACGCGCCGACGGTGGCCCCCTGACCGATCTGCTCGGCCAACGCCTGAGCCTTGGCCGCGTTGCGGCTGAGGAGCTCGACCGTGTGGCCGCGCTTTGCTGCCCGGGTGCCGATGGCCCTGGCCATGCTGCCCGAACCGATGATGCTGACGGTGCTCATGATTTGGCCCTTCTGGTTGAGTGGTGCGGCGCCAGAAGTGGTGTCGCACTGTGCATGGGTCACAACCGGAGGCACCCCTCATTCTATTCCGGAGGGGCGCCTCCGCTTGACGGGTACACTGGCGACGTGAGCCAGAGCGACGTGGAGCCGATGCGGAGGCCGCTCCGACGGGACGCACGAGAAAGCCGCGACAGGCTCATCGCCGCGGCGCGAGCCGAGTTCGCCGCCCAGGGTGTGGATGCGTCCTTGGAGAAGATCGCTCGCGACGCCGGCGTCGCCATCGGCACCTTGTACCGGCACTTCCCCACCCGCATGGACCTGCTCATGGTCGCCCTGCGACCCCGCCTTCAGGAGTTCGTCGACGGGGCCGACAGGGCCTTGGAGATGGACGATCCTTGGGACGGGTTCGTCGCCTACCTGGACAACCTGTTCGCCGTCCAAGCGGGAGACCGAGGCTTCAACGACTTCCTCTCCCGCCGCTTCCCCGGCAACTCTGAGACGGAGCACATCCACGACGTGATGTGCCAGCAGATCGAGGACGTTCTCGCCCGAGCCCAGAAGGCTGGCAAGGCTCGCCCGGACATCACACAGGCAGACATCGTGAACCTGATCTGGTCCAACGGCCGCATCATGGACGCCACCAGTTCCAGGGCGCCCACGGCCTGGCGGCGCCAGCTCTACCTCATGCTCGACGCCTACCGGGCCGAGCGGGCACACGCGATTCCCGAGCCCCCCATGACGGACGACCAGCTCTACGGCGCCATGGTCCATCTCAGCAAGGTGAAGTAGGGACTCGGCGAGCCAAGTCGACCAAAGGGTCTCAACCACCCGGCACGCTCTCGGCGCGAGGCCTTCGGCCCGGCACGCGGCGGACAAGCGGTTGATTCCCTGGGTTGCGCTGCGAGGATGGCGCCGTGTCGACGTCTGAGTCCTGGGTCAACCTGCCAGGTCGGATCCTGGGGCCGTCCCTGGGCGCAGCCGGACTTGCCGCCTGGGTGCTCGGCAAGCACGGCGACGATGAGGCGGCCGCTGCTACCGGTGAACTCCAGGACGAGCTCGACGCGGCGCTCAGGTCTGGCGTCACCGTTCAAGCGCGGGTGCCGCGCGAGACGGTGGCGAGGGCAGCGTCTCTCTGGGAGCGAGCGGCCGCCTTGCTGGAGGGGTGGTCGGCGGAGGTGGGTGGCGACCCGCAGGCCGATCGGGAAGCCGCCCGGCTGCGGACTCGGGTTGCCAGCTTGCGCAAGGCGCTCGGACCCTCCTGAAGCACTCGGACCGGGCGCCCGTCTCGCGGCAGAAGGGCGCGGGGGACTTCCGTCGACATGCGAGTTCTCACGACAAGCGCCCAGCGCCGCAGGGCATCGGCCTCAACTTGCTCGACCACCGACCACCGACCAGCGGCCGGGGCAGCCTCGCAGGCTCCGCTTATGTCGGCAACGGTGCGGATGCCACCGCAGGACCGGCTGTGGTCCGCGGACCTCCACGATCTGGGCGAATCACCGGCGAAGTTGGCCGTTGAGGGGCGAACCCGCAGGTGAGGAGTAGGTCCCCAGGCACGCGCGAGCTCATGACCTCCGGGTTCGTCCCGGCCGCTGCCCCTGTCAGAGTGTTTCCATGCGGATCGCGGTGGCAGGCAGCAGCGGGCTGGTCGGCGCCCAGGTGTGTCGCATGGCTCGAGCAGCCGGCCACGAGGTGGCGCCGTTGAGCCGCACCGACGGTGTCGACCTGCTCGATGCCGATGCCGTGGCGCGCAGCCTGGCCGGCGTGGAAGCCGTGGTGGACGTCTCGCGGCCGACCGGGATGGACCTGGCGTCAGCGCGCGAGTTCTTCACGTCGGTGGCGAGCAACCTCGCCACCGCGGGTCATCGCACCGGGGTGCGCCGATCGGTCGTGCTGTCGATCGTGGGCGTGGACCGTGGCCAGGACTACGACTGGTACATCGCCACGCTTGCCCACGAGCGGGCGACCTTGGAGCAGGCGCTCGGGGCTCGGGTGCTGCGCACGACCCAGTTCCACGAGTTCCCCGGGCAGGTGCTGGCTCGGGCGCTGGCGCCCGGGCAGCTTTCGGGAAGCGTGGAGATCATGGACGTGCCGATCCAGCCGGTGGACTCCGCTGAGGTGGCGCGCGCGCTGCTCGCGCTGGCCACGGATCCCGACGCCGGCAACCGGCAGCTCGCAGGCCCGCGTCGCGAGCGCCTGGTCGACCTGGTGACCGATCTGGTCGCCCACGCCGGGCTCGACCTGTCCGTGGTTGCCGGCCCGGCGCCGGCAAGCATGGCGGGTGGCTCGATGCTGCCGGGCGCCGACGTCACGACCGCGGGTGTCGACTGGCACACCTGGCTCGAACGCGGCGGTGAGCCGGCCTTAGACCCACCGGTCCGGCCAACCAGCGCTAGGCCTGCTCGCAGACCCAGCCCTCGGGCATCTGCCCCGAGCTGATGAACTCGCGCAGCTCCCCCGTGGCCTCCTCGGTCAGGACCGCATCGCCCTGCGGGTAGATGATCGGCTCCTCCTTGGCGTTGTGGCTGGCGAGCTGGGACAGCAGCTCGCCGCACCGCTCGCGCGCCCCGACTCCGTCCGCGTCAGGGTCCATGGCCAGGATCGCGTCCAGGCTCCGCCAGATCTCACCGTGCTCGCGCAACATCACGAACACGGGCGGGAGCATGCCGGCGGCGCGCAGTGGCGGGAAGAGGAACTCCTCCTCGAGGTAGATGTGGCGTCGCAGGGCATCGACCGCACGGGTCAGGTCCTCGGGGCGCGTCTCGCCGTGGGAGAGCCCCTCGAGGAACGCCTCGACCCCGGCGTCGATCTCGTGGTGCTCGCGCTCGAGCAGGACGGACAGCTGCTCGCCCATCTCAGGCAGCAGGGCGGCCGATGCGGACCCGCCAGACCTCGGGTCCCTGCTCGAGGTAGTCCCAGGTGAACTGGTCCTTGTACTCGGCGTCGAACTGGTAGTACAGCGGCTTGGGGTCGTGGTCGTTGACGAGCTCGAAGCCGGCGCCCGCGGTGAGCGCGTGGTAGGTGTCCAGGATGAGGGTGTGGCGGCGTGCCGGGGGTTCGGTGCGGACGTCGAGTCGGGGGTCGGTGGTCATGGTGTCTCCTTCATTGCTGGTGCTTCGGTCGGAAGAGCGCCGGGCTCAGTGGGCAGCCTGGCGAGGAAATGCATCGCGCCGTTGACCCGCTCGGACTCCCGGGGCCGAACCTCCTTGAGCGCCCACCACGCGCGGGCGGCGAGTCGGCTCGCGGCGTCCGGGTGGCCGGCCTCGCCGAGCGCCCGCAGGGCCTTCACCAGTACGTCGGTGGTCCCGGCGAAGGCGTCGTCGATGCTCGGTTGGGTCACGCTGCTCTGTCCTCAACTGGATTAATCACGGAAAGTTCCGTGACAATCACAATACCTCACCGGGCGAGGCAGGAATCACGGCGTGATGACGACCACCAGCGTGCGGGGCCCGTGGACGCCCTCGACCCGGTCCAGCTCGATGTCGCTCGTGGCGCTCGGTCCGCTCACCCACGTCAAGGGCCGCGGTTCCGCACCCGGCCGCAGCCGGTGCACAGCCTCGGGGACGTCGTGCACCACCTGGTCCTCGCGCACGACGCACACGTGCGTGTCCGGGACCAGGGTGATCGCCCGGCGGCCCTGGTCGGGACCATGGTCGAGCACGATGGTGCCCGTGGTCGCGATCCCGACCGCGGCTGCGGTCACGACGGCGTCCAGCGCGTCGAGCGCGCCCGCCGACAGCTGGTCGTCCTCGACCACGCGCACACCGCTGGCATCGGAGAGCCAGGACCTGTCCAGGCCGGTGGGCACCACGACCGACGCGACCCCGGACAGCGCCTGCGCGACCGCGGCCGGGACACCACCGGCACCGACGCGAACCACCTCGGCGCGGTAGTCGGCGACGTTCTCGGCGAACAGGTCCAGCGTCTGCGCTGCCGAGCTGCCGCTCTGCTCGATGACGGGCACCTCCGCGCGGTGGCCGTCAGGAGCCGCTCCCGTCCCCTCGACCGCCCGGACCCGGGCCAGCACCTCGTCGCGCGCGCTCACCGGGACTCCCCGTCCGAGGGTCCGGACGCCTGCCCGTGAGTCTGTGTCCACCACTGTCGGAACGTCTGCGTCGGCGGGCTGGGCAGGTCCCTGGCGTTGGTCCAGGCGGAGAGCGGTCCGGGCAGCGAGCGCGGCATGTGGGTGCCGAACAGCCTGCCGGCCAACGTCGACAGCTTCTGCGCCTTCTCGAATCGCGAGGCGTCGGCGAACATCCAGGCCGCCGCCCTCATCGCCAAGGACTCCGGCGTGCGCCCGGCCTCGTCGACGACCTCGGTGCGCAGGTGGACCAACACCTCGGGGATGTTGATCTTCACCGGGCACACGTCGTAGCAGGCGCCGCACAGGGACGAGGCGTAGGGCAGTGAGGCGTCGATGTCACTGGAGGTGCCGCGCAGCTGCGGGTTGAGGATGGCTCCGATCGGCCCCGGGTAGACCGAGCCGTAGGCGTGTCCGCCGGTGCGCTCGTAGACCGGGCAAACGTTGAGGCACGCCGAGCACCGGATGCACCGAAGCGCCTGCCTGCCAACGGGATCCGCGAGGACGTGGGTGCGGCCGTTGTCCATCAGGACGACGTGGACATCCTGTGGCCCGTCGCCCTCGTGCACGCCGGTCCACATCGAGGTGTAGGGGTTCATCCGCTCGCCGGTGCTGCTGCGCGGGAGCAGCTGCAGGAACGTGCCGAGGTCCTCGAAGGTCGGCAGCACCTTCTCGATCCCCACCACCGAGATGAGGGTCTCGGGCAGGGTCAGGCACATCCGGCCGTTCCCCTCCGACTCGACGACGACGAGGGTGCCGGTGTCGGCGATGGCGAAGTTGGCCCCGCTGACGGCCACCTTGGCTCGCAGGAACTTCTCGCGCAGGTGCAGCCGCGCCGCCTCCGCGAGCCGCTTCGGCTCGTCGGTGAGGTCGTCGGGCGCCGGTCGCCCGACTGCGCCCATCTCTCGCCGGAAGATCTCACGGATCTCGCTGCGGTTGCGGTGGATTGCGGGCACGAGGATGTGGCTGGGGAGGTCGTGGCCGAGCTGCACGATGAGCTCGGCGAGGTCGGTCTCCCACGCGTGGATCCCATTCGCGGCGAGCGACTCGTTGAGCTCGATCTCCTGGGTCGCCATGGACTTCACCTTGACGACCTCGTCGACCCCCTTGGCGCGCACGATGTCGAGGACGACCTGGTTCGCCTCGGCCGCATCGCGTGCCCAGTGCACCGTCGCGCCGTTGGCCACGAGGTTGGTCTCGAGCTGTTCGAGGTATGCCGCGAGGTCACCGAGGGTGTCGTCCTTCGCGTCCGCGCCGGCTTGCCTCAGCTCTTCCCACCGGTCGAGCTCGCCGACGACCTTGGCCCGCTTGGCGCGGATGGTGCCGGTGGCGTGGGCGAGGTTGCGACGCTGCTGGGTGTTCGACAGCGCTGCGCGGGCTGCCTTCGGGAACTTGGGCATCCCGACGAAGACCGGCGTCGTGTCCTGCAGAGGTGCGCTCACGGCATACTCCTGTCGACCTTGTCCGGCACGGCACGGTCGGTGGCCGCGAGCACCTCGGCGAGGTGCATGGTCCGCACGCCCGCGCGCTGGCGACCGAGGATGCCGCCGATGTGCGCCAGGCACGAGTTGTCGCCCGCGACAAGGACTTCCGCGCCGGTCTCGCGCACGTGCCTGGCCTTGTCGGAGCCCATCGCGACGGACACGTCGGCGTTCTTCATCGCGAACGTCCCGCCGAAACCGCAGCACTCCTCGGCATCGGGCAGCTCGACCAGGTCGATCCCACGCACTGCGCGCAGCAGCCGCAGGGGTCGGTCGCCGACCCGCAGCAGACGCAATGAGTGGCAGGTGGGGTGGTAGGTCACGCGGTGAGGGAAGTACGCGCCCACGTCAGTGACCTCGAGGACGTCCACGAGGAACTCCGACAGCTCGTGGACGCGGGGTGCCAGCTGCTCGACCGCCCGCACCAGTCCGGCGTCGCCGGTACGCCGGGCGAGCGTGGCGTGCTGCTCGCGGACCGAGCCGACGCACGAACCCGACGGCGCCACCACCGCGTCATAGCCGCCGAACACGTCCACGAACTTGGGCACGAGCGGCACGGCGTCGTCGGCATAGCCGGTGTTGGTGAACATCTGGCCGCAGCAGGTCTGGGCCTCGGGGAACTCCACGGTGCACCCGAGCCGCTCGAGGAGCTGGACGGTCGCCTTTGGCGCCTCGGGGAACATCGTGTCGTTGAAGCACGTGGCGAACAGCGCCACCCGGAGCCCGCGAGCATCGACCACCCAACCCACCCTATGGACAATCTGGGTGGGCGCCCAGACGTACGGACGAGGACGCCGGGGGCCGTTCGGCCGCGCGATCACCGTCGGCGTCGCCGGATTGCGCCCGGTTTGCCGGAAAGGTGCAGGGACTTTACCGAGTCTTTAATGTCTTTACCGGCAATTTGCCATACGCAGGTTGTTGGTTTGCGTTTCCCTTCGTGGTGCAGGGGTTTGCATCGGTGTTCGTGTCCACGGACGCACCGAAGAGAGAGCGCAGGGTCTATGTCGAACGAGTTGGCGGTCCTGATCGAGGACCGGATGGCAGTCAAGGGTTGGTCCGTGGTGGACCTGGTCCGCGAGACCGGGCTGGATACCGGAGCGCTTGCGGCGCTGCTCGGGCCTGAGGAGCTGCCGGGCATGCCGGACGGCGACACCGTGCGCAGGCTGGCCGAGGGTCTGGGCGTGCCGCCGCTGCGGGTGGTGCTCGGAGCCGCCGAGGCGTGCGGCCTGGCCACCACGCCGTTGGGCGACCGGGAACGGGCGCTGCGGGCAGCCTCCGACGAGGACCTGATGCGCGAGCTGCGCCGGCGCCTCGTCGCGGGTCGTAACAGCGCCGACGTCCGGCGCCGCCGGATGTCCCACCTGGCGCTGATCCGGGGAGCCCTGACGGGGTGAGCCACGAGGCAAGGCCCCTTCCCACGGTGTGGGAAGGGGCCTCGAGGCGACCGGCAGGCAGGGGGATGGAGCTGCCGGACAAGACCAGCCTAGGGACGCGGCCAAGGCGCAGTCCCGGACTTGACCAAGACTTGACCAACCGTGGTCAGGCTGTGTTGCGGTGGCACGTTCAGCCTTGTCGCACAGCGTCTCTGGCCGCCTGCGCCGCGCGGCTCACGCCCAGCTCCAGGACCCGCCGTGGCTCGCGCCAGTAGGCGTCGGTGAGGTAGAGCACCTTGCCGGCCGGGTCGCCGAGCCACAGGTTGTCGAAGTCAGCCGGCGGCGTGTAGGCCACGACGAACTGCGGCGCGTAGACCAGGGCGGCCGCGAAGGCCAGGTTCCAGTTCGGGCTGTTGCCCGCGGGCTCGAAGCGGACGTACACGGGGGACCGGGTGAGGTTGACCGTGTCGAGCGGGAACCCCTTGCGTGGGTCGTTGAGCTCCGGGTCCGTGACGTGCGTCTGCGGTGGAGGCAGCGGGTCGACCGGACCCTGTCCCAGGACGTACTCGCGCCAGGAGCCGCGTTCGTAGTCGTCGGCCTTGGAGTCCAGGCGGAACTCGCGACCCCCCAGGCCAAGGAAGACCGAGCCGTCGGTCCCCGCATTGTCGATGTCGCCGGTGATGATCTGGCACAGGATGCCCGTGACGTGAGCCATGATGACTCCCCCATTTCCCCCTGCACCTCGACGTTAACAGCGCCAAAGACGGGGAACCTCGGGCAAAGGGATGAGAGCCGGTATGCCGCGTGGTCGCCGTGGTGCCGCGTGGCCGCCGTGGCGCCGCGGCTCAGCCGCGTCGGGCGTAGGCCAGGCGGGGGAGGTGGTACGCGAGGTCCACCGCGGTCTCGATGGCCTCGTCCTCCCGCAGCCGGTGCTCGACGACCAGCCGGGCGAGGTATCCGGCGTCGATGCGGCGGGCGAGGTCGTGCCGGGCGGGGATCGAGGCGAAGGCGCGGGTGTCGTCGACGAAGCCCGAGGTGTTGTAGAAGCCGGCGGTCTCGGTCACGAGCTCGCGGAACCGGCGCATGCCGTCCGGGCTGTCGAGGAACCACCATGGCGCACCGAGTCGGACCGAGGGGTACGCGCCAGCCAACGGTGCCAGCTCCCGGCTGTAGACCGTCTCGTCGACGGTGAACAGGATGACGCGGAACCCCGGGTCCCGCCCGTAGCTCTCGAGCAACGGCCGCAGGCACCTGGTGAACTCGGTCGCCACCGGGATGTCGAACCCGCGGTCGGCACCGACGGACTCGAACGTCGCGCGGTGGTGGTCACGCAGCACGCCCGGGTGGATCTGCATGACCAGCCCGTCGTCGCGGGACATCCCGGCCATGACGTGCAGCATGTGACCGCTGAACGCGCTCGCGTCCTCAGCCCGGACCTCGCCCGACCACGCCGCCTCGTAGATGCGAGTGGCATCGGCCTCGGACAGTGGGACGCTGTTCGCGGTGAGGTGGCCGTGGTCGGTCGCCAGGGCCCCGGCGGCGATGAACGCCTCGCGGCGCGCGCGCAGGGCGGCCAGGTAACCGGCATACGTCGAGGTGTCGGCGTCGGCGACGTCGCCGAGGGCGGCGACGTCCTGCTTCCACGTCCGACTCGCGAGGTGGACCACCGCGTCCGGGCGAAAGGTGGGGACGACGCGCTCGCCCAAGCCCTGCTCGGCGAGTCGGGCGTGGTCCGACAGCGCGCTCGAGGCGGCGTCGGTCGTGGAGATCAGCTCGATGTTGAACCGGTCGAGCAGCTGGCGCGGCCTGAAGCCCGGCTCGTCGAGCCGCGCAGCGATGGCGTCGTAGATGCGGTCCGCGCTCTCCACCGACGGCACCTCGTCGACGCCGAAGACCTCCACCAGCTCGTGCTCGAGCCAGTACCTCGAGGGGGTGCCCCGGTAGAAGCGCCAGCCGGCGCAGAACCGTCGCCAGATCGCTCGGGGGTCGGTCTCCACCGGGGTGCCGTCGAGGCGGGGGACGCCGAGGTCCTCGAGCGCGGCTCCCTGGGAGACGAGCATGCGGGTGACGTAGTGGTCGGGCGTGATGAGCAGGCTCGACGGGTCGGCGAAGGACGTGTCGTCGGCGAAGACCGACGCGTCGACGTGCCCGTGCATGCACACCAGCGGCAGCTCGCGCGTCGTGTCGTAGACCCGCCTCGCCACCTCCCTGGTGGAGGGGTCCCCAGGCAGCGCCCGGTCCGGGTGGATGGTCAACGGCTCGGCCATGGGTCTCCTTCGCGACGGCTCGTCGTGCCGCACCAGCGTGGCCACGACGACCCAGGGTGCGCAAAGGATTGCACGCGAGGAAGGTGGTGGCAAGCCATCATCAAGGCCGTCCGCTGCTGACAAGATGCCTTGCTGTCAAAAGGGTTCAGCAAGAACCGCGATCGGAGGGCCGTGGCGTGAGAAGAATCGGGAAAGGGTCTTGACATCGTCTGCAAACGGTTTCAGACTTCCCGAAACCACTCGACGAGGAGGGCATGGATGGCGGTGACGATCCGTGACGTTGCCCGCGCGGCCGGTGTCTCCGCCTCCACGGTGTCGCGTGCCCTGTCGAACCCCGGCATGGTCGACACGGCCACGCGCGAGCGGGTCACCGCGATGGCGGAGCACCTCGGCTACCGCCCCAACCGAGCCGCTCGAGGGCTCATCACCGGGCGTACCGGCAACCTCGGGCTCATCCTCCCCGACCTCGCCAACCCCTTCTTCCCCTCGATCGTCAAGGGCATCCAGCAGCACGCACACGAGTCCGACTACCAGGTCTTCGTCGCCGACACCGACGAGCAGCCCGACGCCGAGATCGGCCTGGTGCGCGCGTTGGCGAAGCAGGTCGACGGGATCATCCTGTGCTCGCCGCGCATGAGCACTCCGGACCTGCGCGAGGCCGCCGCCCTCACCCCGCTGATCCTGCTGAACCGCAGAGCCGCCTCGATCCCGGCCGTCACCATCGACAACGCCGCGGGCACCGCGCAGATCGTCGACCACCTGAGCGCCCTCGGCCACACCCGCATCGGCTGGGTGGCCGGCCCTCGCACGTCGTGGTCGTCCAAGGAGCGTGTGCGCGGCCTGCGCAGCGCTTGCGCCGCAGACTCGGTGGAGCTCGTGGAGCTGGGCAACTTCGCCCCGACCTTCGAGGGCGGCCAGGACTCTGCCGAGGCGGTGGTGCTGTCCAGCGTTACGGCCGTCGTGGGCTACAACGACCTCGTCGCCCTCGGCCTGGTCGGGGCGCTGCGCCAGCGTGGCATCGCGGTCCCGACGCAGCTCAGCGTCGTCGGCATCGACAACATCCCGACCTCCACCATGGTCGAGCCGGCCCTGACGACGCTCGCCGTTCCCAAGGAGGAGTCCGGGCGAGCCGCCGTCGACCTGCTCCTCACCGTGATGAACGACCCGGAGCGGCGCACCCCGACCGTCCGGGTCATGCCGCTCGAGCTGGTCGTCCGCCGGACCACCGGCCCAGTCCCCACCGAAGCCACCACCACCATCACGACCACCACAAAAGACCGCCGCCCCCGGCGTTGACGAAGGGAACTCTCATGCGCATCACCCGGCGCACCACCATCCTCGCCACCGGCGCGATCCTGCTCGGCCTCACCGCCGCCTGTGGGGCACCCGACAGCGGCAACAGCTCGACGGGAGGAGGCGGGTCCTCGGGCGATGTGCCGGACAAGCCGTCCAAGCCGGTCGTCCTCAACGTGCTCGACGTCGCCGGCAACCTGCAGCTCACCCAGGGCATGATCGACGAGTTCGTCCAGAAGAACCCGAAGGTCATCTCCAAGGTGACCTACTCGAAGGCCCCGGCCCCCGACCTCGTGGGCAAGATCAAGGCCCAGCAGGGCGCCGGTCGGGTCGACATCGGCCTGGTCCTCACCGGCACCGACGGCCTGTCGGCCGGCGCCGAGCAGGGCCTGTGGCAGGCGATCCTGCCGAAGTACAAGGACCGGCTCAGCAACATGGACAACTACCTCGAGCCAGCCGCGAAGATGCAGGACCTCGCCGGCGACTTCGGTGTGACCGTGACCTACTACCCCTCGGGCCCGCTCCTGGAGTACATGCCCGACAAGGTCCCGAACCCGCCGACCACAGCTGAGGAGCTGCTCGCCTGGGCCAAGGCGCACCCCGGCAAGTTCGAGTACGCCCGCCCGGCCAACTCCGGCCCCGGCCGCACCTTCCTGATGGGCCTGCCCTACATCCTCGGTGACAAGGACCCCAAGGACCCGATCAACGGCTGGGACAAGACCTGGGCCTACCTCAAGGAGCTCGGGCAGTACATCAACACCTACCAGAGCGGCACGACCGCGACGATGAAGGACCTCGGCAACGGCACGGTCGACATGCTCGCCTCGACGACCGGCTGGGACATCAACCCGCGGGTCCTGGGCACCGTGCCCGAGTCGGCGAAGGTCGGCACCCTCAAGGGCTTCCACTGGGTGACCGACGCCCACTACGCCGTGATCCCCAAGGGCGCCTCCGCCGACCAGCAGGCGGCGGTGCTGCAGCTCGTGCAGTTCATGCTCACCAAGGAGCAGCAGGCCAAGGCGTACGACGACGGCTACTTCTACCCGGGCCCTGCCGTGAAGGGCGTCGACATCTCCATGGCCCCGCAGAAGAGCCAGGACGCCATCAACAAGTTCGGGCGGCCGGAGTACGACAAGCTCATCGAGGACAACCCCAAGGAGGTCCCGCTGGACAACAAGGCACTGGTCGCCGCGTTCGACAAGTGGGACCGTGAGATCGGCGGATCGAAGGTCAAGAAGTCGTGACACAGAAGCACGCACGTTTTGAGGAGCTGCGGCTCGACGGGGTCGGACGCCAGTTCGGCGGCCAGGACGCGCTGCAGGACCTCAACCTGACGATCCGGGCGGGCGAGTTCATTGCCCTGCTCGGGCCGTCGGGGTGCGGAAAGTCCACCGCGCTGAACTGCCTGGCCGGCCTGCTGCCACTGACGGCGGGCAGCATCTGGCAGGACCAGACCCGGGTCGACACGCTCCCGCCGGAGCGGCGCGGCTTCGGCATGGTCTTCCAGAACTACGCCCTGTTCCCGCACATGAGCGTGCGCAAGAACATCGCGTTCGGCCTGCAGATGCGCCACCTGCCCAAGGCGGACATCGCCCGCCGCACCGACGAGGCGATCCGGCTGGTCCAGCTCGAGGAGCACGCGAGCAAGCTGCCAGGGCAGCTCTCCGGTGGGCAGCAGCAGCGCGTGGCCATCGCCAGGGCGGTGGTCCTCGAGCCCTCGCTCGTGCTCATGGACGAGCCGTTGAGCAACCTCGATGCCAAGCTCCGCCTGGAGATGCGCACCGAGATCCGCAGGCTGCACCAGAGCCTGGGGCTCACCACCGTGTACGTCACGCACGACCAGGAGGAGGCCCTGTCCCTGGCCGACCGCCTCGTGGTCCTGCGCAAGGGACGCGTGCAGCAGGTGGGCACGCCGGAGGAGCTGCACACCACACCGGCCAACTGGCACGTTGCCGACTTCATGGGGTTCCGCAACCTTCTGCAGGCCGACGTGGTCGAGGTGCGGTCGGAGGGCGTGGTCGTCGAGACCGGCGGGCTGCGGCTCACCGGGACCCCGGTGGGCGCGGTCGGGCAGGGCGACCGCGTCGTGGCGGCAGTCCGGCCCACCGACTTCGAGATCTCGGAGCCGGGCGCGGCCGATGGGATCCGTGCGGTCGTCGAGGTGGTGGAGTACCAGGGCCGCGAACAGGCGGCGGAGGCGCGCACGGAGACCGGTGAGCGGCTGCACCTGCGCAGCGACCACCGGCTCGCCCCCGGCGACGCCGTGTCCCTGTCGGTGCCGACCGACCGCCTCCTGCTCTACCCGATGGGCGACGAGTCGCCACCCTCCTCCTCGCCGATGCTCGGCGAGACCTCTGCGGAGGGCGCCGCACCGGCGCTGGCCGGACGGGGCTGACATGAGTGCCCAGGCCACCCACCCCGGCCTGAGCCGGCGCCACCGGCTCGCCGAGCGGGGCATCGACGGCCAGCTGCTCCTGCTCCTGCCCGCCGTCGTCTTCGTGATCGGGTTGTTCATCTACCCGTTCCTCTACGGGCTGGGCCTGTCGTTCCAGCCGGCGAAGGGCGGTGGTCCGTTCGCGGACTACCAGCGCTTCTTCACCGACGCGTTCCAGCGCGACACCATCTGGAAGACGTTGCGGCTCTCGATCCCGGCGGCGTTGTTCAACGTGCTGGCCTCGGTCCCGATCGCCTACCGCATGCGTGGGCGGTTCCGGGGCAAGCGGCTCGTGACGACGCTGCTCGTCATCCCGATCACCTTGGGCACGGTGCTGACGGCCGAGGGCCTGATCAACTTCCTCGGCCCCGCGGGGTGGTTCAACCGGATCCTGCGGACGCTGCACCTGCGCGAGGAACCGCTCGGCCTCATCAACAACTACTGGGGCGTGTTCTTCTCGCTCGTCATCACCGGGTTCCCGTTCGCGTTCCTGCTGATCCTGTCCTACCTGTCCGGCATCGACCCGACGCTGGAGCGGGCGGCGGCGACGCTGGGCGCCAGCGCCCGGCAGCGCTTCCGGCAGATCACCCTGCCGCTGCTGGCTCCGGGGCTGGCGACGACGTTCTGCCTCACCTTCGTCCTCGCGTTCAGCGTGTTCCCGTCGGCGATCCTCGTCGGCAACCCGACGGGTTCGACGAGGGTGCTGTCCATCGCGGCCTACCAGGCCGCCTACGAGCAGTACGACTACCCGTTCGCCTCGACCATCGCGATGATCATGGGCGCCGTCGAGCTGGTCGTCCTCGGCTTCGTCCTCTTGTGGCGCAGCAGGTTCTACGTCGGGTCGACAGGAGGGAAGGGCTGATGTCCACGGCAGTCGAGGCACCCCGCAGGCGCATCGTCGCCAGCCCGAGCGGCTGGGCTGTGTGGGGGTCCGTCGTGATCTTCATGCTGCTGGTCGCCGGCGTCGTCTGTTCGGTGCTGGTCAACTCGTTCGGCACCCGCTGGTTCGGCACTTGGCTCCCGCAGGGGTGGACCGGCCGCTGGTACTCCGAGGCGTGGCGCGACTTCGGCCTGTTCCAGGTCATCGTCGTCACCCTCGAGGTGGCCGTGGCCGTGGTCGTGCTCTCGGTGCTCATCGGGGTGCCCGCGTCCTACGTCCTGGCGCGGCGCAACTTCCCGGGCAAGAAGCTCGTGTACTTCGCCTTCCTGCTGCCGATCATGATGCCGCCGATCACCTACGGCATCCCGCTGGCCACGGTCCTCTACAAGTTCCACCTCGCCGGCAACCTCAGCGGGGTCATCCTCGCGAACCTCGTGCCCTGCGTGCCGTTCGTGATCCTGACCATGACGCCGTTCATCGAGCAGATCGACCCCACGATCGAGCGGGCCGCCCGGATGTCGGGCGCCAGGACGCTGTCGGTGTTCACCCGGATCCTCGCGCCGCTGCTGGTGCCAGGGATCCTCGCCTCGTGCATCCTCGTGCTCGTCCGCACGGTGGGTATGTTCGAGCTCACCTTCCTCACCGCGGGACCGGACTCCAACACCCTCGTGGTGGCCCTGTTCAACTCGATGAACGCCGCGGGCATCCGGGCGCAGCAGTCCGTGGACTCGATGGCCGTGATCTACATGACGGTCATGCTCGTCCTGCTCGTGGTGGCACTGCGGTTCGTCAACCCGACGCAGCTGGTCGCCCAGGTGCGCGAGGAGCCGGAGCCGTGACGGACCGGTGTCCATGACAGGTATGCCGGGTGCTCACCTCGACGTCGTTGTGCTCGGCGAGGTGCTGGTCGAGTTCTCGTCCCTGGCGCCGCTCGCAGACGGGGCGAGGGTCCGGCTGGGCTTCTCCGGTGACGCGCTCAACGCCGCCGCGGCCGCGGCGGCCGCCGGTGCCCGCACGGCACTTTTCGCCCGGGTGCCCGACGACGACCTCGGGGACGCACTCGTCGCCCGCGTCGCCGCCCTCGGCGTGGAGACCGGGTGGGTGCGTCGCCACCCGGGCGGTCACGGCGTCTACGTCACCCACGCCGACCCTGACGGTCGCCGGGAGTTCGCGTACGCCCGCTCGGGAAGCGTCGGCTCGATGCTGTCCCCGGAGGACCTCGACGAGGCGGCGCTTGCTGGGGCTGGTGTCGTGGTGGCCAGCGGGGTCGCGTGCGCGGTGTCCGACTCCGCGGCAGCAGCCGTGCGACGCGCGGCGCAGGTTGCCCGCCGGTTCGTCTACGACCCGAACTTCCGGCCACGGCTCACCACCGCCGCGAAGGCGGGCATGATGTTGCGCGAGCTCGCGCCGCACGCCGAGCTGCTCACGCCGTCCTGGCCCGACGAGACGTCGGCGTTGCTTGGGATCCCGGCCGATGCGCCGGCATCCGTTGCCGCGCAACGCGTTCTGGCCCTCGGATGCGCGTCGGTCGCCCTGACGTGTGGACCACGCGGCGTCGTCCTCGCGGACGCGGACGGCACCACGGAGGTCCCGGGCGTCGCCGCGCCACGGGTGGTCGACCAGACCGGCGCCGGCGACTGCCTCACCGGCACCATCGCGGCCCGGCTCTCACTCGGCGACCCGCTCGAGACGGCTGCCCAGCTCGGGGTCGCCGCCGCAGCCCTGTCCGTGCAGGGCCAAGGTGGGACGGGACACCTGGCCAGCGTCGAGGAGATGCGGGCCGCACTGAGCCGGCCCGAGGAGGAGGTGGGCACGAGATGAGCGAAGAGCTGCTCGTGCTGTCAGAGGGAGACGACGTCGCGATCACGCTGGGCGAGGTCCCGGCAGGCGCGATCCTGCACGCACCTGGAGGCACGCCACTCACGGCACCACGCGGCATACCGCGGGGCCACAAGGTGGCGCTGCGCGACCTGGCCGAGGGCACCCTGGTGACCAAGTACGGCCACGTCATCGGGGTCACCACAGCCGACGTCGCTACGGGGGAGCACGTCCACGTGCACAACCTCGCCATGCCGCGGGACGCCGCCACCCTGTCCTCGGGTGGTGCCGGGCACGGTGTCACGCCGGTGCTGCCAGACGACCTGCGTCGCACCTTCCAGGGGTACCGGCGGGCGACCGGCAGGGTGGGCACCCGCAACTACGTGGGCGTGCTGACGACCGTGAACTGCTCGGCCACGGTGGCCCGGCAGGTGGTGCGCCGCACCGAGGACGAGATCGCCGCCATGCACGCCGAGGGCGTCGACGGCGTCGTCGCCCTGACGCACGGCACCGGCTGCGGCATGGCCAACCGGGGGGAGGGCTGGGAGGTCTTCCAGCGCACCCTGCGGGGCTACGCCCGGCACCCGAACATCGGCGGCCTGGTGGTCCTCGGCCTCGGCTGCGAGGTCAACGCCGTCAGCGACCTGGTCGCGAGCCTCGGCGTCGACGGCGACCTGCCGGTGGAGTCGTTCACGATCCAGGAGGCCGGTGGCACCGCGGCCGCGATTGCCCACGGGGAGAAGCTGGTTCGCGGTCTGGCAGAGCAGATGCGTGGCACCCCGCGGGTCGAGGTCGGCGTCGAGCACCTCGTCCTCGGGCTCCAGTGCGGTGGGTCGGACGCGTTCTCCGGGCTGACCGCCAACCCCGCGCTCGGCGTCGCCAGCGACCTGCTCGTCGCCGCGGGCGGGACCAGCGTGCTGGGCGAGACCCCCGAGGTCTACGGTGCCGAGCAGATGCTCGCCGAGCGCGCCACCGACCCCGCCGTCGGGCGGGCGCTGCTCGAGCGGATCGCGTGGTGGGAGGCCTACACAAGCGGCCAGGGCACCACACTCGACGGCAACCCCTCGCCGGGCAACAAGGAGGGCGGCATCACCACGATCTTGGAGAAGTCGCTCGGCGCCGTCGCCAAGGGTGGGCACAGCCCGCTCGCCGCCGTGTGCCAGTACGCCGAGCCGGTGCCCGGGCCGGGTCTGGTGTTCATGGACACCCCGGGCTACGACCCGGTGTCGGTGACCGGCATGGTGGCCGGGGGTGCCAACCTCATCTGCTTCACCACGGGCCGCGGGTCCGTGTTCGGCAGCCGGCCGGTGCCCACGGTCAAGCTGGCGACGAACTCCGGTGTGGCACTGCGGATGTCGGGCGACATGGACCTCGACTGCTCTGGCGTGGTCGAGGCCGGCGTGCCCCTCGACGAGATGGGTCGACGGGTATACGACCTGCTGCTCGACACGGCCTCGGGCCGCAGGACCCTGAGCGAGGAGCTCGGCCTGGGCGGCGAGGAGTTCGTCCCGTGGCAGCTTGGGGCGGTGCTGTGACCCGCTTGTCGCTGGCCGCGCTCGGCGGCCTCGGCCCGACGCGTGCCACCCTCCCGCCGCCCCGGTCGCTGGACGAGCGGGTCGGCATCGTGCACCTGGGCATCGGGGCCTTCCACCGTGCGCACCAGGCCGTCTTCACCGAGGACGCCGTCGTGGCGACGGGCGAGGACGGGTGGGGCATCTGCGGGGTCACCCAGCGGTCCGCGGCGGTGCTCGAGCAGCTGCGGCCCCAGGACTGCCTGTATGCCGTGTTGGAGCGGGGTGTGGGCGAGCCGGCGCTGCGGGTGGTCGGCCAGGTCCGCGAGGTGCTCTTCGC
>DASUKI010000098.1:0-5703 GCA_036278855.1 Pedococcus sp.
CCACTCCACGACCCGCCGCCCCTACCGCCTGCACGGCACGATGCTCACCGCCGGTGCGGTGGCCTGGGCCAGCATGATCGCGGTGTTCGGGCTGGACCGGCTCGACGAGCCCGCCGCACGCATCGGGCACAACACGAGCGCCCTGCTGTTCCAGATCGGGGTGCTCTGCCTGGTCCGGGTGCTGTGGCGCACCACGGCGCTCGGCACCGGCCGGCTGGCCCGGGTCGCACTGCGGGTCGAGACCGGCGCGCTGGCGCTGGCCATGCTCTCGACCCTGTCCGACCTCGTGGGGCTGACCAACCTCGACAACCCAGCGTCGCTGGCGCTCGACTTCTTCTGGCCGATCTCGATGGCGGGCATGTTCCTCATCGGCATCCGGATCGCGGTCGCCGGGCGCTGGAGGGGCGTGTCGCGGTTCTACCCGATGGTCGCCGAGAGCTGGGCCGTCGTCACGGTGCCGACCCTGGGCATCTTCGGTCCGGGCGTCGCCCGCTGGGTTGCGGCCGCGCACCTCCTGGTCGGCTACGCGGTCCTCGGCCGGGTCGTGGCCCGCAAGGCAGCCGCGGGCGACTGACCCAACCGACCACAACCACCAGGTATGCCGCGTGCGGACGTCCGCACGCGGCATACCTGTCTGCTGTGGTGGGTCTTCACCCGGTGCGGAACCGCGCGGATCGGGGCCACGTCTTGTAGACATGTCTCGACAGGTGCGCCGCACGGCCCGCCGAACCACAGGAGGTCGTCCCCGATGATCGCCGCACTCACCGGCATGGGGCTGTCCGCCGCGGCGGGTCTCAACGCCTACATCCCGTTCCTCGTCGTCGCCCTCATCGCCAGGTTCACCGACTACCTCACCCTGCCGTCGTCGTACGCGTGGATCGAGTCGTGGTGGGCGATCGGCATCGGGGCGGTGCTGCTGCTCACCGAGGTCGTGCTCGACAAGATCCCGGCGGTCGACACGGTCAACGACGCGGTGCAGACCTTCATCCGGCCGAGCATGGGCGGGCTGGTCTTCGCCGCCACCTCCGCCGCCGAGGGTCTCGACCACTCGTCCTGGATGACCCAGAACCCGTGGGTCGGCGTCGTGCTCGGCATCATCGTCTCGGGCCTGGTGCACACCGGGAAGACCGTGTCGCGGCCGGTCATCAACGCCGGCACCCTCGGCTTCGGCGCCCCGGTCGCCTCCACCGTCGAGGACGGCACCTCGGTCGGGCTGAGCCTGGTGGCCCTGTTCATCCCGATCCTGGTCGTCGTGCTCCTCGTGGTGTTGGCCTGGCTGCTCATCTGGCTCTGGCTGAAGATGCGCCGCTGGCGGCAGCGGCGCGACCGCCGAACCGCCCTCGCGTCGTAGGGCGGCGGACCCAGCGGGCGTCCAGCGGGCACCCAGCCGGCCCGGATACCCTCGCCCGTGTGACGGCGGGTGAAGCGGTGCGGCGGCCCGTCACGCGTCGCACCTTCTTCACCGAGACCGTCCTCGTCCTGGGCGTGAGCCTGGGCGCCTCGGGCATCTGGTCGCTGCTGTCGCTGGTGGACAAGCTGACCCGGCAGGTCGCGCTCAACAAGCAGACCACGGCGATGAACTCCTCGGTCACCCCGGACCGGCCCTGGCTGGACCTCACCTACCAGCTCGTGGGGATCGTCCTGGCCCTGGTCCCGGTTGTCCTGGCGCTGTTCCTGCTCCAGCGCGATCGCCGGGACGCCAGGCAGGTCATCGGGTTCGACCTGCGCCAACCGGGGCGCGACGTGCTGCACGGCCTCGCCCTGGCGGCCGCAGTCGGCATTCCCGGACTCGGCCTCTACGCCGCGGCGAAGGCGCTCGGCCTCAACACCACCGTCGCCGCCGCGAACCTGGCCAGCCACTGGTGGACGGTGCCGGTGCTCGTCCTCGCCGCCGCCCAGAACGCGTTGCTCGAGGAGGTGGTCATGATCGGATACCTCTACACCCGGTGGCGGCAGGCCGGCTGGTCGCTGCCCGTCGTCATGCTCGTCTCCGCCCTGATCCGCGGCTCCTACCACCTCTACCAGGGCTTCGGCGGCTTCCTCGGCAACCTGGCGATGGGGCTGATCTTCGGCTGGGTCTACACCCGGACCCGCCGCGTCGGCCCGCTCGTCGTCGCGCACACCACCCTCGACGTGGTTGCCTTCGTCGGGTACGCCCTGCTCAAGGGCCACCTGTCCTGGCTCAACTGACGGCTGGTGCGTTCGAGCGCCCCTCCGCCCCCTCCGCCCCCTCCGCCCCCTGCAAAACGGGGGTTGCGTGGGCAAGACAGCATCTACAACCGGGGGCTTGCGGGCGCAACCCCCGTTTTGTCGCTGACGGCGGCGTCGTAGAGGGCCTTCTTGGACAGGCCGGTGGTCACCGCGACGTCGGCGCACACCTCCTTGAGCCGCTCGCCCCGGGCGGCCCTTTCCCGTATGCCGGGCAGGGCCTCCTCGAGCGACGTCACGGTGGGTGCCGCGCCGGCGACCACGACGGTGATCTCGCCACGGACCCCGTCGGCCGCCCAGTCCGCCAGCTCGGCCAGCCCGCCGCGCCGCACCTCTTCGTAGGTCTTGGTCAGCTCCCGGCACACCGCCGCGCGGCGGTCGGCCCCGAACGCCTGGGCCATCGCGCGCAGGCTCGTCTCGATCCGGTGCGGCGCCTCGAAGAACACCATGGTGCGGCGCTCGCCCGCGAGCGCCGCGAGCGCACGCGACCGCTCCCCCGCCTTGCGCGGCAGGAAGCCCTCGAAGCAGAACCGGTCGACCGGCATGCCGCTCACCGCCAGGGCCATGAGCACTGCACTGGGTCCGGGCACGCAGGTGACCCGGATGCCCTGGTCGACCGCGGCCGTGACGAGCCTGTACCCCGGGTCCGACACCGACGGCATACCGGCATCGGTCACGACGACCACGCGCGCACCGGCGCGGAGCCGCTCGACCAGCTCGGCGGTCCGCGCCACCTCGTTGTGCTCGTGGTAGCTGAGCACTGCACCGCGCGGGGTCACGGCGAGGTCGGCGCACAGGCGCCGCAGCCGGCGGGTGTCCTCGGCCGCGACGACGTCTGCGGTGGCCAGCTCATCGGCCAGGCGGGGGGCCGCGTCACGGGCGTCGCCGATGGGAGTGGCGGCCAGCACGAGGACGCCGGCGCGGGGATCTGGGGAGGGCACAGCACTCACCCGGCCATCCTGTCAGGGGCCCGCGAGGTCGCCTGCATACGATGGCGCGCATGACCCGGGTGGAGCTGCTGCGCGCACGCCTGCTCGGGTACCGGCCGACGGACGTGCTGTGGGGTTGGTTGGGGCCGTTGTTCTTCGCCGTCGTCGGCGGGGGGATGCGGTTCTGGTCGCTGGGCCGCCCGCACCAGCTGGTCTTCGACGAGACGTACTACGTCAAGCAGGGCGTCTCGATGCTGGACTACGGCGTCGAGATGCGGGTCCCCGACTCGATGAAGACCCCCGACGCGCTGTTCACCGCGGGCACGCCGAACGTCTTTGGGACAGAAGGCGACCTGGTCGTCCACCCACCGGTCGGCAAGTGGATCATCGCGGTCGGCGAGCAGCTGTTCGGGCAGACCTCGTCATTCGGGTGGCGGTTCTCGGTGTGCCTGCTGGGGACCCTGTCGATCCTGATGATCGGGCGGGCCGCGCGCCGGATGTTCGGGTCGTCGATGCTCGGCACGGTCGCGGCGTTCCTCGTGGCGTTCGAGGGGCACCACTTCGTACAGTCGCGCACCGGACTGCTCGACCTCATCGTGATGTTCTGGGCGCTGGCCGCGTTCTGTGCGCTGCTCATCGACCGCGACCGATCACGGGCGCTGCTCGCCCGGAAGGTGGCCGAGCTGCCGGACGGTCGCGTGGTGAAGGGTTTCGGGCCGTCCCTGGGGTGGCGGCCGTGGCGCTGGGTGGCCGGGGTGTGCCTGGGGCTGTCGACGGGCACGAAGTGGTCGGGCCTGTTCTTCCTCGCGGCGTTCGGGGTGATGACCGTCCTGTGGGACGTGGGGGCGCGTCGCGCGGTCGGCGTGCGGCACTTCTTCCGCGCCATGGTCGTGCGCGACGGCCTGGTCGCGGCCGTGGTCATGTGCGGCACCGCCTTCGTGACGTATGCCGTCTCGTGGACCGGGTGGTTCAGGTCCAGTGCGGGGTACGACCGGCAGTGGGCCGCTGCCCACCCGAAGGACACGTGGGTGCCGGACGCGGTCCGCTCGCTGTGGCAGTACCACCGGGAGATCTACAACTTCCACGTCCACCTCAACGACAACCACCCGTACCGCACCAACCCGTGGTCCTGGATCATCCAGGGCCGGCCCACCTCGTTCTTCTACGAGGGGCCGAAGGGAGGGCACGACGGCTGCGTGGTCGCCCAGTGCTCCAAGGCGATCACCTCGATCGGCACCGTATCGGTCTGGTGGCTGGGTGCGGCGGCGGTCTTCGTGCTGCTCTTCTGCTGGGCGTTCCGGCGGGACTGGCGCGCCGGGGCGATCCTCGCCGGGCTGGTGGGCGGCTACCTGCCGTGGTTCTTCCTGGAGGAGCGCACCATCTACTCCTTCTACACGGTGGCGTTCGAGCCATGGGTGGTCTTCGGCGCGGTCTTCGTGCTCGGCCTGGCGCTGGGCCGGCGCACCGACTCGTTCCGGCGCAGGCAGGCTGGGCTGTACGTCGTCGGCGCCTACTGCCTGCTCAACCTGGCGATCTTCGCGTTCTTCTGGCCCATCTACACCGCGCAGGTGATCCCTCTCGGCCAGTGGTCCGCACGAATGTGGTTCCCGAGCTGGGTGTGAACCGACCCCCACACCAGCGGTGAGCCGGGCGCCCGCTCGAGCGGGCGGCATACCTCGTTCGTCCGCCACGGCACGGGAGGCGCTGCCATGATGTGCGCGTGGCACCTGGCGGAGGGGACGTGGACGGGCTGGGCGGCCGGCTGACCCGCCTCGCCCGGGTCACGGCGGAGCTGGTCCAGGCCCGTGATGTCGACACCGTCACCCGCATAGTCGTCGACCACAGTGCCGACGCGGTGGGCGCCACCATCGCCGCGCTGACCCTTGCCGACGAGCCGGGGCACCTGCACGTCGCAGGCCTGAGCGGCCTGTCCGCCGAGGACGCTCAGGCGCTCCTCGCGACCCCGTTCGACCTGCCGACCCCCGCGGCGGACGCGATCAGGAGCCGCGAACGCATCATGCTCCTTGGTCGCGACGCGATCCTGCAGGCGTATCCGGACGTGCCGTACATCGACCGCGGCGAGCGTGCCCTGGTCTGCCTGCCACTGCGCGTGCCGGGTGGGGCGATCGGGGCGATCTCGCTGTCCTTCCCCGGGAAACGGCTCTTCGACGACGCCGAGCTCGACTTCTTCGAGATCCTCGCCGACACCTGCGCGCAGGCGCTGGTGCGGCTGCGTGCCGAGGACCGCGCCGCGAGGCACCAGGCCAAGCTGGAGTTCCTCGCCCAGGCGTCGGCCGAGCTCTCGGCCAGCCTCGACTATGAGGCGACCCTGACGAAGGTCGCGCAGCTCGCGGTCCCGAGCTTCGCCGACTGGTCGGGAGTCGACCTGGTCCAGGACGGGCGGCTGCACCGACTGGCGGTGGCCCACGTCGACCCGGCGAAGGTGCAGCTGGCTCGCGAGCTGGCCGAGCGCTACCCGACCGACCCGGACGCCCCTGCCGGCCCGTGGCACGTGATGAGGACGGGACGCAGCGAGCTGATCCAGGTGAGCGACGAGATGCTGGTC
>DASUKI010000099.1:0-3584 GCA_036278855.1 Pedococcus sp.
TCGTCGACGCGTTCCCCCCGGGCGCGTTGGTCCGGGTGCACAACGTCGACGGGGTGTGGACGCTGGTTCCCGAGGGGGGTGGCGGCGAGCATGGCTGACCGCGAGAGGATCGGGCTCGTGCAGGACCGGGCCGTCGACGCCGTCGAGACACCACCGCTGGAGCTCGCCGACGTGACGGTGCGCTACGCCGACACGGTCGCCGTCAGCCGCGCGAGCCTGCAGGCATACCCGGGCGAGTTCATCGCGGTCACGGGGCACAGTGGGGCAGGCAAGTCGTCACTGCTGTGGGCCATCGCCGGTGCCGTCCGGGCCGAGGGCTCGGTGCTGCTCGGTGAGGACCGGATCACGGGGCGCGCCCAGGCGGCCGGTCTCGGCATCGAGGTGATCCCGCAGGGCAGCGCCCTGGCGGTGCTCCTCACGGCCCGCGAGAACGTCGAGCTTCCCCTGCTGGCGCGGGGCATCCCCTCGGAGGAGGCGCGCAGGCGCGCCCACGAGGCGCTCGCCGCCGTCGGCCTGGGCGAGTCCGGCAGCCACCTCGCCGAGGAGCTGTCCGGTGGGCAGCAGCAGAGGGTGGCGGTCGCCCGGGGGCTCGCGCTGCAGGGACGCGTGCTCCTGGCCGACGAGCCCACCTCGGAGCTGGACCACGACAACCGGGAGCGCGTGCTGGCCCTGCTCAGGGCGCAGACCCAGCGGGGTGCGATCGTCGTGATGGCGACCAACGACCCCGAGGCCGCGCAGGAGGCCGACGGCGAGCTGCGCCTCGACGACGGCGTGCTCGAGACGGTCCGCCTGCCCGGCTGAGAACCCGGCTACCCTGCCAGCGTGCCCACGCCGCTCCGCCTGGCCTTCGACCCCATCACCCGGGCTGCCCAGCTGTGGGTCCGCCGTTGGGGCCGGTCCTCCCAGTCAGTGGCGATGGCGAGCGCCACGTCGATCATGC
This sequence comes from Pedococcus sp., assembly GCA_036278855.1. GTDB lineage: Bacteria > Actinomycetota > Actinomycetes > Actinomycetales > Dermatophilaceae > Pedococcus. The sequence goes on from DASUKI010000099.1 coordinate 941, forward strand.
GGGTCCAGCAGCTGTTGCTCACCGAGTTCGACACCGTGGTGGGACGTCACGGGCTCACCTTTGCGCGCTACGAGGCGCTTGTTCTGCTGGCGTTCAGCCGCGAAGGGCGCTTGGGGATGAGCAAGATCGGGCAGCGGCTCATGGTCCACCCGACGTCGGCCACGAACATCGTGCAGCGCCTGGACGCGCAGGGCTTCGTCGAGCGCGTCCCCAACCCCGACGACGGACGAGGCACGCTGGCGGTGATCACCCCCGCAGGGCGCGAGGCCATGGAGGCCGCCACCGCGGACCTCGTGCAGATGCGGTTCGGCCTCGGCATGCTGGCCCCCGCCGAGCACGAGCAGCTCTTCGAGCTGCTGCGCAAGGTGCGCGTCGGCGCACGCGACTTCGACGGGTAGCCGAGCCCGGCCGCGGCGCCGGCCACGCGGCATACGGACGCGGTTTGCCCCGCGCCTGCACTCGGGCAAAACGGCGGTTGCGCGCGTGAAACGGGGATCACAGCCACCGTCTTTCGTGCGCAACCGCCGTTTTGCAAGGGGGCGCGGCGACCGGAGTTGGTGATTAGTAGGACGTCCTAGTAAATTGAGCGCATGGCCGACGACCGCGCAGCCCAGCCCACCGCCCCGACGAGCGAGGGCGCTGCCCGCTGGCAGGCGCGCTACGACGCCGCCCAGGCGAAGGGTCAGGTGCGCGACGCCGACTTCACGACGCTCTCGCAGATGCACGTGGAGCCGGTCTACGGGCCTGCCGACGGGGCCGAGGTGCCCGAGTCGATCGGCTGGCCCGGCGAGTTCCCCTTCACCCGCGGCCTCTATCCCACGGGCTACCGCGGGCGCACCTGGACGATCCGTCAGTTCGCCGGCTTCGGCAACGCGGTGCAGACCAACGAGCGCTACAAGATGATCCTCGAGCGCGGTGGCGGCGGGCTGTCCGTCGCGTTCGACATGCCCACCCTGATGGGCCGCGACTCCGACGACCCGATGAGCCTCGGCGAGGTCGGGCACTGCGGCGTCGCCATCGACTCGGCCGACGACATGGACATCCTGTTCAAGGACATCCCGCTGGGCGACACCACGACGTCGATGACCATCAGTGGCCCGGCCGTGCCGGTGTTCTGCATGTACCTCGTCGCCGCCGAGCGCCAGGGCGTCGACCTCGGCGTCCTGAACGGCACGCTGCAGACCGACATCTTCAAGGAGTACATCGCCCAGAAGGAGTGGTTGTTCGCGCCGGAGCCGCACCTGCGCCTGATCGGCGACCTCATGGAGTACTGCGCGCAGAACATCCCCGACTACAAGCCGCTGTCGGTGTCCAGCTACCACATCCGCGAGGCCGGCTCCACCGCCGCGCAGGAGCTCGCGTTCACGCTCGCCGACGGCTTCGGGTACGTCGAGCTCGGCCTGTCCCGCGGCCTGGACATCGAGACCTTCGCGCCCGGCCTGTCGTTCTTCTTCGACAGCCACCTGGACTTCTTCGAGGAGATCGCCAAGTTCCGTGCCGCCCGCCGCATCTGGGCCCGCTGGATGCGCGACGTCTACGGCGCCAGGACCGACAAGGCGCAGTGGCTGCGGTTCCACACCCAGACGGCGGGCGTCTCCCTGACCGCCCAGCAGCCCTACAACAACGTCGTCCGCACCGCGGTCGAGGCGCTCGCAGCCGTGCTCGGTGGCACCAACAGCCTGCACACCAACGCCCTCGACGAGACCCTCGCCCTGCCGACCGAGCAGGCCGCCGAGATCGCGCTGCGCACCCAGCAGGTGATCATGGACGAGACCGGCGTGGTGAACGTCGCGGACCCGCTCGGCGGCAGCTGGTACGTCGAGGCACTCACCGACCAGATCGAGGCCGAGGCCACCAAGATCTTCAACCGCATCCTCACCCTCGGGGGCAGCGACCTGCAGTCCAAGGACACCGAGCAGCTCGCCGCGCAGGTCCGCGCCAATGCCGGCAGGGCCGAGGGCGGCGAGTGGCCGATGACCCGGGGCATCCTGCGGGGCATCGAGGAAGGCTGGTTCATGTCCGAGATCGCCGAGGCCGCGTTCCAGTACCAGGTCGCGCTCGAGAAGGGCGACAAGAAGGTCGTCGGCGTCAACACCCACACGGGCAGCGTCAGCCACGAGCTCGAGATCCTGCGGGTCAGCCACGAGGTGGAGCGCGAGCAGGTGGCGACCCTCAGGTCGCGCCGCACGGACCGCGACGAGGCGGCCGCCCGGGCGGCGGTGGCGCGCATGGTCGAGGTCGCGCGGACGTCCCAGAACATGGTGCCCGCCATGCTCGACGCGGTGCGCGCCGAGGCGACGCTCGGCGAGATCTGCAACGCCCTGCGCGACGAGTGGGGCGTCTACCGCGAGCCGGCCCGCTTCTGACCGTGTCACGGCGGCGGTTTCGGTCCACTTGGGTGGATTGCGCACAGGTGCATGGGCGAGCCGCCGGGTCAGTTTCGGTCCATTTGGGTGGATTATTGGCGTCGGTATGCCGCGGGGCTCAGTCCCCGGCAGCGGTCACCTCGGCGCGCTGGGCCCGCCGCAGGCGGGCGTACGCCACGTCCGCGAGGAGTGCGATGAGCCCGTCGACGAACTCCTCGTCGGGCACGCCGGTGGCCAGGGCGCGGTGCATCACCGAACCGACCACGACATCGGCGAGC
>DASUKI010000100.1:0-2232 GCA_036278855.1 Pedococcus sp.
GGCGCTCCCGCGGCGGATGCTGGACCGCCTCACCGGACTGGTCCGCGACCTGACCGCAGACCCGGCGTGCGACGCGACGCTCGTGCACACCGACCTGCACTACGAGAACGTGCTCGCCAGCCGGACCGGCAGCGGTCGTCCGCCCTGGCTAGCGATCGACCCGCACGCCATGGCGGGCCACCCCGGCGTGGAGGTCCAGCCGCTGCTGCGCAACCGGGTCGACGAGTACGGCACCGGCTCGACCTTCCGGTGGCAGGTGCGCCGCCGGGTGGAGGTTGCGTGCGAGGCTGCAGGCATCGATGAGGACGTCGCCTACTCCTGGTCCTACGTCGTCACGGCGATGGAGGCACGGTGGGCGGCCGAGAACGGCGACGCCGAACGGGTTTCGTTCAACATCGCCCTGCTCAAGGCACTCGAGGGCTGACCCGGACGCTCCGGTCACAGGTCAGTCTCAGTCCATTTGGGTGAGTTCCATGCAGAGCCATGCCCCGCCCCCGCGCTCAGGTGCCGCCCACCCAGCGGTACTCGACCTCGGGACGGCCGGCCCCGGCATACCGCTGGGTCCGCGCCGCGAGGCGCCCCTCGCACAGGTGCTCGACGTAGCGGCGCGCGGTCACCCGGCTGACGCCCACGGTCTGCGCCAGCTCCGTCGCCGACACCCCGTCGGCCGCTCGCAGCGCCCGCACCACCTGCCCGAGCAGCTCCTCGGACATGCCCTTGGGCAGCGTCGGCGGTACGGCCGTGCGGGCCCCGGCGAGGACCTGGTCGACATCGGCCTGGGTGGCGACGTCCGCGGCGTCGTGCACCTTTTCGCGGTAGGTCCGGTAGGCCTCCAGCCGGTCGCGCAACGTCCCGAACACGAACGGCTTGAGGACGTACTGCACGACACCCAGCGACACCGCCGACCGGACCACGTCCAGGTCACGCGCGGAGGTCACCGCCACGACGTCGGCCCGGTGGCCGCCGGCGCGCATGGCGCGGACGATGTCGATGCCGTGCCGGTCCGGCAGGTTCATGTCGAGCAGCACGAGGTCGACCTCGTTGTCGCGCAGTGCCTTCAACGCATCGTGGCCCGAGCCCACCGTGGCCACCACGACGAATCCCGGGACGCGGCCGACGTAGGTCGTGTGGGCATGCGCCGCGACCGGCTCGTCCTCGACGACGAGCACCCGGATCGCCGCCTGGTCAACCACCCCGACCACCGACCGGAAGTCGCACCGTGAAGACCGCCCCCGGTGGACCGTCCACGACGAGTGACCCGCCGGCGCGCTGGACCGCCTGGGCGACCAGGGCCAGTCCCAGCCCCCGGCGTCGCTCGGCCGTGCCCGCCTTGGTGGAGTACCCGCGTCGGAACACCTCGTCGACCGCGCCAGGGGGCAGGCCGGGACCGGTGTCGGCGACGGTGAGGACCACCACGCCGTCGTGCACCACCGAGTCGACCGTCACCCGACGCTCCCCCTCGACCTCGGCGACCGCGTCGAAGGCGTTGTCGACGAGGTTGCCGATGATGGTCACGACGTCGCGGACCGGCGCCGTCCCCGAGGGCCAGGCGAGGTTGCCGGACAAGCGGAAGTCGACACCACGCTCGCCTGCCTGCGCCGCCTTCCCGAGGAGCAGGGCGGTGAGCACGGGCTCGTCCGCGGCCCCCACGACCTCGTCGGTGAGGGACTGCGACAGCTGGAGCTCGTCGGTCGCGAACGACAGTGCCCGATCGGAGTGCCCCAGCTCGATCAACGACACGATCGTGTGCAGCCGGTTGGCCGACTCGTGGGCCTGCGAGCGCAGCGCCTCGGTGAGGCCCCGCGCCGAGTCGAGCTCGCCGGTGAGGTTCTCCAGGTCGGTGCGGTCGCGCAGGGTGGCGACGAACCCCAGCGACCGCCCCTCCCACTGGGCGTGGGCCTTGTTGAGCACCAGGACCCGCTCGGCGGTCAGGTGCAGCTCGTCGTCGCGGGGCCGGTCGTCCGTGAGGGCAGCCACGATCGGCTCGGCGAGGCCGAGCTCGGCGACAGGCCGGCCGACCGGGTCCTCGGGCAGGCCGAGCAGCCGGACGGCCTCGTCGTTGACGAGCCGCAGCCTGCCGTCGAGGTCGGTGAGCAGGAGCCCCTCGGTGACGGCGTGCAGGACGGCGTCGTAGTACTCGACCATCGACCGCAGCTGCGACTCCCCCAGCCCGTGGGTCTGGCGCCGGACCCGGCGGGCGACGAGCCCGGTGCCGAGCCCGCTCAGGAGTGC
>DASUKI010000101.1:0-75899 GCA_036278855.1 Pedococcus sp.
CGGCGGATTCAAGCGGTGGGTGCAACACCGTGTGGATCTGACTGTTCCGACAGTAGTTGGTCGAGGGCTTCGGCGGGGGTGCGCCAGCCGAGGCGTTTGCGGGGCCGGTCGTTGAGCTCGGCGGCGACCATGTCCAGGTAGCCCGGGCCCCACGTGGACAGGTCGCTGCCCTTGGGGAAGTACTGACGCAGCAGCCCGTTGGTGTTCTCGTTGGTGCCACGCTGCCAGGGCGAGCGCGGGTCGCAGAAGTAGATGTCCAGCCCGGTGGCTTCGGCGATCTGCACGTGGTTGGACATCTCACTGCCCTGGTCCCAGGTCAGCGACCGGCGCAGCTGCTGGGGCAGCTGACTCATCTTGTCGATCATCGCGGCCGCGACCGCCGCGGCGGTGTGATCGGTGGGCAGGTGCAACAGCATGGTGAACCCGCTGGCCCGCTCGACCAGGGTGCCGATCGCCGAGCCCGACTCGGTCGACCCGAGGATCAAGTCGCCCTCCCACTCACCGGGTACGGCACGGTCCTCGACCTCGGCCGGCCGCTCGGCGATGGGCACCATGTCCGGGATCCGGCCGCGCCGCTCCTCGCTCTTGCGGCGGGGCTTGCGCAGCGACCGGCCGGTGCGAAGATGCCTGGTCAGCTCGCGTTTGAGCGCGCCGCGGCCCTGCACGTACAGCGCCTGGTAGACCGTCTCGTGCGACACCCACATCTCCTGCTCGTCGGGGTAGTCCTGCCGCAGCCTGGCCGCGATCTGCTCCGGGCTGTGATTCTTCCGCAGCCGTCGTTGCACCTCACCTCGTAACCGCACGTTCGTGGCCAACTTCGCCTCCTTGGGCCGACGCGCCCGCCGATCCGCATCCGCCTGCGCGGTCGAGGCGCGATAGACCCGATGGAAGGCTCGCGCGCTCGGACTGTGCTGCACCCGGCGCAGTTCCCGACTGATCGTGCTCGGATCCCGCCCGATCGCCCGAGCGATCGCCCGCACGCCCAGCCCTTCCGCGCGCAGCAGCGCGATCTCCTCACGCTCGGCGAAGTCCAAACATCGCTTGCGTCGTCCCGCATCCGCCGATGGCATCACCCCGCCACGATCTCGAAACCAGGCCCGCCCCTTGGTCGCCGACACGCCCACCACCACCGCGGCCTGCTCAACCGTCAGGCAATCGCGGACCTGAGCCCAGAACCGATACTCCACCTCAACCGGCAACCGCGGACTACCCCGACGAGCACTCATCTGCACACCTCTCAACGCCAGGTGTTGCAGTCACCCCTTGAGGCCAAGTGCTCTCTCAGGGGCCGAAACCTCGCGATGATTCCTCGCGGGGTCAGCGGTAGCCGCGGGCCTGGAGCTCGTAGAGCTCGGCGTAGCGACCACGGGCGGCGATCAGCTCCTCGTGGGTGCCCGCCTCGAGGACGCGCCCCTGGTCGAGGACGACGACGAGGTCGGCGCTCGCGACGGTGGAGAAGCGGTGGGTCACCAGGAGGGTGACCGAACCCCGTGCTCCCGCCTCGCGCGCGGCCTCGGCATAGCGCTCGAACAGCGCGTGCTCGGTCGCCGCGTCCAGGGCGGCCGTGGGTTCGTCGAGCACCAGCAGCAGCGGGGTCTGACGCATCAGACCGCGTGCGATGGCGACGCGTTGCCACTGCCCACCGGACAGACCCACGCCGTCCTGCCAGGTGGTGCCCAGCTGCGTGTCCAGCCCCTCCGGCAGAGCCTCGAGCAGGTCGTCGCCGGCGCCGAGGTGCACCGCCTCGAGCACGCGCGCGTGGTCGTCGACGCGCGGCAGGTCTCCGATCCCGATCGACTCCTGCGCCACCAGCTCGAACCGGGCGTGGTCCTGGAAGGCGCCTGAGACGCGGCCGCGCCAGGCTGTGAGGTCGAGGTTCGTCAGTGGCGTGCCGTCGACCCGCACCACGCCTTCGGTGGGCTCGTGCATCCCCGTCAACAGCTTGACCAGGGTCGACTTGCCGGCGCCGTTCTCGCCGACCAGCGCGACGATCGAACCGGCAGGCAGGTCGAGCGTGACGTTGCGCAGGGAACGCTCCGATGTGCCGTCGTAGGAGAAGCTCACCCCCTCGACCCGGATCCCGCTGTGCAGCACCTCCGGAGGCTCACGCCGCCCCTGGTGCTCGCGCGCCACCGTGTCCGCGTATTCCTGCAGCCACAGGAACCGGCGGACGTTGCGCACCATCTTGGTCAGCTGCTGGCTGGTGTTGCGCAGCACGACCACGGTCATCTGCAGCCGCTGCACCATCATCACCGCGAGGGCCACCGTGCCCGGGTTCACCACGCCCCGTATGGCGTCTCGCACCATCCAGGCGATCACCACCGCTGCGACGCCGAAGAAGACGAGGGACTCGACCCCCTGGACCAGGCCGGTGCGCAGCTGGGCTCCGACGATCGGGCGGCGCCACCCGGCGACGGACTCACGCAGCAGGTCGCGGACCGTCTGGCGGGTGCCGAAGACGCGCAGCTCGGCGCTCGGTGTCGCGCCGGTCACCAGGTCGACGAGGTGCCCGGTGCGGCGCGAGGGCTCGGCCGCCCGCTGCTCGCCCTCCTTGTCCCACCGGACGGTCCAGCGGGTCAGCAGCAGGCCGGGCACCGCGATCAGCGTCACGATGGCCAGGCGCGCGTCGGCAGTCACCGCGACGATGATCGTCCCGCCGGCGAAGACCAGGTTGTTGACGGTGTTGAGCAGAAGGTTGAACGACTGGCCGAGGGTGCCCTGCTGGTCGCGCAGGACCTGCAGCTCGTCCTGGTAGCGCGCCGACTCGAGGTGGTCGAGCGTGGGGATGCCGGCGGTGATCCGCGCGATCCGCGCGTCGAACTCGAAGCCCACCCGCTCGAGCTGCATCACCCTGGCGTGCGTGCCGACCAGCTGCAGGCCCATGTTCAGCGCGATCGAGGCGACCATGCCGACGGCGCCGACGACGAGCCGTCCCTGCTCGTTCTTGATCAGGCCGTCCACCAGGAAGGCGAGAAAGAGCGGCTGCAGCATGATCAGGCCCTTGCCCAGGGTCTCGAGCATGGCGGCCACCGACTGCCACGGGCTGAGGCGGAACGACATGGCGGTGACGAGCCAGACCGCCCGCAGGAACTCACGCACTCAGATCGTCCTCCTCGTGCGCGGTGGCATGGTCCGAGTCGTGGGGGGAGCCGCCGTGATGGTCACCGCACTCGGTGAACCGAGCGGCCTGCAGTCTGAACATCTGCGCGTAGGGGCCCTCGGCTCGCATCAGCTCCTCGTGGCTGCCGTCCTCGACGACCCGTCCTTCGTCGACGACGACGATGCGGTCGGCGTGCCGGACGCTGGACAGCCGGTGGCTGACCAGGATGCTCGTCATTCCGTGGGTGACCTCGAGGAAGCGGTCGAACAGCTCCTTCTCGGCGCGGACGTCGAGCGCCGCTGTGGGCTCGTCCAGCACCAGGACCCCGGCACCGCGATCGAGCGCCGAGAACGCACGCGCCAGGGCGACCCGCTGCCACTGGCCGCCGGAGAGGTCCTGGCCGTGGTCGTACTCGGCGGACAGCACCGTGCCCCACCCCTGCGGGAGGCGCTTCAGCAGCGGCGTGCCCGACGCCTCGTCGAGCGCTCGCGACAGTGCGCGTGAGCTCTCCGGACCGTCGTCGGCACCGAGCAGCACGTTGTCGCGCAACGAGAGCTGGTAGCGCACGAAGTCCTGGAAGATCACCGCCACCCGGCGCCGGGTGGCGTCGTCGGCCATCGGGTTGCGACCGTCGATGCGCACGGTGCCGGAGTCGGGGGCGTAGAGACCGCACAGCAGCTTGATCAGGGTGGACTTGCCCGCGCCGTTGACCCCGACCACGCCGAGTGACTGGCCGGCCGGGACGCGCAGGTCGAGCCCCGAGAAGACCTGGTCCTCCCGCGTGGGGTAGCCGAAGGAGACGTCATCCAGCACGATCTCTGCGGGGGCGACCTGCGTGACCTCGTCGGCCGTCGGGACCTCTCCGGGGGCGCCGGGAAGGTCCGGTCCAGGTCGGCTTCGCGCCATTCCGAGCTCGCCGCGCAGCTGCGCCAGCTGCGCGACGACGGCGGTGTTGCGCGCGACATACATCTGCATGTCCCCGACCGGTCCGAAGTTCTCCAGCTGGGGGATGGCCTGCGCCATCGTGACCAGGCCCGCGACCGACAGCGCCCCGGTCCACGCCTCGCGACCGAGCAGGGCGAAGGCACCGGCGTTGACCAGGAGCATGACCAGCGTCGCCCACCCGACGGGTCCGAGCGTGCGGTTGCGGTTGGACCAGACCAGCTGCATCGCGGCCAGCCAGGTGCGGCGGTAGCGGGCGGCGAGGAAGTCGCTGAGGCCGAACAGGCGCACCTCCTTGGCGAAGGAGCGGTCCATCAGCAGGCTGCGCAGGTAGGCCGCCTTGCGCCGGTCGTTGCCGGTGACGTCGAGCAGGTTGTCGGTGGCGCTGTCCATCCACCGGCGGAAGGTGCGGGACAGCAGCAGCCACGCGCCCACGAGCAGCAGCGGCGCCCACCAGCTCCACGTCAGGAGCACGCCGAGCGCCCCCAGACCGGTCAGCCGGACGAGCAGCAGCTGCCACGTCGAGAGGACACCCTGCATGAAGCTCCAGTCACGTGACGCGGTGACCAGACCCTCGAGCTGGGAGGTCTTCTCCGGGTCCTCGAGGTGAGCGATCCCGTGCGGTGCGAGCGCCGTCTCGGCGAGCAGGTCGAAGACCAGCACGAGGTAGCGGGCGGACAGGGCGTTGGCGCAGGCCTCCATCCCCACCTGGCACACGGGGGCCAGCACGAACAGCACCCCGACGAGCACCATGAGCCGCCAGGTCTCGCTGGCGGCCTGGCTGCCCGGCCCCTGGCGGTAGGCCTCGGCGAAGGAGCCCACGAGGTGCCCCGACACGACGAGGAGCGACACGGTGGCGGCCGCACTGAGCAGCGTCAGGAGGAGGCACAGGACCACGTACACGGGAGAGGCTCGCCACAGCAGGCGCGCGTGCAGCACGAGGCGGCGCGATGACGACATTCCTGGGCCCTGATCCCTTCCCCTGGCGACCGCTTCATCGTGCCCCATGCCACGTCGCCCGACCGGCGCTAGACGAGTTCTTTACCATCTCCAGACCTTTGCGACTCCGGATCGTGTCCAAGCGGGGGACAGCCGGGCGCGAGCGGCTCACACAGGCACCGACGGGGCAGCCGTGACCTGCCGCACGACCCGGTCCGGGAGGACGGCAGGGCCAGTAGGCTCGCCGACATGCCTGACGGTCCCACCGGTGCCCCGGACGACGACGTCGCCCGCAGCGAGTCCGGACTCCCCATCCAGCCCCTGTATGACGCGTCGTCGCTGTCCGGGTTCGACCCGCAGGAGGCGCTGGGCGCCCCCGGCCAGTACCCCTACACGCGGGGCGTCTACCCGACGATGTACACCGGCCGGCCCTGGACGATGCGCCAGTACGCCGGCTTCGGCACGGCCAAGGAGTCCAACGAGCGCTACCACCAGCTGGTCGGCGCCGGCACGGGCGGGCTGTCGGTCGCGTTCGACCTGCCGACCCAGATGGGCTACGACTCGGACGAGGCGATCGCGCACGGCGAGGTCGGCAAGGTCGGCGTGGCGATCGACAGCCTCGACGACATGCGCACCCTGTTCCACGGCCTGCCGCTGGACCAGGTCTCCACCTCGATGACGATCAACGCGCCGGCCTCGACGCTGCTGCTGCTCTACCAGCTCACCGCGGAGGCCGAGGGGATCCGCGCCGACCAGCTCACGGGGACCATCCAGAACGACGTGCTCAAGGAGTACATCGCCCGCGGCACCTACATCTACCCGCCGAAGGAGTCGCTGCGCCTCATCAGCGACATCTTCGGCTACTGCCGGGCCGAGCTGCCCCGGTGGAACACGATCTCGATCAGCGGCTACCACATGGCCGAGGCCGGGGCGACGCCGGCGCAGGAGATCGCCTTCACCCTCGCCAACGCGAAGGAGTACGTGCGCGCGGCACTGTCGGCCGGCCTGTCCGTCGACGACTTCGCTCCTCGGCTGTCGTTCTTCTTCGTGGCGCGGACGACGCTCCTCGAAGAGGTCGCCAAGTTCCGGGCGGCCCGGCGGATCTGGGCGCGGGTGATGAGGGAGGAGTTCGGCGCCCGCAACCCGAAGTCGATGATGCTGCGCTTCCACACCCAGACCGCGGGCGTCCAGCTGACGGCCCAGCAGCCCGAGGTCAACATGGTCCGGGTGGCGTTGCAGGGCCTCGGCGCAGTGCTCGGCGGGACACAGTCGCTGCACACCAACTCCTACGACGAGGCGATCGCGCTGCCCACGGCCAAGGCCGCCCGGCTCGCGCTGCGCACCCAGCAGGTCATCGCCTACGAGACCGACGTGACCAAGACCGTCGACCCGTTCGCCGGCTCCTACGTGGTGGAGTCGATGACCGACGACCTCGAGGGGGAGATCCTCGCGCTGATGCAGGCCGTCGAGGACCGCGGCGGCGCGGTCGCGGCCATCGAGCAGGGGTTCCAGAAGGAGGAGATCGAGCGGAGCGCCTACCGGGTCGCGCTCGAGATCGACCACGGTGAGCGCACCGTCGTCGGCCTCAACAAGTACACCGTCCCCGAGGAGGAGCCCTACGAGCCGCTGCGGGTCGACCCCGCGATCGAGGCGGAGCAGGGCGAGCGCTTGGCCGCCTTGCGCAAGGACCGCGACGGTGACGCCGTGCAACGCGCCCTGGACCGGATGCGCGCGGCCGCATCCGGCACCGACAACGTCCTGCTTCCGATGCGCGAGGCCCTCGCCGCCCGCGCCACCGGGGGCGAAGTGGCCCACGCCCTGCGCGACGTGTGGGGCCTCTACGTCCCCCGCGACGCGTTTTGAGCCTGGTGGGACGTCGGCGGGGCGGCCGCTCCGTCGTCTCGGCGGTCGCGGTCCTGCTCGTCGCCCTTGTCGCGCTCTGGATCAGCGGTGGCCTGAGCAGCGCCGGCGACGGCCCTGGCTCGCCGAGCGGGACCAGTCAGCAGCAGGACGCCCACCACAGCGGGCAGGGCACCATCGGCACGATCGCGTATGCCGCGCTGCCACCCCAGGCGCGCGAGACCATCGACCTGATCGACCGGGGCGGGCCCTACCCCTACCGCCAGGACGATGGGGTCTTCGGCAACCGGGAGGGGCTCCTGCCGCAGGCGCCGAGCGGCACCTACCGTGAGTACACGGTGGAGACACCGGGATCGGACGACCGCGGAGCACGCCGGCTGATCAAGGCGAGGGACGGCACCCTCTACTACACGGACGACCACTACCAGTCCTTCGAGCAGGTTCGACGATGAGCGGCGACGACGGTCGGCCAACGGGAGCGCAGCGAGGCGCGGATGACCAAGGAGCGCGACGGTCGGGCACGACACCGCAGCAGTGGGTGGTGCTCGACCAGGTGCTCGCGGGAGCGCGGCCGGGCACGGTCCTGCGCGGGGACGACGGATCGGGAGACGCGGCGGACCGAGCCGCGCAGCTGGGGCGCCGTGCCGGCTGGTCGGTCGTGCTCCTCGACACGACCGGTGCCCTGGACAAGGCAGCCCTGCTCGACCGCTGCCAGCAGGCGTTCGGCTTCCCGGAGTGGTTCGGTCACAACTGGGACGCGCTCGCCGATAGCCTCTCCGAGGTCGAGCACCCGGTCGGCACGTTGGTGCTGTGGACCGGATGGGACGGGCTGGCGCGGGCGGACGCACCCGCCTTCGGGACGGCCGTCGAGGTGCTGACCGAGCGCGCTGCGAGCGCCGTTGCCCGGCCTTTCGCCGTTCTGCTGGTCGCTCCGGGACAGCAGGGTTGACCGAGGCGCCGCCCCTGCGCCGGTAGGCTGTCGGGTCGTGGCCTCCCCCGACTTGATCGCGTCCCTCGTTGCTGCCGTCGACTCCCGGCAGGACGAGCTGGTCGCGTGGCGCAGGGACCTGCACACCCACCCCGAGCTGTCCTGGCGCGAGACCCGCACGACCTCCTTCGTCTCGAGCCGGCTGGCGGCAGCGGGTATCCGGGTCCGTCCTCTGCCGGGCACCGGGCTGATCGCCGAGGTGGGTGCGCAGGAGCCTGCCCACCGGGTGGCGCTGCGTGCCGACCTGGACGGGCTGCCGGTGCCCGAGCGCACCGGCCTGGCCTGGGCCTCGCAGACGCAGGACGTCTGCCACGCCTGTGGCCACGACGTGCACACCGTCGCCGTACTCGGCGCCGGGCTGGCGTTGCAGGAACATGCGGAGGCCTTGCGCGAGAAGGGGATCGGGGTACGGCTCATCTTCCAGCCGGCGGAGGAGGTTATCCCGGGCGGCGCGCACACCGTGCTGGAACAGGGCGGCCTCTCGGGGGTCGACCGCGCCCTCGCGGTGCACTGCGACCCGACCATCGACGTCGGCCAGGTCGGCCTGGTCGAGGGGCCGGTGACGGCGGCCGCCGACTCCGTGACCGTCACCCTCTCGGGCAAGGGCGGGCACACCTCGCGCCCGCACCTGACCCAGGACCTCACCTACGCGCTCGCCAAGGTGGTCACCGATGTGCCCGCCGCGCTGTCGCGGCGGCTGGATCCCCGGGCCGGGGCCGCGCTGGTGTGGGGGACGATTCACGCGGGAGGTGCCTCGAACGTCATACCTGCCTCGGGGCAGGCGACCGGCACCCTGCGGATGCTGGACGCCGAGGCGTGGGCATCCACCGGCACGCTGATCGAGGACCTGGTCCACGAGGTGGTTGCACCGTATGGCGTGTCCGCACAGGTCGAGCACGTGCGCGGCGTCCCGCCGGTCGTCAACGACGACGCCGTGGTGGCGACGCTACGTGCCGCAGCAGCGGCGGCCCTGGATCCCGGAGCGGCCGTCCCGACCCGGCAGTCGCTCGGGGGCGAGGACTTCGGGTGGTACCTCACCGGCGCCTCTGGTGCTTCCGGCGCACTGGTGCGGCTGGGTACCCGCACTCCCGGTGGGCCGACCTACGAGCTGCACCAGGGCGACCTGGTGGTCGCCGACCGTGCGGTCCTGGTGGCGGCCCGGTTGCTGGCGGCCGCCTGCGCGGTGGGCGGGCCCACCGGTACCCGTAAGTAACGGTTGGGACAACAGGTCGCCCTGCGGCAGACAGCATCCCACCTGGCGAGATATTCTCTGCCGAGATTGCGCCCCGGAGGGCGCGACCAGCGCCGGCACACGGCCTGACCATGGTGGTCGGATACCGTCCGGTGCTTCACGACGTGGATGAATGGAGACGCTTGTGCGTTCGGTCATGAAGGTGGCGGCAACAGTCGCCCTGGTGGGGCTCACGGTGAGTGCCTGCGGAAGCAAGCCCACGGACAGCTCGAGCACGACGCCGGCCGGTGGCAGCACCGGCAACGCGGGTGCCACGAGTGCCGCCCCGGCTGCCACCGGCGGGGGCAGCACGCAGGCGAGCGGCAAGGCGCTGCAGGCGTGCATGGTCCTGGACACGGGCGGCGTCGACGACCGCTCGTTCAACCAGTCGTCCTGGGCCGGACTGCAGGAGGCCAACAAGTCCAACCCCAACATCAAGATCAGCTACGTCCCGTCGAACAGCTCCAACGACTACGTCCCCAACCTCAACGCCGAGGTCAAGAAGGGGTGTGACACCGTCCTGGCGGTCGGTGGCCTGATGGCAGACGCCGTGAAGAAGACCGCGGCCAAGAACCCCAAGACGCACTTCGGCCAGATCGACGCGCCCTCCAGCGGCACGAACGTCTACGGTCTGCAGTACAACACCGCGGAGGCGGCGTTCCTCGCCGGCTACCTGGCGGCGGGCATGACCAAGTCGGGCAAGGTCGCCACCTTCGGCGGCCTCAACATCCCGCCGGTCACCATCTACATGGACGGCTTCTGGGAGGGCGTGCAGTACTACAACAAGGCCAAGGGCAAGAACGTGCAGGTCCTCGGCTGGAACGAGAAGAACCAGAAGGGCGGCACCTTCGCCAACTCGTTCACCGACCAGAACAAGGGCAAGCAGATCAGCCAGGCCTTCGCTCAGCAGGGGGCCGACATCGTCTTCCCCGTCGCCGGCGGCACGGGGCTGGGCGCCGGTGCGGCCGCGCAGAGCTCGGGCGGCAAGGTCAGCGTGATCTGGGTCGACACGGACGGCTGCATCAGCGCCAAGCAGTACTGCCAGTACATCCTCACCAGCGCGACCAAGAACCTCGCGGACTCGGTGGCGCAGTACGTCGAGAAGGGTGCCGACGGCACGCTCCCCACCGGCAACTACATCGGCGACCTGAAGAACGAAGGTGTCGGCCTTGCGCCCTATCACGAGTTCGACAGCAAGGTCCCGGCAGACCTGAAGAAGGAGGTCGACCAGGTCAAGGCCGACATCATCTCCGGCAAGATCAAGATCACCTCGCCGGCGCAGCCCAAGGAGTAAGCCGCAAGGAGTAGTCTGCGTCGGTCTGCGGCCAGGGGGGCTCCCCGCCCCCCTGGCCGCTGTGTCACCTGTCAACGGAGAAACGTGTGAAGCTCGAGCTGAGAGGCATCACCAAGCGCTTCGGCTCCCTGGTCGCCAACGACCAGATCGACCTGGTGGTCGAGCCTGGGGAGATCCATGCGCTGCTCGGCGAGAACGGAGCCGGCAAGAGCACGCTGATGAACGTGCTCTACGGGCTCTACCAGCCCGACGAGGGCGAGATCCTCGTCGACGGCGAGCCGGTCACGTTCTCCGGCCCGGGGGACGCGATGCGCGCGGGGATCGGGATGGTGCACCAACACTTCATGCTCGTGCCCGTCTTCACCGTCGCCGAGAACGTCAGCCTGGGCCACGAACGCACCAAGATGTTCGGGCTGCTCGACCGGCGCCGGGCGCGGCGCGAGGTCACCGAGGTGTCCAAGCGCTACGGCCTCGACGTGCCGCCGGACGCACTGGTCGAGGACCTGCCGGTCGGGGTCCAGCAGCGGGTGGAGATCATCAAGGCCCTCGTGCGTGACGCCAAGGTGCTCATCCTCGACGAGCCGACCGCCGTGCTCACCCCGCAGGAGATCGACGACCTGATCACCGTGATGAAGGCACTCCGGGAGGCCGGCACCTCCATCGTGTTCATCAGCCACAAGCTGCGCGAGGTGCGCGAGGTCGCGGACAAGATCACCGTCATCCGGCGCGGCAAGGTGGTCGGCCAGGCCTCGCCGGAGTCGTCCGCCGCCGAGCTGGCCTCGATGATGGTGGGCCGACCGGTGAAGCTGACCATCGACAAGGACCTCGCCACGCCGGGCGAACCGGTGCTGGAGGTGGCCGACCTGCGCGTGCTCGACGCGGACGGCCAGGTGCAGGTCGACGACGTCTCGCTCACCGTGCGGGCCGGCGAGATCTACGCCATCGCGGGGGTCCAGGGCAACGGCCAGACCGAGCTGACCGAGGCCCTCGTCGGACTGGCCCGCGCGACGCACGGGTCGATCCGCTTGGACGGCAAGGACATCACCCGGACCGCGGTCAACGACATCCTGCACAGCGGTGTCGGCTACGTGCCCGAGGACCGGATGCACGACGGTCTCGTCGGCAGCTTCACGCTTGCGGAGAACTTCGTGCTGGACACCTACAACCAGCCGCCGTTCGGCGACCGCGGCACGCTGGACCTGCGGGCCATCCGCAAGAACGCCCAGCAACGTATCGAGGAGTTCGACGTGCGCACGCAGTCCGCGCGGGCGGAGGCGTCCACGCTGTCGGGCGGCAACCAGCAGAAGGTGGTGCTCGCCCGGGAGCTGTCCCGTCCGCTGCGCCTGCTGGTGGTGGCCCAGCCCACCCGCGGCCTCGACGTCGGTTCGATGGAGTTCGTCCACCGCCGGATCGTGGAGGAACGGGACAAGGGCACCGCCGTGGTGCTGATCTCGACCGAGCTGGACGAGGTCCTCGGACTCGCCGACCGCATCGGCGTGATGTATCGCGGCAAGATCATCGGCGAGCTGCCGGCCGGTTCCTCAGCGCAGGAGATCGGCCTGCTGATGGCCGGGTCGACCTCGGTGGACGAACCCGCCGCCAGCACGAGCGCAAGGGAGGACCTATGAGGAGCCCCACGAAGTTCTCCGCTTCCCTGCCACCCCACGAAGTTCTCCACTCCGCCCCGACACTTCGCGGGGGCCCCGGCCTCCGATGCTTCGGGGGGGCTACGGAATGACGCAGGAAAAGCCTCCCACCGGGCCCATCGGGCCGAGCGACGCGACCGAACCCGCCGACGGGGCCAGCCCGGCCCAGGGCGCAATGTCCACGCAGACGGAGCCGCCCGACGACTCCGCCGGGCCGGGGTCGGAGAGCGGCAAGGGAGCCGGCAGCCGGATGGGGAGGATGCTGCACGGGGACAACCCGGTGCTGCTCACCTTCCTCGCCCTCGTCCTGGCCGGCCTCGTCGGGGCGGTGCTGATCGCGATCGGCGACCCCGCCACCCGTGCGGCCTCCAAGTACTTCTTCGCGGCGCCGCTGGACACCGTCTCGGCGGCCCTGAAGGCAGTGGGCAACGCCTACCTGGCGCTTTTCGAGGGATCGGTCGTGGATCCGTCGTCGTTCGCCAGCGGCAGCGCGACCGCGATCCTCGGGCCCATCTCGGAGACGTTGGTCAACGCGACCCCGCTGATCCTCGGTGGCCTCTCGGTCGCGCTCGCCTTCCGCGCGGGCCTGTTCAACATCGGCGGCCAGGGGCAGATCATCATCGGCGCGGTCTTCGCCGGCTACGTCGGCTTCGCGTGGGACCTGCCGGTCGTGGTGCACGTGCTGGTGGCCCTGGCGGCCGGCACCCTCGGTGGTGCGCTCTGGGGCGGCATCGCCGGATGGCTGAAGGCGCGCACCGGCGCCCACGAGGTCATCACCACGATCATGCTCAACTACATTGCGTTCAACTTGCTCGCGTTCCTGCTCGGCACCCCGGGCTTCCAGGCGCCGCCGTTCGGGCAGGCGATCTCCAACCCGGTCGAGGGCAATGCCCGCTTGCCGCACCTGTTGGGTGGTGACCTGCGGGTGCACGCCGGACTGCTGATCGCGCTGCTCGCGGCGCTGGGCTGCTGGTGGCTGCTTGACCGCAGCACGTTGGGCTTCCGGCTGCGCGCCGTCGGCGCCAACCAGAACGCCGCACGCACCGCGGGAATGCACGTCGAGCGCAGCTACGTCGCGGTCATGCTCATCGCCGGTGGGCTGTGCGGGCTGGCCGGCTGCGCGCAGATCCTCGGCACCAACCCGGCCATCACGCAGGACATCGACGCCGGGATCGGCTTCGACGCGATCACCGTCGCGTTGCTCGGCCGGGGCAAGCCCGGCGGCACCGTCCTGGCAGGCCTGCTGTTCGGCGCGTTGCGCGCGGGCAGCGTGACGATGCTGTCGGTCACCGGCACCCCGGTCGACCTCGTGCAGGTCGTCCAGGCCCTGATCGTCATGTTCATCGCCGCGCCGGCCCTGGTGCAGGCGGTCTTCCGGGTCCGCGCCCGCGGCGGCGTGGGCCAGGTCCTCGCGAAGGGATGGAACGGATGAGTCACCCCACACAGCCACCCCACGAGGTTCTCCGCTCGCAAGCTTGCTCCGGTACCTCTCGGGGACCCCGGCCTCCCGTGCTTCCCGGGGGCAGCCCGGGCCTCCGCAACTCCGCGGGGACCCCGGCATGAGCGCCGTCGAGCTGGCCACACCGTCGGGCGGAGACCCCGACCAGGACGACCTCGTCGTCGTCAAGAAGGTCGTCCGACGCACCAGCACGAAGCGCCGGGTCATCACCGGCGTGCTCATGGTCGCCCTCGGGGTGCTGTGCGTGCTGGGTCTGGGTCTCGGCGCCCACCCGGGAGTGTCGGCGACGTTCCAACTGGGGCAGCCCGACGCGGCCATCGGCGTGCCCAACCTGGTGCTCCCGGCGCGGACCGCCATCGTCGTGCTCGGCGTCCTGATCATCCTGCTCGGCCTGTGGCAGGCCGTCCGAGGCTTCGGTCGTCGCGCGATGCGGTGGGTCGGAGTCGTCGCGGGCGTCGCGTTCATCTTCTCCTTCCTGTGCTGGGCCGCCACCGGCCAGGAGGGCGGCGCCAGCATCGACCTGGTCGGGCTGCTCTCGCAGTCCATCTTCCTGGCGACACCCCTGATCCTGGGTGCCCTGGCCGGCATCCTCTGTGAGCGCTCCGCGGTCATCAACATCGCCATCGAGGGGCAGATGCTCACCGGAGCGTTCGCCGGCGCGCTGGCGGGCTCGATGGCACACAACCTCGGCGTCGGGCTGATCGCCGCGATGATCGCCGGCGGGCTGATGGGCGCGCTACTCGCCGTCTTCGCGATCCGCTACGTCGTCAACCAGATCATCCTGGGTGTCGTCATCAACGTCCTCGCCCTCGGTCTCACGGGCTTCATCTACGACGCGCTGATGCAGCCCAACCAGGACAGCCTGAACAACCCCGGCTTCTTCTCCCCGATCAAGATCCCGGTCCTCGGCGACATCCCGATCCTCGGACCGTTGCTGTTCGACGCCAACATCATCGTCTACCTGATGTACCTGCTGATCATCGTCATCGACGTGGCGCTGCTGCGGACCCGCTGGGGCCTGCGCACCCGCGCCGTGGGGGAGCATCCCAAGGCCGCCGACACCGTCGGCATCAACGTGCTGCGCACCCGCTACCGCAACGTCATCCTCGGTGGCTGCGTCGCCGGCCTCGGTGGCGCGTTCCTCACCATCGGCGCGGTCGGGTCGTTCACCAAGGACATCTCCTCCGGCAAGGGGTTCATCGCCCTGGCCGCGGTGATCTTCGGGGGCTGGTCGCCGCGTGGTGCGCTGGGCGCCGCCTTGCTCTTCGGGTTCGCCGACGCCCTCGGCACGCTGCTGTCCTTCATCTCGGCTCCGGTCGCGATCCCGTCCAGCTTCCTGGCGATGCTGCCCTACCTGGCCACGATCTTCGCAGTGGCCGGGCTGGTGGGACGGGTCAAGGCGCCCGCTGCCGATGGCGAGCCCTACACCAAGGAGTGAGTCGTGTCGGACCAGCGGCAGCACGTTCAGGACTCCGCGATGGCAGCCGAGCAGGCGGGCATCGACTGGGAGGTCCTGCGCGACAAGGCGATCGAGCTCATGGGACGCGCCTACGCGCCATACTCGAAATATCCGGTCGGCGTCGCCGGGCTCGTCGATGACGGGCGCGTGGTGGCCGGCTGCAACGTCGAGAACGCGGCCTACGGCGTCGCGCTGTGCGCCGAGTGCGGCATGGTCTCGGATCTCGTCGCCGGCGGTGGCGGCCGGCTCGTCGCCGTCGCCTGCGTCAACGTGGACGGCGCGGCGATCATGCCGTGCGGACGGTGCCGTCAGCTGCTCTGGGAGCACGGCGGCCCGGAGTGCCTGCTCCTGACGCCGGAAGGCGTGCAGCCGATGACGCAGGTGCTGCCCCAGGCGTTCGGAGTGTCCGACCTCGACGAGGTCTACGAGGGGCGTGAGGCATGACCGAAGTCTTCGACGCCGTCGACGTGATCCGGGCCAAGCGCGACCGGCAGAGCCTCTCCGCCGGGCAGATCCACTGGGTGGTCGACGCCTACACGCGCGGGGTCGTGGCAGACGAGCAGATGTCGGCACTGGCCATGGCGATCCTGTTGAACGGCATGGATCGGGACGAGATCTCCCGATGGACCGCGGCGATGATCGCCTCGGGCGAGCGAATGGACTTTTCCCGACTGTCTCGCCCCACCAGCGACAAGCACTCGACGGGAGGCGTCGGCGACAAGATCACCCTCCCGCTCGCACCGCTCGTCGCGGCCTGCGGCGTTGCCGTGCCGCAGCTGTCCGGCCGCGGGCTCGGCCACACCGGCGGCACCCTCGACAAGCTGGAGTCCGTCCCCGGGTGGTGCGCCTCGCTGTCGAACGAGGAGATGATGCGCCAGCTCGAGGAGGTGGGCGCGGTGATCTGCGCGGCTGGCGACGGTCTCGCCCCGGCCGACAAGCGACTGTATGCCCTGCGTGACGTGACCGGCACGGTCGAGGCGATCCCGTTGATCGCCAGCTCGATCATGAGCAAGAAGATCGCCGAGGGCACCGGGGCACTGGTGCTCGACGTCAAGGTGGGGTCTGGCGCGTTCATGAAGGACACCGAGTCCGCGCGCGAACTGGCCCGGACCATGGTCGGACTCGGTCAGGACGCCGGCCTCACCACGGTCGCGTTGCTCACCAACATGCAGACACCACTCGGACTGACGGCGGGCAACGCGCTGGAGGTGCGCGAGTCGGTCGAGGTGCTGGCGGGCGGCGGACCACCGGACGTCGTGGAGCTGACCGTCACGCTGGCGCGGGAGATGCTCGCCGCGGCCGGACGTGACGACGTCGACCCGGCCGACGCGCTGCGGGACGGGCGTGCGATGGACGTGTGGCGGGCGATGATCCGCGCCCAGGGAGGCGACCCGGACGCGGACCTGCCGGTCGCGAAGGAGACCCACCAGGTGCTGGCGCCCGCCGACGGCGTGCTGGTCTCGTTGGACGCGCTCGGCGTGGGGGTCGCGGCCTGGCGTCTCGGCGCCGGCCGGGCGCGCAAGGAGGACCGCGTCCAGGCGGGTGCCGGGGTCGAGATGCACGCCAAGCCAGGGGCGGAGGTCCGCGGGGGCCAGCCGCTGCTGACCCTGCACACGGACACACCCGATCGGTTCCCCCGCGCGCTCGAGGCGCTGGAGGGCGCCTTCCAGATCGCGCCGGAAGGCGCCCGACCCGGCCTGCTGCCGCTGGTCATCGACCGGATCGCCTGACCGCGCCCTCGCCCCCGAGGGCGGCGGGCTGGCGGCGCTAGGGTGAGCAGATGCCTCGACTCATCCCCGAACCCACCGTCATTCCCGTCCCCGGTGGCAAGGTCATCCGCGAGCACGTGGGACGCGTCAACACCGAGACCGACTCCGTCTCCGTCGCCCACATGATCGCGCCCGCCGGCTGGGACGAGCCCTACCAGAAGCCGTCGTTCGACGAGATCACCGTGGTCCTCGCGGGCAGCCTCGTCGTCGAGCACGAAGGAGGGCCGACGACGGTGGCCGCCGGTCAGTCGATCATCACCGAGGCCGGTGAACGAATTCGCTACTCCTGCGGTGAGGACGGGGCCGAATACATCGCCATCTGCCTGCCGGCGTTCAGCCCCGACACCGTCGGCCGTGAGGACGAGGGAGCCGCCGAGTGACCGCGGCTCGCGCATCGACACAGCTCATCCGGTCGCTGCCCAAGGTCCTGCTGCACGACCACCTCGACGGGGGGCTGCGGCCGCAGACCATCATCGAGCTGGCCGGGCAGGTCGGGTATGCCGACCTGCCCGCCACCGACGCGGCCGCACTGGCTGCGTGGTTCAGGGACAGCGCCGACTCGGGTTCGCTCGTGCGTTACCTCGAGACGTTCGACCAGACCCTCGCGGTCATGCAGACCGTGGACGGCCTGCAACGCGTGGCCCGTGAGTGCGCGGAGGACCTCGCCGCGGACGGGGTGGTGTATGCCGAGGTCCGGTTCGCGCCCGAGCAGCACCTCGTCGAGGGACTCACCCTCGAGCAGGTCGTGGAGGCGGTGCTCGATGGCTTCCGCGAGGGGGAGCAGCTCGCTGCGCAGGCAGGTCGCCGCATCCGGGTCACCGCGCTGCTGACCGCGATGCGGCACGCCGCCAAGAGCACCGAGATCGCCGAGCTGGTGGTGCGCTACCGCGACGAGGGAGTGTCCGGGTTCGACATCGCGGGCGCCGAGGCCGGCTTCCCGCCCACCAGGCACCTCGACGCCTTCGAGTATCTGCGCCGCAAGAACGCGCACTTCACCATCCACGCCGGCGAGGCCTTCGGGCTGCCGAGCATCTGGGAGGCGATCCAGTGGTGCGGTGCCGACCGGCTGGGCCACGGCGTGCGGATCGTCGACGACATCACGGTCGCGGGCCGGCCCTACGCCGCCGACGTCGCGGGGGCTGTCGCCGCGACGCGTGACGACGTGTCGCTCGGCCTTCTCGCGGCATACGTGCGTGACCGCAGGATCCCGCTCGAGATGTGCCCGAGCAGCAATGTGCAGACCGGTGCTGCCGAATCCGTTGCGGTGCACCCGATCTCGCTATTGGCGAGGCTGAAGTTCCGGGTCACCGTCAACACCGACAACCGGCTGATGAGCGGCACCTCGATGACCCGGGAGATGTCGCTCCTGTGCGACGAGGCGGGCTGGGCCATCGACGACCTGAGGTGGGTCACGATCAACGCGATGAAGTCCGCGTTCCTCCCGTTCGACGAGCGGCTGGCGATCATCGACGACGTCATCAAACCCGGATATGCCGGCCTGCCGGCTACCGACTGAGGTCGAGCGGGTCCGGCGGCAGCAGCCGCTGACGCAGCTGCTCCTCGCGGTCGAGGCGCTCGCCGTCGCGCCGGCGCCGGTCGGCGAGCACCGCGGCGAGGACGTGTTCGGGGTGCGCGCCGGCTGACGGCGGGGGAGCGACGTGGCGCAGCGCCTCGGCGCACAGCCGGGAGCCGACCGCCGCTCGTGCTGCTGGCGTGAGAGTGCTTGCGCGGCCGAGGAACTGGCGCACGTTGACCGCCAGTCCGTCCGGCAGGGTGGCGATGTCGGCGCCGCTCGCCCAGGCCTGCAGGAACGGTGGCATCGCCGGAGGCGGAGTGAGTCGGACAGCGACGCGCTCGCGCACGACATAGGTGCCGGCGGCGTGGTCCCCCAGCCGCTTGGCCTGGGTGCTCACCAGGGCGCTGATCAGGGCCGGCACGCCGAACGTCACGAAGATCTCGACCATGCCCACGAGGGCTCGGACGAAGGCGTGACGGAACTGGATCGGCCCCGCGTCGTCGCGGACGGTGCGCAGTCCGAGCGCGAGCTTGCCCGGGCTCTTGCCGCGGGTGAGGGTCTCCACAGTCGTCGGCAGGACCAGGACGGCGAGGAGTGCGACCACGACTTGCGCCGTCTGCGTCAACGCCTGGTCCTGGCCCCGGGTGATCGTGCCGCCGAGCACCGCCAGGACCACGGCCGCCACGACGACCGCCACCACGTCGATCAGGCCGGACAGGATCCGCACGCCGATGCTCGCTGCCGGCAGCTCGAGGCTCACGGCCTCGCCGGTGACGAGGTCGTGTGCGCCGAAGGACAGGTCGAGACGTTTCGCCATGGTGACCGCAGCCTACGACGGCCGCTCGTCGAGGGGCTCCACGTGCATCCGGGGCTGTGGACGAGCGCCGCGCGGGCGTGCGGGCTGGCCTAGGCTGCCGGTGTGGACCTGGACGCCTTCGTGACCCGGCACCACCCGGAGTGGGCCCGCCTCGAGCACCTCGTGCGCCAGCGCCGCCTGAGCGGGGCCGAGGCCGACGAGATCCTCGACCGCTACCAGCGGGTGGCCACCCATCTGTCCCTGATCCGTTCCAGTGCCCCCGACCCCTCGACCGTGGCCTACCTGTCCTCGTTGCTCGCTCGTGCCCGGTCGCGCTCGGCGGGCACCCGCAGCCACTCCTGGTCGGACCTGGCGACCTTCTTCACCGCGACGTTCCCCGGTGCGCTCTACGAGATGCGTCGGTGGTGGATCGTCACCGCCCTGGCCAACGTCGCGGCTGCCTTCCTGCTCGGATGGTGGCTGCTCGCACACCCGCGGATCGTCGCCAGCCGGGTCTCGGCGGCCGAGATCAGCCAGCTCGTGCACCACGAGGTCGAGGGCTACTACAGCGAGTATGCCGCGTCGCACTTCGCCAGCCAGGTCTGGACCAACAACGCGCAGGTCGCCGCGCTCTGCGTCGCCCTCGGCGTCCTCGGAGTGCCGGTCGTCCTGGTGCTCTGGAGGAACACGGTCAATGTCGCCCTGATCGGCTCGATCATGGCCGACCACGGGCGGGGTGGGCTCTTCTTCGGTCTCATCCTGCCGCACGGCCTGCTCGAGCTCACGGCGGTCTTCGTCGCCGGGGGCGTCGGCCTGCGGCTCTTCTGGTCGTGGGTGGTGCCGGGCAGCCGGACCCGGGGACAGTCGATCGCCGCGGCCGGCCGGTCGTCGGTGGTCGTGGTGCTCGGACTCGTGGTGGTGCTGCTCGTCTCCGGGATCATCGAGGCCTTCGTCACGCCGTCGGGGCTGCCCACCTGGGCCCGGATCGGCATCGGCGTGGTGGTCGAGATCGCCTTCCTGACCTACGTGTTCACGCTGGGTCGGTGGGCACACCGGAGGGGTGAGATCGGAGACGTCTCGGCACAGGACGCCGGCGACACCCTGCCGGCGGCGGGCTGACCGGGCGGCCGCATCGCCGCAACGACGATCAAGCCGGTCTCGGCGCGTTGCCGTACGGTCGGCGCATGCGAGAGACACCGGAGGACATCGCCTCGCTGCATGACCTGCTCGACGCCTCACACGCCCGCGCGACCGGACACCTGCGTTCGATCATCAACGACCAACGCACCCTGCGGGCCGACGAGCTGGCCCAGCTGCTCACGGGTATGAAGGTGTTGTCGGTCGCCACCGTGACGAGCGGCGGTGAGCCTCGGATCAGTGCGCTGGACGGACACTTCCTGCACGGCACGTGGACGTTCAGCACCGCCGGGGACTCGGCCAAGGCTCGGCACCTGGCGCGAAGATGTACCGGTTGCGGATGAGTTGGGCAGTGGCCTACGCGTTCAAGCGTGCCGAGCTGCTCGGCTCACGGGGACTGTCGCCGCGCTGACGCTCGGGGGCGGCGGCCATGAGGCTCTCCCTGGCGCGGATGAGGTCGGCCACGGTCTGCAGGGTCGGCGTGGCGACGCCGTGCCGCTCGCCGAGGCGGGCCACCTGAACGAGGATCGCGTCGACCTCGCCACGTTCGCCCAGCAGGTGGTCCAGCAGCATCGACGGGCGGGCGTCCGGGATCCGGCCACCGAGGAGCCGTACATGTTGGATCGGATCACCCACATCCAGGAAGATCCCCGCCGCACGGGCCACCGCCACGGCCTCGAGGGCACACTCTTGCGCCACGTGCCAGGCATCGGCGTCGGCCAGCACCTGACCGATCGTCATGCCGGTGAGGCAGGTGGTGCCGGAGAAGGCGACGTTCATGATCAGCTTCTCCCACACCATCTGGTCGGTGTCGTCGAACAGGCGCACCTCGAAGCCGGCGCTGGTCCACACCTGCGCGGAGGCCTCGAGGTCGGCGCGGGTCAAGGTGTCATAGGCGCCGAACCGCACCATCTCCATCCCGTTGTGGTGCACCTCGCCCGGGGTGGACACAGAGGCCCCGAAACCGCCGACCACGCCGATGGCGAGCCGCTCGCCGCCGAGGACACCGGCGACGCGCTCCGGCGAGCCGAGCCCGTTCTGGATGGATTGCACGACGGTGCCCGGCCCGATGAGCGGCCGGGCCGCCTGCGCCGCGGACTCGACGTCGAAGGCCTTGGTCGCGATGACGACGAGGTCGCACTCGCCGACCCCGTCGGTGCTGGTGCCCATCGAGGCGAGGTCCACGGTGTGGTCCCCGCTCTTGCCGTGGACCCTCAGCCCGCCGGTCTGCACGGCCCGCACGTGGTCGGTCCAGAGGCAGATGCCGTGCACCTCGTGCCCGGCGAGCTGCATGAGCCCGGCATACACCGACCCCATGGCTCCACAACCCACGATGGCAACCTTGCTGTGCGTTGGCATGCCGTCAATGTCTCACGGCCGTCCACGGGCGTCCACGGGCGCCTCGAGTGGAGGCATCCGGCTCAGAGCAGCCCGCGGGACTTGAGCAGCAGGTAGTGGTCGACCAGGGCGACCGGCAGCTCGTCCGGCACCTCGTCGAGCACCGTGACCCCGACCCGACCGAGCGCCTCGGCGGTGCGTTGCCGCAACGCCACGGTGCGGGTGGCTGCCGCCGCGTCATAGACCGCGGACGTGGTGGAGCGGTTCGTGGTCAGGGCGCCCAGGGCCGGGTCGGCCACCGAGGCCAGCACCACGCGGTGGTGGGCGGTCAGCATGGGCAGCACCGGCAACAGCCCTTCCTCGATCGCGGCCGGTTCGAGGGAGGTGAGCAGGACCACGAGGGATCGCCGACGGCTGAGCCGATTGACCTCCGCGGCCAAGGTGGTCCAGTTCGCTTCCAGCAGAGCAGGTTCGAGCGGTGCCATCGCGGTCACGAGCTCGTGCAGCAGCTGGGTGTGGTTGCGTGATCCGCTCACCTTCACCTTGACGCGGCGGTCCCCGGCCAGCAGGTCGACCCGGTCGCCGGCACGGGACGCAAGGGCCGCGAGCAGCAGCGCGGCGTCCATCTCGGCGTCGAGCCGTGGCATGTCCGCGACCCTGGCGGCGGACGTGCGCGAGGTGTCCAGCACGAGGATGATCCGGCGGTCCCGCTCGGGCTGCCAGGTGCGTACGACGACGGACTGCCGGCGGGCGGTCGCTCGCCAGTCGATCGAACGGACGTCGTCGCCCTCGACGTAGGTACGCAGGGAGTCGAACTCGGTGCCGTGCCCGCGTGTCCGCACCGCCGAGCGCCCGTCGAGCTGCCGCAACTGCGCCAGCCGGCTCGGCAGGTGCTTGCGCGACGCGAAGGCCGGCAGGGCACGGACCGCGCCCGGCACGGAGAAGGACTGCTGCCGTGCGGCGACCCTCAGTGGGCCGAGGCTGCGCACCGTCACCCGGTCGGCCAGCCGGTCACCGCGTCTGGTCGGTCGCAGTGTGCTGGTCAGCCGGGTGCGTTCACCCCCACGCAACCGGACGGTATGCCGTTCGCCGGTCGCGCCCGCCGACGGTTGCCACGCGTCCCGGACAAGGCCGCGGAACCGGCGGCTGGACGGGTTGGTCACCAGCAACGAGGTGGAGGTCGTCTCGCCGAGCCGGACCTGACGCACCGGGCCCCGCGAGACCACCAGCGTCCCGGGCGGCACGGCGAGCAGCCAGTCGAGCCCGATCACCAGGATGACGAAGAGCCACCACCATCCGACCGTGGACACGGTGGGGCGCGCGACGACGGGCGCCAGACCGAGCAGGACCAGCACCACCGCGCGCCCGGTCAGGGCCATGCCGGGGTCACCCGCACCTTCGCCCGCGGCGCGATGCCCTTGGCGCGGAACGGCATACGGAGGGAGCAGGCACCATCATCGGGGGACCGGCACCGACGCCAGAGCACTGTCCAGGACGGCGGACACGTGGACCCCCTCCAGCTCGGCCTCGGGACGCAGCGCGATCCGGTGGGCCAGGGTCGCCTGCGTCAGGGCCTTGACGTCGTCCGGCGTGACGAAGCTGCGACCGTTCAGCCAGGCCCATACCCTGCTGGTGGCCTGCAGGGCTGCGGCACCGCGGGGGCTGACTCCCAGGGCCAACGAAGGAGATTGGCGGGTGGCCCGGGCGATGTCGACGATGTAGGCGGTGACCTCGGGTGCGACCCTGACGCGTCGGACGGCCGCAGCGCCGGCCTCGAGGTCGGCCGGCCCGGCGACGGGGGAGACCCCTGCGGCCGCCAGGTCCTGGGGGTCGAAGCCCGCCGCGTGCCGGGCGAGGACCTGCAGCTCGTCGGCGCGGGGCGGCAGTGGCAGGACGGCCTTGAGCAGGAACCGGTCGAGCTGCGCCTCGGGCAGGGGGTAGGTGCCTTCGTACTCCACCGGGTTCTGCGTGGCGGCGACGAGGAACGGCGAGGGGAGGGGCCGGGAGGTCCCGTCGACCGAGACCTGGCGCTCCTGCATCGCCTCGAGCAGCGCGGACTGCGTCTTGGGCGGCGTGCGGTTGATCTCGTCGGCGAGCAGCAGGTTGGTGAAGACCGGGCCGGGCCGGAACGAGAACTCCGAGGTATGCGTGTCGAAGACCACCGAGCCGGTGATGTCGCCGGGCATCAGGTCGGGGGTGAACTGCACTCGCTTGGTCTCCACGTCGAGTGCCGCCGCCAGGGCTCGGACCAGGAGGGTCTTGGCGACCCCCGGCACTCCCTCGAGCAGGATGTGGCCCCGGGCGAGGAGGGCGATGATGATGCCGGAGACGGCTGCCTCCTGGCCGACGACGGCCTTGGCGACCTCCTGCCGCACCCCGAGCAGCGCGTGCCGCGCCGCCTCCGACGGCTCGGTCGCGTCGGGGGAGTCGGTCATGCGGGCGCCCCGCGAAGTACCGAGCGAGGCACGAGCGAGGACTTTGTGGGGTGCTCTTGGTGGGGTGGGGTCATTCTCGTACCTCTTCCTCGAGTGATGCGAGCTGGTCTGCAGTCTGCAGGAGGGCTTCGTCGCCCGCGGGGTCCGGTCCGGCGAGCACGGTGAGGAGCTCGCCGGACGGCCGTCCCGTCACCTGGGCCAGAGCGTGCGCCAGCTCCTCCACGGGAGTGGCCGGAGCCAGTCCGAGGTATGCCGTGAGCCGTCGCCGGGTGGCGCCGCGCAGGATCGCGGCCGCGCGGCCGCGGTCTCCTGCCTTGCGGTAGAGCCGTCCGCGGCTCTCGGCGGTCTCGGTGGCGCGGACCACGACGGGCAGCGGCTCGGTGACGAGGCGGCCGAGGCGGCGTCCGCGCCAGCACATGAGCGCGACGACCGCACTCGCCACCAGGACCACGGCCGGCGCGAACCAGGACGGAAGGAGCGGCAGCGGCGCGCCGTGCTCGCCGGCGGCGATGTCGGCGTTGTCCGCGACGTACCAGACGAGGCGCGGCGCATGACCGAGCGAGCGCAGGGCCACGGCCGCGTTGTCGGCGTCCGTCACCGAGGAGTTCGTCAGCACGGCACCGCTGCCGAGCAGCACGACGTGCGGGCGGTCTGCGGTCTGCGGGAGGTCGACGAGGTAGCCGCTGTCCGTGCCTCCGGCGGCGAAGCCGGGACTCGGCGGGAAGCACACTCTCGCGTCGGTCCCGTCGTGGGGTGTGTAGCGGATCCGTCCCCGGGAGATCTGGTCGCTCCGGCGGACGTCGGTGAGTTGGCAGCTGGCCGTCATCGTGGTGTACGTCGGCTCCATGGTGACATCCACCGGCAGGTCGAGTCCGCCCACGACGACCGGATCCGCGAGCAGCAGGACGAACCGGCCGGCGTGGCGCGCGTGCTCGAGAGCGGTTCGTGCGGTTCGGCTCGACAGCTCATCGGTGTGGGTGACGAGGACGGTGGTGCGCGAGTCGATCCGCTGGTCGAGGAAGGGCTGCTGCGAACGGACCACCGTGATGTCCACACCCTGCTGCCGCAGCACCTCGGCGACCGCCTGCGCCCCCTGCGGGCCGGGGTTGGCTGGATCGTAGGCCTGCGCGTTGCTGGTCTGCTGTGCGGTGATGAGCCAGGTCACGACGACGACCACGACGACGACCGCGGCCCAGATCAGCCGGCTGTGCCAGCGACGGGCGCGAGGCGAGTCGCCGGTGGCCGTGCCGGTCGAGTCACCGGGGCCGTTCTCGCCGGCAGCCACGGCTGGTCGGCTCGAGGGCAGGGCGGTGTCCAGCCGGGGACCGGAGGCGCTCACGAGTGGGCCAGGGGAGGCTCGAGGAGTTGGTGCGCCGGGCGGCCCCGCGACAGAGTGCGGTCCAGCGCGACCATCTCATCCACCTCGGGGCGGGTCGCTCGCCCGTTGCCGTAGCGGACGGCGTCGAACCGGTCGGCGGCTGTGCGCAGAGCGGTCTGCTGGTCGGGAAACGACGGAGCCAGGGCGAGGCTGATCTCATGCGCGGTCTGACCGGGTGCGTCGTCGAGCAGCGTGCGCTCGGTCGCCTCGGCGGCCACGGCTCGGAACGTGTCGAGCAGTGCGTCGTCGAGACGCCCCTCGCCGAGGGCCCGTGAGGCGCGGGCGCGATAGTCCGTGGGTGTGGCGGCCGGATCCTCGATCACCCCGGCGCCCCTTTGCCCCCTACGCTCACGGCGCACCTTCGGCAGGATCCAGACCAGGAGCGCGATGACGAAGGCGCCCACGACGACGAGCAGGGCGACCGGCGCACCCGCGCCGATCGACACGTCGAGGTAGCGGTGCCACAGGTCCGCGAGCCACTGTGCGGCCCGGTCGATCAGGGAGGCCCGATGGCTGTACCTCCCGCGTGAGAGCTCGTGCTCCAGCAGTCGCCGGGCCTGGTCGGACGCGGGATCCACGGGGTCGAAGAACGGGACCACGGACGGATCACGTCCCCGCAGCCTGCTGGGCGGTGCGTGCCAGCGTGACGTCGAGCGCCTCGCGCCGGATCCGCTGGTCGAGGTAGAGCAGGCAACCGACGCCGGCGGTGAACGGCGTGGTGAGCGCCCCGACGACCAGGTTCATCGCGTGCGTCGTGAGTGACGTGGCCACGCCCGTACCCGACGGGTCCACGGTGCCGGTGACGACGGCGACCGGAACTGCCAGCACACCCTGGATGATCATGGCGATGATCCCGGCCAACAAGGTGATTCCGAGGATGCGCCAGAAGGCACGGCCCGAGGTGAGCCGCCACGAACGGCCCAGACTGGCGAGGACGCGCTGTCGCTCCAGGACGGTGACCGGACCGCCCATGCCGAGCCGGATCGCGAGCCACACCGCGACCACCAGGCCGACCAGCATGGCGAGAATGATCAGGGCGGCGGCCCCGGCTTCGCCGACCCCGGAGAGGGCCACGACGACCCCGGGCACGATGACCACCACGACCAGCGCAAGCACGACCGCCAGCCAGGTCAGGACATTGACACCGATCAGCGCCGGGATCCGGCTCTTCGTCTCCTGCCAGGTCTGCGCGATGCCGGCTTTTGCGCCGAGCACGGCCTGGCCGACCACGTGGGCGATGAAGCCGCCGAGCAGGAGCCCCGCGAGGGCAGACGCGAGGCCCGGCAGCGAGGCCAGGAGCAGGTCGCGCACGGTGCGACTCGCCTCGCTCGACCCGACCGGCTGCCCCTCGAGCCACAGGCTGACGAGGGCGGAGGGGATGAGGAAGACGGCGCCCACGAGGAAGCCGAGTCCGATGGTCGCCTGCGGGTTGGCCCGCATCGTCTTGATGGCGCCGTCGAAGATGTCGCCCAACCCGAGCGGACGCAGCGGTATGACGCCGGGCTGGTAGGCCTGCCCATAGGGCCCCGGCCCCCATCCGCCGTACCCTCCATATCCGGGAGGTGGTCCGGCCGGTGGGGGACTGCCATACCCGCCATACCCGCCATACCCGGGAGGGGGCCCTGCTGGTGGCGGGCTGCCACCCCATCCCGAAGAGGCCGGCTGCCCGCCCGGTGCGGCCCAGCCGTCGGGTCGGTCGGAGCCTCCGGGAGGCGGGAAGCCTGCATTGCCGGACATGTCACCCCCAGTGCGAGAACGTGCCCCACGAACCTAGCGTGTTGTGGGTGGGTGCTCGCGAGGCGCTGTGGATCACGCGAGCGCGGCGAGGTGGGAGGTTGCTCGTTCGACGGCTCGTGCGCGCATCGGCTGCGCTCCGAGCTGCTCGTGCTGGGCGACCAGGCACGGTTCGTTGCGGCACAGGGCCAGCCCCCGTCGCCAGAGCACGTGCGGAGGCTTGCGGTGCTCACGAAGGTCGCGCACCAACCGTCGCCAGAAGGTCAGCCAGCGGTTGTTGCGCACGCAGTATGCCGCTGCGAGCACACCTTTGGCGCGCAGGTCACGCACGACCTGGCCGGCGAAGATGCCCTCCGCGATGATGACCTGTTCCGTCGCGGCGTGCACCTTCGTGACCCCGACCGCGCGGGAGCGGCTGATGTCGTAGACGGGGACGCGTGCCGCTCCGTCGGAGCAGAGAGTCAGCAGGGCGTGGAGGGCAGCGTCGTGGTCCCAGGAGCGCGCGTCGTCCCAGTCGGGGATGCCGATGGGGAGCATGGGCAGGTTCGCGTCGTCGCCGTCGCGGTAGAAGTCGTCGAGCCGGACGATCGGCCAGCCGTGCCGCCGCGACAGGCGGGCGGCCAGTCGCGACTTGCCGGCCCCACTCGGGCCCGTCAGCACGACGACCCGGCGAGCGGGCGACTCGGTCCGGCGGTGTTCCGTGACGGGATGGGCCACGGCAGGCCAGTCTACGGGGCGACCACGCGCGGCCCGGGCCGGGCGCGACGGCGCGGGTCGGGGCCGCCTGGCCCGGGTCACATGGCGCGCGTCGGCGGCAAGACCACGGTCGGGCACTCGAACCAGCGGACGCGGGAGGAGTCGGGCCGGGTCTCCTCGAGCACGAGACGGGAACCGGCGTGCAGGAGCACTCGCACCGAGGCGGGGTTCTCGCCCTCGACGTCGGCCGTCACCACCGGAAGCCCGAAGTCGCGAGCGGCGATGTCGAGCACGGCTGCAAACGCCGCCCTGGCGACCCCCTGCCCTCGCCGCGAGGGGCGGACGTTACAGGCGACGTGCCCGTGGTGGCTGCGGTAGGGCGCCTCGAGCCACGGGCGAAACCGCAACTCGCCCAGCACCTCTCCGTCGGAGGCCACGATCATGTAGCTGATCTGCCGGAAGACTCCGTCCGGCCCCGACGGGGAGTCTCCCTCGAGAGCGACATCGCCCAAGAAGGCGTCGAAGTCGCGCAGCGCCAGCTCGCCGTCATTGAACGGGTAGGCGCCGGCGAGCTCCTGCCACTCCCGGACCATCGCCTGGTAGCCGGCCCGGTGTGCGGGACCGAGCTGCTCCAACCGCACAGGCTTCACACCTGGTGATCCTGCCGCGCAAACCGCCTGTCGGGCAAGAGGTTCAGGGACGGAGGCCGACACCACCGGCCGTGCTTTCCGCACCAGAGCAAGAGTCGTGAGGACCGGCGGACCGGCGGTCAGGTCCCCTTCGGGTGCCAGACGGTCTTGGTCTCGAGGAAGGCCCGCAGACGGGTGAGGTCCGGCGTGGCATCCCAGTCGGGTTCGACCGCCTCGGGGCCATCCCCCGCCGGGCGCAACACGCGCGTCACGGTGTCCGCGGCGGCGCGCTCGAGGTCGCCCCACTCGACGTCGGCGGCCCCTGCTGCCCCGGTCAGGTCGATGGCGTTGACGTCGGCGTGCGAGGCGAGCCACGGTGCGATCTCGGCCGTCCGACCGGTGAGCACGTTGATGACCCCGCCGGGCACGTCGGAGGTCGCAAGGACCTCGGTCAGGGTGACGGCCGGCAGAGGCCGCTCCTCGCTGGCCACCACGACCGCGGTGTTCCCGGAGACGACAATCGGTGCGAGCACGGAGACCAGTCCCAGCAGCGACGACCGTTGCGGGGCGAGCGCGGCCACGACCCCGGTGGGTTCGGGGGCAGAGATGTCGAAGTAGGGCCCGGCGACCGGGTTGAGCCCACCGAGGACCTGGGTGATCTTGTCGGACCACCCGGCATCCCAGACCCACCGGTCGATCGACGCGTCGACGACCGACTCGGCCTGGCGGGCGGTGAGCCCCTCGGCGGCGCGCACCTCGGTCGCGAACTGGTCGCGGCGCCCCTCCATCAGCTCGGCGACGCGGTAGAGCACCTGACCCCGGTTGTACGCCGTGGCGCCCGCCCAGCCGGCGACGGCGCCACGGGCGGCCCGCACCGCGTCGCGTGCGTCCTTGCGTGAGCCCAGTGCGGCGTTGGCGAGGAACGCGGGGGAGCGTCCGGCCGAGAACACCTGGTAGGAGCGGCCGGACTCGCTGCGCGGGAACTTGCCCCCGACATACAGCTTGTAGGTCTTGCGCACCTCGAGGCGTGACGAGCTCCCCGCGGTGCGTCGCGTCGCGGTCGGGCTCATCGTGTGGCTCCCGTCGTGAGGTAGGCCTCGAGGCCGTGGCGGCCGCCCTCGCGGCCGTAGCCGGACTCCTTGTAGCCGCCGAACGGCGAAGTGGGATCGAAGCGGTTGAAGGTGTTGGCCCACACCACGCCGGCCCGCAGCTGGTCGGCCATCCACAGGATGCGCGATCCCTTCTCGGTCCAGATGCCGGCCGACAGTCCGTATGGCGTGTTGTTGGCTCGCGCGACCGCCTCCTGTGGCGTGCGGAAGGTCAGCACCGACAGCACGGGACCGAAGACCTCCTCCTGCGCGATGCGGTGGGTCTGCGAGACGTCGGTGAAGACCGTTGGGGCAAACCAGAAGCCGCGGTCGGGCAGATCGCAGGGCGGGCTCCACCTGATGGCGCCCTCCGCCTCTCCGACTTCCACGAGGTCGCGGATGCGCTGGAGTTGCGCCGCCGAGTTGATCGCCCCGACGTCGGTGTTCTTGTCGAGCGGGTCACCCACCCGCAGGGTCGTCAGCCGGCGCTTGAGCCGACTGACGACGTCGTCGGCCACCGACTCCTGGACCAGCAGGCGCGACCCGGCGCAGCAGACGTGGCCCTGGTTGAAGAAGATGCCGTTGACGATGCCCTCGACCGCCTGGTCGATCGCCGCGTCGTCGAAGACGATGTTGGCCGCCTTGCCGCCGAGCTCGAGGGTGGCCCGCTTGCGGGTGCCGGCGATGGAGCGGGCGATGGCCTTGCCGACCGCCGTGGAACCGGTGAACGCGATCTTGTCGACGCCTTCGTGCTCCACCAGGGCCTGGCCCGTGGCGCCCGCCCCGGTCACGATGTTGACGACACCGGGCGGCAGGTCGGCCTGCTGGCAGACCTCGGCGAACAACAGCGCCGTCAGCGGCGTGGTCTCGGCCGGCTTGAGCACCACGGTGTTGCCGGTCGCCAGGGCCGGGGCGATCTTCCAGGCAAGCATGAGCAGCGGGAAGTTCCAGGGGATCACCTGGCCCACGACGCCCAGCGGCTTCGGCGACCCGCCCTGCGGCGTGGAGAGACCGGCGTAGTCCAGCTTGTCGGCCCAGCCGGCGTGGTAGAAGAAGTGTGCCGCCGCGGTCGGGATGTCGACGTCGCGCGACTCCTTGATCGGCTTGCCGTTGTCGAGGGTCTCGAGCACCGCGAACTCGCGGGCGCGCTCCTGCAGGATCCGCGCGATCCGGAAGAGGTACTTGCCGCGTTCGGCACCCGACAGGCGTCCCCACGGCCCGGCATACGCCTTGCGGGCCGCCCTGACGGCGCGGTCCACGTCGGCGGCGCTGGCCTCGGTGACCTCCGCCAGCACCTCCTCGGTGGCCGGGCTGATCGACTTGAAGTGCCCACCGCCGTCCGACTCGACGAACTCCCCGCCGATGAACAGGCCGTAGGACGGTCGCAGGTCGACGATCGCCCGTGACTCGGGTGCCGGCGCGTAGGTGAAGGTCATGTCCGCCTCATGGGTCTCGCTGTGCTCGCGTGCTGGTCTGTTCAGTCGATCGTCACGTAGTCGGCGCCGGAGTAGGCCCCGGTGCGCAGCTTGTGCCGTTGCAGGATCAGGTCGTTCAGCAGGCTCGACGCCCCGAACCGGAACCGGGCCGGGTCGAGCCAGTCCTCCCCGGCCGTCTCACTCACGGTGACGAGGTACTTGATGGCGTCCTTGGAGGTGCGGATGCCGCCGGCGGGCTTCACCCCGATCATCTCTCCGGTCTGGTCGCGCCAGTCGCGGACCGCCTCGAGCATGATGAGGGTGACGGGCAGGGTGGCCGCGGGGGAGACCTTGCCGGTGGAGGTCTTGATGAAGTCGGCACCGGCGAGCATGGCCAGGAAGGATGCCCGGCGCACGTTGTCGTAGGTCGCGAGCTCTCCGGTCTCGAGGATGACCTTGAGGTGGGCCGGCCCGCCCTCGGACTCCGGCCGGTCGCAGGCCCCCTTGATCGCGGCGATCTCGTCGAAGACGTCGAGGTAGCGGCCGGACAGGAAGGCGCCGCGGTCGATGACCATGTCGATCTCGTGGGCCCCGGCCTGAACCGCGTCGCGCGTGTCGGCGAGCTTGACCTGCAACGAGGCCCGCCCCGACGGGAAGGCCGTCGCGACTGCAGCCACGTGGATGTCGGTGCCGCGCAGGGCGTCGATCGCCACCGGGACGAGGTCGTTGTAGACGCACACGGCAGCCACCTGCGGGGTGCTGGGGTCGCTCGGGTCGGGCACCCGTGCCTTGGCGCACAGCGACCGCACCTTGCCGTGGGTGTCGGCACCCTCGAGGGTGGTCAGGTCGACCATGCTGATGGCGGTGTCGATCGCCCAGGCCTTGGCCGTGGTCTTGATGGACCGCGTGCCGAGCGCCGCCGCCCGTGCGTCGCAGCCGACCCGGTCCACCCCTGGCAGGCCGTGCAGCCACGAGGTGAGTGCTCGGCCGGTCAGCCGGGTCACGCCCAGGTGGTCCCGGGCTCGGGTGGTGGCGGTGGAGGAACTCACTGCTGGAGTCTAACCGCCTATGCTCGACCCTCGGACGGCGTGCCAGCCGGCCTGACCCGATGATTGCCGAGGACGATGAACGACCCCGCTCCGCCTTCCTCCCGCCACGTTTACCGCCAGCTCTCCCCGCAGGTGACGGGGTGGTGCTTCGTCGCGCTGGCGGCGTTGCTCATCGCGTTGGCGCTGCGGTCCTGGGGCGATCACCCCGCTCCGAAGCTCGTCGTCTGGCTGGTGTTCGGTGCCGTGCTGAGCTGGACCGTGCTGCTGCGCCCCTGCGTGGTGCTCAGCCTGGACGGCGTCACCTTCCGCAACATCATCCGCGACGTCCACCTGCCCTGGAACCAGGTCGATGTGATCGAGCCGCGCTGGAACCTGCGGATCTACACGCCCGAGGACCACGGCTACACCGCTTGGGCCATCTCCTCCCAGGTGGCGCGTCCCAACAGGGGCGGCGTCGGCGTGGGCGGGGGCCTGGGGTTCGGTGGTTTCGGCGGGCTGGGTCGCGCGGCCAGGGCCGACGCTGCTGCCGCGAGTGAGAGCGCCGGCCCCAAACCGGGCAAGAGGGTCACCGCTGCGACCGTGGGCGACGACATCCGCAAGGCTCTGGTGGAGATCGAGGAGGCCGTCGAGCACGGCACCCTGCCCGAGCCGAGCGGCGAGGTGCGCTCCTCGTGGTACTGGCCGGCCGTCGGCGCACTGCTGGCGGTCACGATCGCCGTGGTCCTCGTCATGCTGCTGTGAGACCACAGCCCTGACGCGACAGCCCTGACGCGACAGACATGACGCGCGACGGTTTCTTCAGACTGCGGTGAGCTGCTCCAGCGCGGCGCGGACGCGGGCCAGCCTGGCGGCTGCCTCGGCGCGCGCGGCACCCAGCCCCCCACCGCCGACCGGGACGACGGCCTCGAGGTAGACCTTGAGCTTGGGTTCGGTCCCGCTCGGCCGCACGATGACCCGACTCCCGTCGGCGAGGTGGTAGCGCAACCCCTCGGTGGCGGGCAGCTGTGGTGTCCCGACCGCGAGGTCGTCCACCCGAGAGACCGCGACGTCGGCGATCGAACCGGGCTGCCGCTCCCGCAGGCGCGCCATCACCGTCGCGATCAGGGACAGGTCGGCGACCCGCACGGAGAAGGCGTCGGTGGCGTGCACCCCGTGCGCCACGGCCAGGTCGTCCAGCACGTCCAGCAGCGTGCGTCCCTCACCGTGCAGCGTGGCGGCCAGCTCGGCCACCAGCAGCGCCGCGCTGACCCCGTCCTTGTCACGCACCGTTCCAGGAGCCACGCAGTAGCCGAGCGCCTCCTCGTAGCCGTAGCGCAGGCCCGGCACCCGGGCGATCCACTTGAACCCGGTCAGCGTCTCCTCGTGCCGGATCCCGGCATCGGCGGCCATCGCGGCCAGCAGTCGGGACGAGACGATCGAGTTGGCGAAGACGGCGTCGGCTCCCACCCCGCGGGCGAGCAGGTGCGCGCCGATCAGGGCGCCGACCTCGTCGCCGCGCAGCATCCGCCACCCCGCCGGGTCGAGCTTCGTGGCGGCAGCCGGGTCGGGCACCGCCACGGCACACCGATCGGCGTCGGGGTCGTTGGCGAGCACGAGGTCGGGGTGCACCTCCGCAGCCAGCGCCAACGCCGCGTCGATCGCCCGGGGTTCCTCCGGGTTGGGGAAGGGGACGGTCGGGAAGTCCGGGTCCGGCTCGGCCTGGCTGTCCACCAGCGTCGGGGGCGGGAAGCCGGCCCTCTCGAAGGCGGACACCAGCACTTGGCTGCCGACACCGTGCAGCGCCGTGTGAACGATGCTGATCTCTCGTGGGCTGTCCGGCGCGACCACGGCCGCGGTGGCCTCGAGGTAGGCGTCGACGAGCTCGTCGCCCATCGTGACCCAGCCGTCCGTGGCGAGCGGCACCGATCGCACCGACTCGACCCGACCGATCTCGGTCGAGATGTCCGCGTCCGCGGGGGGGACGATCTGGCTGCCGTCCCCGAGATAGACCTTGTAGCCGTTGTCCTGGGGCGGGTTGTGGCTCGCCGTCACCATGACACCGGCGTCGGCGCCGAGGTGCCGGATCGCAAACGCCAGCACCGGGGTCGGCAGCGGACGGGGCAGCACCATCGCATGACCACCGGCAGCCGTCACGACCGCCGCCGTGTCCCGGGCGAAGTCGTCGGAGCCGCGCCGCGCGTCGAAGCCGATCACCACGGCCGGGTCGTCCACCGTGTGCTTCAGGTATGCCGTGAGGCCGGCTGCCGTCCGGATGACCACCGCACGGTTCATCCGGTTCGGGCCGGCGCCGAGCTCTCCGCGCAGCCCCGCGGTGCCGAACTCGAGCAACCCGCTGAACCGGTCGGCCAGGTCGGCGCGCGCTGCCGCGTCGTGCGGCGCCCGGTCGAGCAGGTCCCGCAGCTCGGCGCGGGTGTCCGGGTCCGGGTCGTCGGCCAGCCACGCAGCCGCCTGCTCGAGCAGGTCGTCCCCGCGGTCCGCCGCCGTCATGCCACTGCCCGGCGGACGATCTGCGCCAGCAGCCGGCCGCACCGGTCGGCAGCGGCGGCTCCCGCCTCGATGACCTCATCGTGCGACAGCGCCTGCTCGGAGATCCCGGCGGCGAGATTGGTGACGAGGGAGATGCCGAGGACCTCCAGGCCGCTCTCGCGGGCGGCGATCGCCTCGAGCGTCGTGGACATGCCGACCAGGTCGCCACCGAGCACCTTGGCCATCGCCACCTCGGCCGGCGTCTCGTAGTGCGGGCCGCGGAACTGCACGTAGACACCCTCATCCAGGTCGGGGTCCACCTCGCGGGCGAGCTCGCGCAGCCGTGGTGTGTAGAGGTCGGTCAGGTCGACGAAGTGGGCGCCCTCGATGGGTGAGGCCGCCGTGAGGTTGAGGTGGTCCCGGATCAGCACCGGCGTGCCTGGCCCCCATGCGGGGTTGAGCCCGCCGCAGCCGTTGGTCAGCACGATGGTGGAGCACCCCGCCGCGGCGGCCGTCCGCACTCCGTGCGCCACCGCCCTGACCCCGCGGCCCTCATAGAAGTGGGTGCGGGTGCCGAAGACGAGCGCGCGACGCCCGGTGTCGCCGACCGTCACCGAGCGCATGACACCGCAGTGCCCCGCGACCGCAGCGGCCGCGAAGCCCGGCACGTCCGCGTTGTCGATGGTGGCGACGGTCTCGCCGACCAGGTCACCGGTCTGCCCCCAGCCGGAGCCGAGGACCAGGGCGATGTCGTGGTGGTCGGTGCCGCTGCGCTCTGCGATCACCGCGGCCGCCGCGCGGGCCACCTCGAAGGGGTCGACGTCGGGTCGGTCGAGTTCCGGGGTGTCTTCCGTGGGGTCGGTCACGCAGCGCATCGTATCCGTGGAGCCCACACCCGACTCGCCGGCCCGCAAGCCCCCCACCGGTCCGGCCGGACGGCACGTGGGCGGGCTGACGGGGTGCCGTCACGGCGCGCTGGTGGTGGTTGGATGACCCCGTGAATGATCCGCAGAAGTCAGTGGTCGTCCTCGGGGGCGGACCAGGGGGCTACGAAGCCGCGCTGGTCGCTGCCCAGCTCGGCGCGACGGTCACCGTGGTGGACCGGGACGGTCTCGGGGGAGCGTCCGTGCTCACGGACTGCGTCCCGAGCAAGGCCCTGATCTCGACCTCGGACTTCCTCTCCCGGTTCACCGCTGCCCGGGAGCTCGGGGTGGGGTTCCACGAGGCTCCGGGAGAGACGGCGATGGCCCACATGGCCGACGTCAACGCCCGGATCCTCGACCTGGCTGCTGCCCAGAGCCGCGACATCGGCGAGCGCCTCGCGTCCGACGGGGTGCGGGTGTGCCGTGGCGTGGGGCGGCTCACCGCGCCGGACCTGGTGCACGTCGAGTGCGCCGACGGGACCGAGGAGGACCTCGCCGCCGATGTCGTGCTGGTGGCGACGGGGTCCACCCCCCGCGTGATGGACACCGCGAGGCCGGACGGCGAGCGGATCCTCACCTGGCAACAGATCTATGCGCTGAAGGAGCTGCCCACCAAGCTGATCGTCGTGGGCTCCGGGGTGACCGGCGCCGAGCTCGCGCACGCCTACCTCGGGCTCGGCAGCGAGGTCGTCCTCGTCTCCTCCCGCGACCGGGTCCTGCCCGGTGAGGATGCCGACGCCGCGACCGTGATCGAGAACGTGTTCCGCCGTCGCGGCATGCAGGTCATGAACCGCTCCCGCGCCGCCGGGGTCGAGCGCACCCCCGACGGGGTCACCGTCACCCTCGTCGACGGCCGCACGGTCGACGGGTCGCACGCGCTGCTCGCGGTCGGGTCGATCCCCGCCACGGCGGGACTCGGGCTCGAGGAGGCCGGTGTCGACCTGCGCGAGTCCGGCCACCTGCGCGTCGACCGGGTGTCACGCACCTCGAGGCAGGGCATCTACGCCGCGGGCGACTGCACCGGTGTCGTTCCCCTGGCGTCGGTGGCGGCGATGCAGGGACGGATCGCGATGGCCCACGCCCTCGGTGACGCGGTCGCACCGCTCAACCGGCGGGCCATCAGCGCCAACATCTTCACGGACCCGGAGATCGCGACGGTCGGCTTCTCCCAGAAGGACATCGACGAGGGTGTCGTCGAGGCCCAGGCGGTCATGCTGCCGCTGGCGACGAACCCGCGCGCCAAGATGCAGAACGTCCAGGACGGGTTCGTGAAGCTGTTCGCTCGCACCGGCACCAGCATCGTGGTGGGTGGGGTGGTGGTCTCTCCGCGGGCCTCCGAGCTGATCTTCCCGGTCGCGCTCGCCGTGCAGAACCGGCTGACGGTGGACCAGCTGGCCAGCACCTTCACCATCTACCCGTCGCTGTCCGGCTCCATCGCCGAGGCCGCGCGCAAGCTGCACTCCCTCGAGGAGGACTAGCCACCGACAGGACACAACGCCTGGCTCACCTCTGCAGATCGCACGTCGCGCTGGCACTGGTATGGCGAGTGGCTGCCATACCGGCGTGTCCTCGGCGTGTCGGGGGGTAGCGCCAGCGCGAGCTGCGGTGTGCCGGTGGCCGTGGCTGCACCCGGCAGCGGGCGTCGGCGCGCTGCTCGGGAACGACTGCACGTCAGTCGAGCGCGGGGATCTTTCGCAGCGTCGGGGGGAACGCCGGGTCAGTCGGGGTCGCCGGGCAGCTTTCGTGGATCGGACGGCTCCGGGTGGTTGCGCAACCGTGCCTCGTGCTCGGCATCTTCACGAGCCCAGCGGGCCCGCCTCGAGTCGCGGGCCTTCTTGCGGATCCTTTGCAGCAGCGGCCAGCACACGGCGATCACCAGCACGAGGATCGCGACATTGATCCACGAGAGCCCCTGTTGAGGTTGCTGGCCGGCGGCGGCGAGGGTCATGAGCACCTACCCAGTGTAGGAACAGTGGGGCCGGCGGTGCGGCGTCAGTCCTTGATGTCTGCGATGACGGCGCCGTTGGTCACGGTCTCGCCGACGGAGGCGGTCAGGCCCGAGATGGTGCCGGCCTTGTGCGCGTTGATCGGCTGCTCCATCTTCATCGCCTCGAGGACGACCACCAGGTCACCCTGTTCGACGGACTGTCCGTCCTCGACGGCGATCTTGACGATCGTGCCCTGCATGGGGGCGGTCAGCGAGTCGCCGGACGCCTGGGTCCCGCCCTTGGAGCGGCTCGAGCGTCGCGGCGCCCGCTGCCGATTCACCGCTGCGCTCCCTCCAACTGCGCCGAGCGCGAAGCCGCCGGGCAGCACCACCTCGAGCCTCTTGCCACCGACCTCGACGACGACCCGCTGGCGCTCCTCGTCCTGGTCCGGCGAGTCGGCGACCGGCCCGGCATACGGCTCGATCGTGTTGTCGAACTCGGTCTCGATCCACCGGGTGTGCGTCGAGAAGGGCTGCTCCGCGTCGGCGGGGGCGAAGGCCTCGTCCGAGACGACGGCGCGGTGGAAGGGCAACACCGTGGGCATGCCCTCGACGACGAACTCGTCCAGCGCCCGGCGAGAGCGCTCGAGCGCCTCGGTGCGGTCACGGCCCGTGACGATGAGCTTGGCCAGCATCGAATCGAAGGCGCCCGAGATGACGTCGCCGGCCTCGACGCCCGAGTCGAGGCGCACGCCCGGGCCCGAGGGGGGACGGAAGACGGAGACGACGCCGGGTGCCGGCAGGAACCCTCGCCCCGGGTCCTCGCCGTTGATGCGGAACTCGAAGCTGTGCCCGATCGGTTCGGGGTCGTCGTAGCCGAGCGGCTCACCGTTCGCGACGCGGAACTGCTCACGTACCAGGTCGACCCCGGTCACCTCCTCGGTGACGGGGTGCTCGACCTGCAGGCGGGTGTTGACCTCGAGGAACGAGATCGTGCCGTCCTGGCCCACGAGGAACTCACAGGTGCCGGCCCCCACGTAGCCGGCCTCGGACAGGATCGCCTTCGACGCCCGCACCAGCTCGGCGTGCTGCTCGTCCGACAGGAACGGCGCGGGCGCCTCCTCGACCAGCTTCTGGTGCCGTCGCTGCAGCGAGCAATCGCGGGTGGAGACGACCACCACGTTGCCGTGCGTGTCGGCCAGGCACTGGGTCTCGACGTGCCGCGGCTTGTCCAGGTAGCGCTCGACGAAGCACTCGCCGCGGCCGAACGCCGCCACCGCCTCACGGACCGCGGAGTCGTAGAGCTCGGGCACCTCCTCGAGGGTGCGGGCGACCTTGAGGCCACGGCCGCCGCCACCGAAGGCGGCCTTGATGGCGATGGGCAGGCCGTGTTCCTCGGCGAAGGCGACGACCTCGTCGGAGCCCGAGACTGGGTCGGCGGTGCCGGGCACCAGGGGAGCGTTGGCCTTGGCAGCGATGTGCCGGGCCTGCACCTTGTCGCCGAGGGCGTCGATCGCCTCGGGCGGAGGGCCGATCCAGACCAGCCCGGCCTCGATCACCGCCCGCGCGAACGATGCGTTCTCGGAGAGGAACCCGTAACCGGGGTGCACCGCGTCGGCGCCGGCGCGCCGGGCGATGTCGAGCAGCTTCTCCTGCACCAGGTAGGAGTCGGCCGGGGTCGTGCCGCCCAGCGCGTAGGCCTCGTCGGCGACCTTGACGTGCAGCGCGTCGCGGTCCGGGTCGGCATACACCGCAACGGAAGCAAGGCCGCTGTCCTTGCACGCGCGGGCGATGCGGACGGCGATCTCGCCGCGGTTGGCGATGAGGACAGTGCTGATGGGCGCCATGGTGTCGGAGCCTAGCGCCTCCCGCGGGAGCCACCGGTCGTGGTCTCCGCGGCCCGGGTCCCACGGTTGCGGGGCACACCCTAGGGGCTGGCCGGCTCCAGCGCGCTCAGGTCTCGCCGGCAGCGCCGCTCGAGCTCGTCCAGCTCCTGCAGCGAGTCCTCGATGTCGCGCCTGCGTTGCTCGAGGTCCCGGCGACGGTCGGTGATCTGGCCGAGCAGGTAGGCGAGCTGGCCCTGCTCACCCGGCGGCTCGTCATACATGTTGACGATCCTGCTGATCTCCTCGAGGGGGAACCCGAGGCGCCTGCCGCGCAGGACCAGGGCGAGCCGGGTGCGGTCTCGGCGGTGGTAGACGCGCCGGGTGCCGCGCCGCTCCGGCGAGATCAGGCCGAGCTCCTCGTAGTGGCGGACCGTGCGGTGGGTGACCCCGAACTCCTGCGCCACCTCGGCGATCGTCCACTCCCGCGCGGGCTCGTCGGGCAGCGCGTCGGTGGGGGCGGTCGTCCGGCTTGTCATGGCGCTATCCTTGCCTTACGTTGACGTCAACGTCAACCGTTCCGAGAGACTGCGTCCTCCAGAAAGGCCCACCATGTTC
Source organism: Pedococcus sp. (assembly GCA_036278855.1). Classification (GTDB taxonomy): domain Bacteria; phylum Actinomycetota; class Actinomycetes; order Actinomycetales; family Dermatophilaceae; genus Pedococcus. The sequence goes on from DASUKI010000101.1 coordinate 39,656, forward strand.
GAGCTCTCCCAGGACCACGAGGACTTCCGCAGGCTGGTCCGCGAGTTCGCCGAGGCCGAGATCGCCCCGCACATCGCCGACTGGGACCGCAAGCACTACTTCCCGACCGAGCTGGTCCCCAAGATGGGCGAGCTCGGGCTCTTCGGGCTGGTCGCGCCGGAGGAGTATGGCGGCGCCGGACTCGCCGAGGGTGCGTTCACCTACCAGTGCCTCGCCATCGAGGAGCTCGGCCGGGTCGACCAGTCGATCGGCATCACCCTCTCGGCCGGCGTGGGCCTCGGCATCAACCCGATCCTCACCTACGGCTCGGCGGAGCAGAAGCAGCAGTGGCTGCCCGACCTCGTCGCCGGTCGTGCGCTCGCCGGATTCGGGCTGACCGAGCCGGAGGCCGGCTCCGACGCCGCCGCGACCAGGACGCGCGCCCGGTTGGACGGCGACGAGTGGGTGATCAACGGGGCCAAGGCCTTCATCACCAACTCCGGCACCGACATCACGTCCGTGGTCACCGTCACCGCGAAGACGGGCGAGAACGTGGACGGGTCGCCGCAGCTGAGCGCCATCATGGTGCCGGCCGGGACGCCCGGGTTCACGGTCGAGCCGGGCTACGAAAAGCTCGGCTGGCACGTGTCCGACACCCACGGGCTGAGCTTCGACGACTGCCGCGTGCCGGCCGCAAACCTCCTGGGCGAGCAGGGATCCGGCTTCAGGCAGTTCCTCAAGACCCTCGATGACGGCCGCATCGCGATCAGCGCGCTCGCGGTCGGCCTGGCGCAGGCGTGCCTCGAGGCGACGACCGACTATGCGGGAAGCCGGATCGCGTTCGGCAAGCCGATCGGGGCCAACCAGGGGGTTGCCTTCCCGCTCGCGGACCTGGCCGTGATGGTCGAGGCGTCGCGGCTGCTGACCTACAAGGCGGCGTGGCTCAAGGACGAGCTCACCGCCGGTCGCCGCTCGGTGCGGGAGGTCAAGCAGGCGGCCGCGATCTGCAAGGTCTACTCCACCGAGGCGGCCGTGACCGCGACCCGCATCGCCACCCAGGTCTTCGGCGGCAACGGTTTCATGGAGGAGTTCCCGGTGGCGCGGTTCTACCGTGATGCGAAGATCCTCGAGATCGGTGAGGGCACGAGCGAGGTCCAGCGCATGGTCATCGCCCGTGGCCTCGGACTGCCCCAAGCGTGAGCTGCGCATGAACTCCACCTGGTCACGACAGGAGACGTCGGTATGACGAGTCACCCCACCTCCCGATCCGCTTCGGGGCCCGCGCCGTTCTCCGGACCGACGCAGGGTGGTGACCCGAAGGTCGCGGACGTGCGGGCCCGGCTCACCGCGGCGCACCTGGCGTCCGAGACGCTCACCGACAAGGCCCGCGCCAAGCTCGACGCGCAGGGCAAGCTCTACGTCCGGGACCGGATCGCGCTGCTCTTCGACGAGGGCTCGTTCGTCGAGGACGGCCGCTTCGCCAACGCCATGGCGTCCGGGCTGCCTGCCGACGGTGTGGTGACCGGGCGGGGGACGGTCGACGGCCGACCGGCGATCGTCGTGGCCAACGACCCGACCGTCAAGGCCGGTTCGTGGGGTGCTCGCACGGTTGAGAAGATCATCCGCGCCACCGAGGCGGCGCTGCGCGAGGAGCTGCCGGTCTTCTGGTTCATCGACTCCGCCGGCGCGCGCATCACCGACCAGGTCCAGCTCTTCCCGGGCCGCCGGGGCGCCGGGCGGATCTTCCACAACCAGGTGGCGCTGTCGGGCAAGGTGCCCCAGATCTGTTGTCTCTTCGGGCCGTCCGCGGCCGGGGGTGCCTACATCCCCGCCTTCACCGACCTGGTGATCATGGTCGACGGAAACGCGTCGATGTACCTCGGCAGTCCGCGGATGGCCGAGATGGTGGTGGGCGAGAAGGTCTCGCTCGAGGACATGGGCGGCGCCCGCATGCACTGCTCGGTCTCCGGATGCGGTGACCTGCTGGCGGAGGACGACACCGAGGCGGTCGAGCTCGCCAGGCTCTACTTCTCCTACGTGCCGTCGAACTGGCGGGGTGCCCCTCCGTCATACGTGCCCGAGGAGCCGGCCCAGGAGCTGACTCCGACCACGGTGCCCGAGCGGGAGAGCACACCGTTCGACGTCCACGAGGTGATCGACGGGCTGGTGGACGCCGACTCGTTCTTCGAGATCAAACCGCTGTTCGCCCCCGAGCTGGTCGTCGGCTTCGGGCGGATGGCCGGGGAGACCGTCGGCCTCGTCGCCAACAACTCGGCGGTCAAGGGAGGTGTGCTGTTCACCGACAGCGCCGACAAGGCCGCCCGCTTCATCTGGTTGTGTGACGCGTTCAACATCCCGCTCATCTACCTCGCCGACGTGCCTGGTTTCATGATCGGCTCGGAGGTCGAGCGCGGCGGCATCATCCGGCACGGCGCGAAGATGGTCACCGCGGTCTCCGAGGCGACGGTGCCGCAGTTCTGCGTCGTGGTGCGGAAGGCCTACGGCGCCGGGCTCTACGCGATGGCCGGGCCGGGCTTCGGTCCGGACGCGACGCTGGCACTGCCGACCGCCCGCATCGCGGTGATGGGTCCCGAGGCGGCCGTCAACGCCGTGTATGCCAACAAGATCAACGCGATCGAGGACCCGGCGGAGCGCGAGCAGTTCATCCAGGACAAGCGCGCCGAGTACGAACAGGACGTCGACCTCGAGCGGCTCCTCTCCGACCTGGTGCTCGACGGTGTCGTGGAGGCCGACGCGCTCCGTGGCGAGCTGCTGCACCGGCTGCGCTACGCCGCGCGCCGCGACCGCGGCTTCAGCGAGCGTCGTCGCGGCGTGCCCCCGGTCTGACCCACACCGACGGCCTCAGGCGTCGGAGCGCAGGGCTTGCGCCCAGTGGTCCTGAAGGGCCCGGCTGCCCCTGGTGGTGAGCGAGAGCCAGACGCCTCGGCGCCGGGCGATCGTGCCGCGGCTCGTGGTCACCAGGCCCGCGCGGGAGAGCATCGCCACCTGCCTCGACAGCACCGAGCCGGAGACCTCGACGGCGTCACGGACGAACGCGAAGTCGGCCCGGTCCACCCCGGCGAGCGTGGCCAGGATGCGTCGGCGCAGCGGCGAGTCGAGCACCAGCTCGAGCTCGCGAGTAGGTCGGTGGTCATGCTGTTCGCGTCGTTCTGTCGTCGTCATGCCTGTCCCTCGAGTAGACCGCGTGCGGTGCGGGGGCCGGAGCGGCACTTCGACGCTAGGCAAGCACGACGGTGTCGGTCAACGGAATAACCGCGAGCTGGGCCGTCCGCGCAAGACATCCATGGCGGCGGACCCCGCTGCGAGCCGGTGGCTGAGCCGGACGGTCACTATCTGGACCACTCATCACGGAAAGGGCGAGGGTTCCTAACCTCCGGTTATGCCTTCATCCGTCCCCACCGCGCCGGCGATCCCGGCGGGTGAGCCCCTCGTCATCCGATCCGCTGCCGACGTCGCCCGTGCCGTCGCGCACCACGCCACGCCGCGCCGGGGTGCGGCGATGGTGGTGCTGCTCGCGTTCGGCGGTGTCTTCATGGACGCCTACGACTTCTCCTCGATCGCGTTCGGGATCACCGAGATCAAGCGGCAGTTCGGGCTGAGCGGCACCATGACGGGAGTCGTCAACGCCGCCATCATGGTGGGCGCAGCCCTCGGCGCGCTGTCCGGCGGCGTGCTGGTCGACCGGATCGGTCGCTACCGGCTGTTCATGGCCGACATGGTGTTCTTCGTCGTCGCAGCGATCGGCTGCGCGCTGGCGCCGGACGTCTGGACCCTCATCGTCTTCCGCTTCCTGATGGGCATCGGGGTCGGGCTGGACATGCCGGTCGCCATGGCGTTCCTCGCCGAGTTCTCCTCGTTGCGCGGACGGGGCAACCGCAGCCAGCGGGTGAACGGCTGGTCCCCGGCCTGGTACGCGGCCACCGGGTTCGGCTACCTGGTGGTGCTGGTGCTGTTTCTCGCCCTGCCCGATTCCAGCCAGGCGCACCTGTGGCGCTACGTCGTCGGCTTCGGCGCAGTGCCCGCTCTCGTGGTGCTGGTCGTCCGGCGGCGCTACCTCAAGGAGTCACCGCAGTGGCTGGCCGGGCAGGGCGACCTGCGTGGCGCCGCCGACATCCTGCGCAGCACCTACGGCATCGACGCCGAGCTGGCGCCGGACGTCGCCGCGACCAGCTCCCGCCCGTCGCTGCGGTCCCGCCGCGCAGCGCTCACCAGGCTGTGGTCGCCGCAGTACCGTGTGCGGACCCTGGCCGCGCTCGCCATCGCGGTGTTCTCCACGTTCGGCTACAACGCGGTGGCCTACGGCACCCCGCTGATCATCGCGAACCTCTTCCACCAGGGCGAGCTGACCACGATCGTGTCGTCGCTGGTGATCAACATCGGCTTCGGCGTGGTGGGCGGTCTGCTCGGGGTCGCCCTGGTGAGCCGGGCCGGCGCCCGCTCACTGACGCTGGTCGGGTTCGGGTTGCAGACGGCCTCGCTGGTGGTGCTGGCGGTGATCGGTGTCCCGACCGGCGCCGTGCTCGGCATCGCCGTGATCATGCTCGCCGTCTTCATCTTCGCGCAGGCCGGCGGGCCGGGCGCGACCCAGATGGCCTACGCGACGCTCAGCTACCCCACGAGCCTGCGCGGCACCGGCGTCGGCTTCACCGAGGGCACCAAGCGGCTCTTCTCGGTCGTGTCCCTGTTCTTCTTCCCGATCCTCGCCACGTCCATGGGCTCCGGGGTCTTCTGGCTGATCGCGATCTTCCCGCTGCTCGGTTTCCTGTCGCTGGCCGTGATCCGGTGGGACCCCACCGGGGTCGACACGGACGCAGAGGACTTCGCAGGCAGCGAGCGCCTCGAGCCGGCCCGCTGAGCGCGATCGCGGCCGCTGTCGCACCGATGAGCGCGGCCGCGGCCGGCTGTCGCACGGCTCCTGCCCAGCCCTTCGCCGGCGCCGGCGGTCCTGTTCCGGGCCACCGGCACCCCCAGGGGCCGGTCACGCGTCGGGAGGGCCGACCAGCTCGAACCAGCCGACCCCGACGTCCCTCAACAGGTCGCGCAGCAAGGGCAGGCTGAGCCCGACCACCGTGTGGTGGTCTCCCTCGATGCTGGCGACGAACGCCCCGCCGAGACCGTCGATGGTGAACGCCCCTGCCACGCGCAAGGGTTCACCGGTTGCGACATACGCCTCGATCTCCGCGTCGGACAGGTCGGCGAAGTGCACGGTCGTGGAGCTCACCGCGCCGATGGTGGCGCCGGTGCCACCATCGGCCGGGTCACGGTCGTCCACCAGCCAGTGGCCGCTGTGCAGGACGCCGGACCGCCCCCGCATCCGCCGCCACCGAGCGACGGCTTCCGCACTGTCCGTGGGCTTGCCGTGCGCCTCACCGTCGAGCTCGAGCACCGAGTCGCAGCCGAGCACGAGCGCGTCCGCCGGCGCGTCGGCGGGGCCCCCGTCGGTGGCGAGCACGTGGGCCACCGCCTCGCACTTCGCGCGAGCCAGCAGCAGCGCGACGTCCTCGGGGGCCAGCCTCCCGTTCACGGCGGTGGCCTCCGCGACGGCCGCGTCCTCGTCCACGTGGGAGACGAGCACGTATGGCGTGATGCCGGCAGCCGTGAGCGTCTCCCGTCGCGCGGGGGAGGCAGAGGCGAGGACGAGCGGGATCGGCGCGGGCACCCCGCGAGATTAGCGCCCAGCGGTGCCGGGTGCGCGTGCAGAGTCCGCGGGTTCGCGGAGTTGGTCCGGTGGGGCCCGTCAGCCGGTGATCTGGTCCACGAAGCACCAGCGCCACGCCTCGCCCGGCTCGAAGCTGCGGATGACGGGGTGACCGGTGTCGTGGTAGTGGCGCCGGGCGTGCTGGCCCTCCGACGAGTCGCAGCAGCCCACGTTGCCGCAGGCGAGGCACAACCGCAGGTGCACGGTGCGGGTGCCCTCGCGCTCACAGTCCGGGCAGCCGTGCGGGGTCTTCGGGGTCACGTGCAGATCGGCGTGGCGCAGGTGTTCGCACCCGCCTTGGTCCAGCCCCGACCGCAGGGTCGCGTCGTTGAGGTCCCGGGTGCGCGCGTCGAGCCGGTCCAGCATCGACTCCTCCAGGTCGAGCGCGGCCATCACGTGGCTGAGCACCTCGTGGTCCGCGGTGCCCGAGTCGCGGATCTCCAGGACGGAGGCCCGCTCGGCCTGCAGCATCTCGAGGCGGAGCCGGCGGTAGGACTCGCCCGGCGTCTCCTCGCCGCTGTCGCCGCCCAGACGCTCCCAGACGACGTTGGTGCGTCGCTGGGAACGCTCCCGCAGCGTGCGCACCGTGTCGGTGTCGACGCCCTCCTGCAGGTCGTCGAGGACGGCCAGTCCCGCGGCGACTGCGGTCTGCAGCACGGTGGCCTCCTGGAGCGCGTCCTCGCGGGGGTCCGGGCCGTGGACGTTCAGCCGTCGGGCGAGCCAGGGCAGCGTCGAACCCTGCAACAACAGCGTTCCCGCGGTGACGACCATCGCGATCAGCACGAGGACCTCGCGGTGCTCGGTCTCGCTCGGCAGGATGAAGGCGGCGGCCAGGGTGACCACGCCCCGCATCCCCGCCCACGCGACGATGGCGGAGTGGGTCCACGGCGTGCGCTCCCCCTGCTCGGAGTGCTCGTGCAGCACGAGGCCACGCAGCGGGAAGACCCAGATCGGCCGCAGCAGGATGGTGGCCGCAAGGACGCCCGCGCTGGCCACGGCGATGGTGCTCCACGGCACGGGTGAGCTGCCGACATCGGTGAGGATCGTGCGCATCTGGAGTCCGATGAGCAAGAAGACGGCGTTCTCCAGCAGAAACTGGACGGTGGTCCAGTTGATCCCTGCCGCGAGCCGCGCCGAGGCGCTCTGGATGCGAGTGGCCTGGTGGGCCAGCACCAGCCCCGCGACCACGACGGCGAGGACGCCGGACGCGTGGATGTGCTCAGCAGGCAGGTAGGCCACGAACGGGGTGACGAAGGACAACGCGGTGTCAGTGGCAGTGTGCGTGATCCGCTTGCGGATCACGCCCATGATCCCGGCGGTCACCAGACCGACCGCCAACCCGCCGAACGCCGAGAGGAGGAAGTGTCCGAGGACCGGCCAGAGGCTGAAGGAACCGCCGATCGCGGCGATCGCCGTCCGCACGAGCACCAGGGCGGTCGCGTCGTTGACCAGCGACTCTCCCTCGAGCACGGTGACGATGCGACGGGGCAGACCGATCCGCCGGGCGATGCTGGTGGCGGCGACGGCATCCGGCGGAGCCACGACCGCTCCGAGTGCGAACGCCGCGCTGAAGGGCACCGGCAGCAGCCACCACGCCACCAGCCCGACACCGGCGGCGGTGAAGATCACCAGGCCCACGGAGAGGAATCCGATGGCGGACTTGTTGCTCCGGAAGTCGACGAGCGAGCTCTGCATCGCGGCGGCATACAGCAGCGGCGGCAGCAGCCCCACCAGGACGAGTTCGGGGCTGAGGGGCACCGTGGGCAGGAACGGCATGAAGGACGCCAGGATCCCGATCACGATCAGCAGCAGCGGCGCGGGCAGCTCGAAGCGGCGGGCGACCGCCGCGAAGACGAGGATCGTGGCGGTGAGCGACACGAGCAGCAGTGCGACGTCCACGCGGTGATCCTGTCAGACCGCGGGCGAGGTTCGGGACGCGACGACGACAGCGGCGAGGGTGGAGCGGAGCGATGCGGACTGTCAGCTGGTTCGGTCGAAACCCAGGACGGCCGTGCGCAGCGCGTCCAGCCCGACGCCGCCCACGTCCAGCGCGCGCCGGTGGAAGGCCTTGATGTCGAAGGCGTCGCCCTCGCGCTGACGGACCTCGTCGCGCAGCCCCAGCCACAGCCGCTCGCCGATCTTGTAGGAGGGCGCCTGACCCGGCCAGCCGAGGTAGCGGTCGAGCTCGAACCGCAGGAAGCCCTCGGCCATGTTGGCGTGGGCGGTGAGGAACTCCCACGCCTTGTCGTAGGTCCACGCGCCGCCGCCCACCGACTCCGGTGCCTCGAACCCGCAGTGGAATCCGATGTCCAGCACCACACGGGCCGCGCGGAGGGACTGGCCGTCCAGCAGGCCCATCCGGTCGCCCGGGTCGTCCATGTAGCCCAGCTCGGACATCAACCGCTCGGCATACAGGGCCCAGCCCTCGCCGTGGCCGGAGGTCCACGCCATCAGCCGACGCCAGCGGTTGAGGGTCTCGCTGCGGAACACCGTCTGGCCCACCTGCAGGTGGTGGCCGGGCACGCCTTCGTGGTAGACGGTCGTCAGCTCGCGCCAGGTCCCGAACTCCTCCACCCCCTTGGGCACCGACCACCACATCCGCCCGGGACGGCTGAAGTCCTCGCTCGGCCCGGTGTAGTAGATGCCGCCCGTCTGGGTGGGCGCGATGCGGCACTCGATGGCCCGGACGGGGTCGGGGATGTCGAAGTGGCTGCCGGCGAGCGCTTCGATGGCACCGTCGGCCTTCTCCTGCATCCACCGCTGCAACTCCTCGGTGCCGTGCAGCTGGTAGCGAACGTCGGCGTCGAGCAGCTCGACTGCCTCCTTGACGGTGGCGCCGGGCCGGATCCGCTCCGCCACGGTGACCATCTCCGCGGTGATGCGGGCGAGCTCCTCCTGACCCCAGGCGTAGGTCTCCTCCAGGTCGACCTCCGTCCCGAGGAAGGCACGAGAGAAGAGCTGGTAGCGCTCGCGCCCACAGGCGTCCGACTCCGGCGCCTGGTCGAGGAACTCGGTGCGCAACGTGTCCGCGAGGGTGGAGTAGGCCGAAGCGGCCTCGTGCACGGCGGCCTCGAGGTCGGCGGCCACCCCCGCGCCAAGGTCTCGGTCGCCACCGCTGGCCCCCTTCACGAGGGACGCGAAGTAGCCGTCCTCCGAGGTGAACTCGAGACACTGCTTGATGCAGGCCTGCACCTGTCGTCGCGGGCTGACGTCGCCGCGCGAGGCGGCCAGGCGCAGGGAGGTCACCCACTGGTCGAGCGCCGTGGGCACCTTGGCCATGCGCGATGCGATGACCGACCATTGCTCGTCGGTGTCGGTCGGCATGAGGTCGAAGATGCCGCGCACGTCCTGCAGGGGCGAGGCGATGACGTTCAGGGACATCTCGTCGAGCCCCGCCGCGTACTCCTCCTCCGCCAGCTCGAGCCGTTCGGTCATGGCGGCGAGAGTGGTCCGGTCGACGTCGTCGACGGGCTCCGAGGCCGCCAGCTGCTCGAGGGTCCCGCGACGCAGCTCGGAGTGGCGCGCGTAGCCATCTGGCGAGAAGTCGTCCAGATCCTCGTCGTGCCCCGGGATGCCGAGGTAGGTCGCGCCGATCGGGCTGAGGTCGACCGACGCGTCCACAAAGGCGTCCGCGATGCCGTCGATCGCGGTGGCGGGACGTGCGGTGCCGGGTGAGGTGTCAGGGGTCACAGGCAGAAGGTACCCGGCGACCGCGGCCACGTCGACGTCAGCGCGGCAGCGCGGACGCGCGCCATCGACCGGGCCCCGGATGAAGGCCCGATCGGACGAGTCGATCGCGCGCGGCCCAGACCGCGACGCCCGTCTCGGACCCGTCGTCGCTCTCGCTGCCCCCGCCCGCAGCGGCCCCGGCCAGGACGGCCACCAACGCGGCCAGCTCGACGGTCGAGGGGTGTCCTCGCACGATCCAGGGCGACGCCGCGGTCTGGTCGTCGGTCGTGGCCACGGGAGGCTCCTCGGTCATCGGGTGGGCGGACGTCATACGGGTGGTCTTCGTAGGCGTGGCTCACAAGGGGATGTTGCCGTGCTTCTTCGCCGGCAGGGTCTCGCGCTTGGTGCGCAGGGTGCGCAGCGCCTTCGTGACGTAGGCGCGGGTGTAGGAGGGCGGGATGACCGAGTCGACGTAACCGCGCTCCGCGGCGACGTAGGGGTTGGCGAGGGTGTCCTCGTACTCCTGGATGAAGCCCGCGCGGGCGGCGTCGATGGCGGCCTGGTCGCCGCCGGACTCCTCGGCGACCTTGGCGATCTGCTTGCGGTAGAGGATGTTCACCGCGCCCTGCGCGCCCATGACGGCGATCTGGGCGGTGGGCCAGGCGAGGTTGATGTCGGCCCCCAGGTGCTTGGAACCCATGACGTCGTAGGCGCCGCCGTAGGCCTTGCGGGTGATGACGGTGACCAGCGGCACCGTCGCCTCGGCGTAGGCGAAAATCAGCTTGGCGCCACGGCGGATGATGCCGTTCCACTCCTGGTCGGTGCCGGGCAGGAAGCCCGGGACGTCGACGAAGGTCAGGACCGGGATGTTGAACGCGTCGCAGGTGCGCACGAACCGGGCCGCCTTCTCGGAGGCGTCGATGTCGAGGCAGCCGGCGTACTGCATCGGCTGGTTGCCGACCACGCCCACCGGTCGCCCGTCGACGCGCCCGAAGCCGCAGACGATGTTGGGGGCGAACAGCTCCTGGACCTCGCAGAAGTCCGGGACGCCCTCGTCGGTGTCGTCCACGACGCGTTCGATGATGGTGCGCATGTCGTAGGGGACGTTCGGGGAGTCCGGGATGAACGTGTCGAGCGACCGGTCCTCGTCGTCGACCTCGAGGTCCGCGTCCTCGCCGTAGCGCGGCGGGTCCTCGAGGTTGTTGGACGGCAGGTAGGACAGCAGCTCACGCACGTAGGCGATCGCGTCGTCCTCGTCGTCGGCCATGTAGTGCGCCACCCCCGAGCGGGAGTTGTGCGACCGGGCGCCGCCGAGGTCCTCCATCCCCACGTCCTCACCAGTGACGGTCTTGATCACGTCGGGTCCCGTGATGAACATGTGGCTGGTCTGGTCGACCATGACGGTGAAGTCGGTGATCGCGGGGGAGTAGACCGCGCCGCCGGCGCAGGGGCCCATGACCAGACTGATCTGGGGGATGACGCCGGACGCGTGCACGTTGCGGCGGAAGATCTCGGCATACAGGCCCAGGGCGACGACCCCCTCCTGGATGCGCGCGCCGCCCGAGTCGTTGATGCCCACGACGGGGCAGCCGAGCTTCATCGCCAGGTCCATCACCTTGACGATCTTCTCGCCGAAGACCTCGCCGAGCGAGCCGCCGAACACGGTGAAGTCCTGGGAGAACACCGCCACCGGTCGCCCGTCGACGGTGCCGTAGCCGCTGACCACGCCGTCGCCGTAGGGGCGGCTCTTCGCCTGGTCGAAGTTGGTCGACCGGTGCCGCGCCAGCTCGTCCATCTCGACGAACGAGCCCTCGTCCATCAGCATCTCGATGCGCTCGCGGGCGGTTCGCTTGCCCTTCGCGTGCTGTTTCTCCACCGCCCGGGCGGAGCCGGCGTGGACCGCCTCGTCGTTGCGGCGGTAGAGGTCGGCGAGCTTGCCGGCGGTCGTGTGCAGGTCGGGTGCTTCACCGTCGACTGGCTCGGTGCGCGCAGCATCGGTCATGGCGGGCAGCCTAGCCTTAGCCCCGTGCGTGATTCCTTGGACGTCCGGGCCCTGCGCGAGACGCTGCTCACACCGACCTCCCACTGGGCGGCGCTCGACTTCTTCGACTCCGTCGACTCGACCAACCTCGAGGCGCTTCGCCGCCCGGACCCGTGGCGGGTCGTCCTCACCGACCACCAGAGCGCCGGCCGGGGGCGTCTGGCGCGGCAGTGGGAGGCGCCGCCGTGCACGTCGATCGCGGTGTCCTGCGTGGTGCCGATCGGAGACCGGGGCGGAGCCGACCGGTCCGAGCTCGGCTGGGTCCCGCTCCTGGCCGGGCTGGCGATGAGCACTGCGCTGTCGGAGGTCGCCGGCGTCCGCGCGCTGCTCAAGTGGCCCAACGACGTGCTCGCCGGGGCAGCGGACGACGAGGACGAGCGGCTCCGGAAGGTGTGCGGTGTGCTCTGTCAGTCCGCGGGCGACGAGCTCGTCGTGGTCGGGGCCGGGGTCAACGTCGACCAGGAGCGCGAGGAGCTCCCCGTCGACACTGCCACCTCGCTGCGGCTGTGCGGCTCGGACGCCCCGCGCGAGGGCATCATCGAGCGCTACCTCATGAATCTGCGCGACCGAACCGAGGCGTGGCGGGCCGGCGGCCCGGCGATGGAGGGCCAACGAGCGGACTACCGCAGCCGGTGCACGACCGTCGGCCGCGTCGTCGACCTGCACCAGCCGGGAGGCGCCGTCGTGCGCGGCACGGCGACCGGCGTCGACGACCAGGGGCGGCTGGTCGTCGACGAGCCCCGCGGCCGTCGCCCGTACGCCGCGGGAGACGTCGTGCACGTGCGTGCCGCCCAGCCGGGGCAGTGAGGCAATGAAGGGGTGAGGTGATGAGTGGCGGCGAGGAGCGTGAGGGACACGGCATGATCGATCCCGTGCCCGATCCCCACACCGAACCCGTGCCCGGCCCCGGCGCCGACCCTGTGCCCGGCCCCGAGGCCGAACCCGAGGACGCGTTCCGACCAGGGCTCGACGACCTCGAGGCCCAGCTGCTGGGAGAGCCGCGGAGCATGCGCCGGAGGCAGGTCAGCGCCGGCGCCGGCATCTCGCTGCTGTCGGCGCGCCGGTTCTGGCATGCGTTGGGCTTCCCCAACGTCCAGGACGAGGACATGGTCTTCACCGACGCCGACCTGGCCGCGCTGCGGGCCGTGGTCACACTCGTGCGTGACGGCACCTTCGACCAGGACACCGCGCTGGCGATGACGCGGGCGATGGGCCGGACGGCCGACCGGCTCGCGATCTGGCAGGCCCAGCTGATGGCCGAGGTGCTGGAGCACGAGCCGCCCGAGCCGGTCGAGCGCAGACCGGGCGAGCCCAGTCGCGGCGTGCCGGGTTCGGCCGCCGCCAGGGCCGCGGGGGAGAAGCTGACCGAGCTGGCCGACACGCTCGAGCCGCTGCTCGTCTACGCCTGGCGCCGGCACCTGTCGGCCGCGATCGCGCGCATGGTGGCGGATGCCGAGCCCTCGGCCGACCACGAGGGCGTCTTCCGCGTCGTCGGCTTCGCCGACCTGGTTTCCTTCACCGCGCTGGTGCGCCGGCTGTCCGAGCACCAGCTGGTGCAGGTGGTCCAGCGGTTCGAGGCGCTCGCGTCGGAGGTCATCGCGGCCCACGGCGGGCGTGTCATCAAGACGGTGGGCGACGAGGTCCTCTACGTGACGATCGGCACGCCCCCTGCCGCCGCGATCGCCCTCGATCTCGTGGACGCCATCAAGGAGGACGACATCCTGCCGAAGGTGCGGGTGGGTATGGCGAGTGGTCAGGTGGTCTCGCGACTCGGCGACGTCTTCGGCACCACGGTCAACCGGGCCAGCCGCCTCACGGCGGTGGCCAGGCCGAACACCGTGGTGGTTGACGACGCGGTGGCCACCGCGTTGTCGAGCGTGTCCGGCTTCGAGATGGCGCAGCTGCCGCCGCGTACGCTCCGGGGACTGGGGCGCATCACACCGTGGCGGCTGCAGCGCGCCGGGGCGTCCGGCCGACGGGGCCGGAGCGACTCTGGATCGGCGACGACGACGTGAGGACTGAATGAGCCAGACCGGCGCGACCCGCAACTCGACATACGAGAAGAGGCACAGATGAGCAAGGAGAGCCATGAGGCGACCGGGTCGCTGGTGAGCGTCACCCGGCACGGCAAGGACGGGCACGTCGCCGAGCTCGCACTGGACCGCCCCGAGGCCATGAACGCGGTGTCGACGGCCATGGCCCGGGCGATCGGCAAGGCCACCGCGGCGCTGGCCGCGGATGACGGCGTTCGGTGCGTCATCCTCACCAGCACCAGCCCGAAGGCGTTCTGTGTCGGGGCGGACCTCAAGGAGCGCAACACGTTCACCGACGCCGACCTGATGCGGCAGCGTCCGGTCGCGCGGGCGGCATACACCGGCGTGCTGAACCTCCCCGTGCCGGCGATTGCCGTGGTGGAGGGCTTCGCGCTCGGCGGCGGGCTGGAGCTCGCGCTCTCCTGCGATCTGGTCATCGCCGGTTCGCGCGCCGTCGTCGGCCTGCCCGAGGTCTCGGTCGGTGTCATCCCCGGCGGCGGCGGCACCCAGCTGCTCACCCGTCGCATCGGCTGGTCCCGGGCGGCGGGCATGGTCTTCACCGCACGCCGGCTCGAGGCCGACGAGGCGGCCCGTCTCGGCGTCGTCGACGAGGTGGTCGAGCCCGGGACGGGGCGAGAGCGGGCGCTCGAGCTGGCCGCCCAGATCGCCCGCAACTCCCCGGTGGGACTGCGGCAGGCCAAACGCGCCATGCGACTCGGCGCGGATGTCGACCTCGCCACGGGCCTCGAGGTGGAGGACGGGTGCTGGCGCGCCACCGCCTTCTCGGCCGACCGGGCCGAAGGCGTGGCCGCGTTCGCCGAGAAGCGCACCCCGCAGTGGCCCGGGCGGTGAGGGCTGATGACGATGTGGCAACACGTGTGGCGACACCCGGAGGAGATCGCGGTGCGGATGCGGCCGACCTCTACGATGACCTCATGACCCGAGTGCTGCTCGCCGAGGACGATCCCGCGATCTCCGAACCCCTTGCCCGCGCGTTGCGGCGCGAGGGCTACGAGGTCGACGTGCGGGCAGACGGCCGCGAGGCTCTCGAGGGCGCCACCCAGAACCCCGACATGGTCGTCCTCGACCTCGGTCTGCCGCACATCGACGGGCTCGAGGTCTGCCGGCGGATGCGCGCGGACGGCCGGACCTTCCCGGTGCTGATCCTCACCGCGCGTGCCGACGAGGTGGACACCGTTGTGGGCCTGGACGCCGGGGCCGACGACTACGTCACCAAGCCGTTCCGCCTGGCCGAGCTGCTCGCCAGGGTGCGCGCCATGCTGCGGCGCAGCCCGCACGAGACCACCGAGGGCCCCGAGGAGGTCGTGCGGCTCGACCCGGATGCGCGGCGCGCGTTCTTCGAGGGCGAGGAGCTGCAGCTGACCGCCAAGGAGTTCGACCTTCTGCGCGTGCTGATCCGCGAGCAGGGCAAGGTCGTCTCCCGCGAGCAGCTCATGCGCGAGATCTGGGAGACCGCCTGGTTCGGGTCCACCAAGACCCTGGACATGCACATCTCGGTGTTGCGCCGCAAGCTCGGCGACGACGCCGCGCAGCCACGGTTCATCACCACCGTGCGCGGCGTCGGGTTCCGGTTCGAGCCGAACGAACGAGACTGACGGTTGCGCCGACGCCTGATCCGTTCCACGCTGCTCGCCGTCGTCCTGTCGGTGCTGATCCTCGGCGTGCCGATCTTCGCCCTGGCTGCCTGGCACCTGGAGCGGGTGGACCGGCCCCTTCGGGCCAGCACGGTGAGCTGGCCGATCCTGCTCCTGGCGGTGTTGGTGCTGTCGGTGCTGGCGGTCGTCGCCGGCGTCCTGGTCGCGACCAACCAGTCGCGGCGTCTGGCCGAGCCGATGACCCAGCTGGCCGAGATGGCCGAGAAGCTGGGCGCCGGGCAGTCGCGCACCCCCGCGATGCGCAGCGGGGTGGAGGAGATCGATCGCGTCTCACAGGTCCTGGAGAGACGGGCCAAGGAGCTGGCCGCTTCACTGGCCTCCGAACGCGAGTTCGCGGCCGACGCCTCCCACCAGCTGCGCACCCCGCTCACGGCGCTGTTGATGCGGATCGAGGAGATCGGCGCGACCGACGACCTGGAGGTGGTGCGCGAGGAGGCGAACATCGCGATCGCGCAGGTGGAGCGGCTGACCGGTGTCGTGGACGACCTGCTCACCCGCACCCGCCGCGGGCGTGAGGACGAGTCGACCGCCGTGTCCCTGGACTCGGTCATCGCTGCGCTGCAGCGCGAGTGGCAGCCGGCCTTCGAGCAGGCGCGGCGCAGCGTCCGCGTGGGTGGCGCCCGTGGCCTGCAGGTGCAGGCCAACCGCTCCTCGCTCTCGCAGGTTCTGTCCACCCTGCTGGAGAACTCGCTGGTGCACGGAAAGGGGACGGTGGACGTGCACGCGCGGCGCGCCGGTCCCTCCGTGGTGGTCGAGGTGGGAGACCAGGGACCGGGCGTGCCCGCCGCGCTGGCCCCGCACATCTTCGAGCGGTCGGTCAGCAGCGGCAAGAGCACCGGGCTGGGGCTGGCGCTGGCCCGCGACCTCGCCGAGGCCGACGGCGGCCGGCTGGAGCTGATCCAGGCTCAGCCGGTCATCTTCGCGTTCTTCGTGTCCGAGGCGCCCGGGACGTGAGGGCCCTCGGCGAGAGCGACGCCGGGGAACACAAAGGTGCGATAGGCCCAGAACCGGAACAGGGTCCCGAGCACGAGCCCCACGCCGTTGCCGCTGATGTTGTCGGCCAGCTGGCTGTGCAGGTCCAGTACATAGCGGGAGAACCCGAGGCACAGGACCGCGATGATCATCCCCACGACGTTGAAGGTGACGAAGAGCACCAGCTCGTGACCGACCGCGGGACGCCGGCGGTGGCGGAAGGTCCAGTAGCGGTTGCCGAGCCACGCCACCAGCGTCGCCGCGGCCACCGAGCAGATTTTGGCGCGCAGCGGGGTGTCGTGCAGGATCCCCTCGGTCGTCTCGTAACCGAGCATGTTCTTGAAGTGCGGCCCGAAGACCAGGAAGTTGTAACCGACGGTGTCCACGATGAAGGCCACGAAGCCGACGATGCCGAACTTGGCCACCTCGCGGACGAGGACGTCCAGGGTGTCACGCAGGCGCTGGAACAGCCCGGGGTCGTCGGCAGCCACCACCCGAGCCTAACCGTGGTGGGTTTCAACCACCCGGTGTCTGCCCGGTAGTGTCGCGGGAGTGACTTCCCCGCAGCGCGCCCCAGGTGGGTTCCCGGTCGTCGGCATCATCGGCGGTGGACAACTGGCCCGGATGTGCCAGCCCCCCGCGGTCGGACTCGGTGTCACCCTCTCGGTCCTGGCGGAGGCCCCCGACGCCTCGGCGGCGCTCGTCGTCCCGTCGTCGCCGGTGGGTGAGCACACCGACGCGGACGCGGTCCGGACGTTCGCCCGCGACTGCGACGTGGTGACCTTCGACCACGAGCACGTGCCGGCATCCGTGTTGTCCGCGCTGGAGGCCGACGGCGCCATCCTGCACCCCTCACCGGCCAGCCTGGTCTTCGCCCAGGACAAGCTCGCGATGCGCCGTCGTCTGACGGCTCTCGACATCGCTTGCCCGCGCTGGGCCCAGGTGCGCGACGCCGGCGAGCTGAAGGCGTTCGGTGACAGGGTCGGGTGGCCGGTCGTGGTCAAGACACCACGGGGAGGGTATGACGGCAAGGGAGTTCGCGCCGTCGGCTCGCCGCAGGAGGCCTCCGACTGGTTCGACCTCGTGGTGCGTGACAGCCGCGACGGCGGGCTGCTCTCGGACGGGTTGCTCGCGGAGGAGAGGGTGCCGTTCGTGCGCGAGCTCGCCGTGCTCGTCGCGCGCAGTCCTTCCGGCCAGGCGGCTGCCTGGCCGGTCGTCGAGACCGTGCAGACCGACGGGGTCTGCACGGAGGTCCTCGCACCGGCGCCCGACCTGGACGGTGAGCTGTCCGCTGCGGCCACCCGGGCGGCCCTGCGGATCGCCGGCGAACTCGGTGTCACCGGTGTGATGGCCGTCGAGATGTTCGAGGTGGCCGACGAGAAGACGAGCCAGCCGTCATACGCGGTCAACGAGCTGGCGCTGCGGCCGCACAACAGCGGCCACTGGACCATCGACGGCGCCGTGACCAGCCAGTTCGAGCAGCACCTGCGCGCGGTACTCGACCTGCCACTGGGGGCGACCACGACCCGGGACCGCTGGACCGTCATGGCCAACGTGCTCGGCGGCGACTACGACGAGCTCTACCCGGCCTATCGGCACGTCATGGCGCGCGACCCCGGGGTCAAGGTGCACCTCTACGGGAAGGGTGTGCGGCCGGGACGCAAGATCGGGCACGTCACCGTCAGCGGTTCCGACCTCGCCGACCTGCGCGAGCGCGCGCGGCACGCGGCCGACTACATCGCGGGAGTGATCACTGAATGAGTGAAGAGGGCACCGGGCTGCCTGAGGCGCCTGTCGTCGGCCTGGTGATGGGCAGCGACAGCGACTGGCCTGTGATGGAAGACGCCGCAAAGGCGTTGGAGGAGTTCGGAATCGGCTACGAGGCCGACGTGGTGTCGGCTCACCGGATGCCGCAGGAGATGATCGACTACGGTCGGTCCGCTGCGGGGCGCGGGTTGCGCGTGCTCATCGCCGGCGCCGGAGGGGCGGCCCATCTGCCGGGCATGCTCGCGGCCGTGACGCCCCTGCCGGTGATCGGTGTCCCGGTGCCGCTGAAGCACCTGGACGGGATGGACTCGCTTCTGTCGATCGTGCAGATGCCGGGCGGCGTGCCCGTCGCCACCGTCTCGATCGGGGGTGCGCGCAACGCCGGGTTGCTCGCGGTGCGGATCCTCGCGTCCGGTACCGGCGAAGAGGCCGCGCAGCTGCGCGAGGCGATGGAGGACTTCCAGGGCCGGCTGCGTGAACAGGCCCACGCCAAGGGTGCCCGGCTGCGCTCGCGCACCCAGAGCTGACCGACAGCCCACGGCTCCTCCGCACGCCGTGCGGATCGGCGAACGGCGGCTCAGAGCCGCGGGAACTCGATCATGGGGCAGGTGTCCATGACCACGTCGAGCCCGGCCGCCTCGGCGCGTGTTGCGGCGGACTCGTCAACGACCCCGAGCTGCAGCCACAGGGCGCCGATACCGAGGCGCTCCCGTTGGGCGATGGCTTCGTCCACGACCGCCCCGACCCGCGAGGAGTTGACGAAGCAGTCGACCACGGCGACCCGCTCACCGTCGGGCAGGTCGCTCAGCGAGCGGTAACCGGTCTCGCCGAAGACCTCCTCGGCACGGGGGTGGACGGGGATGACGCGATGACCAAGAGCCTGCGTCATCCACTGAGCCACTCCGTGCGCCGTTCGGTGTGGGTCGGTGGAGAGCCCGACGACCGCCCAGGTCGCGGGCGTGGTCAGCAACCGCCGGATGACGGCAGGGTCGTTGGTGTGGGCCGTGACGATGCTGTTCATGCTCTGATCATCGTCCTCGCCGTGGTGGACCTTGCCCTCAGGTGTCCAGGACGGGTCGTCCGAGGGCCCGGAAGGTCCACCCCGCGTCACGCCACCGGGCGACGTCGAGGTTGTTGAACCCATCGATGAGAACGGGGTTCCGGACGACCTTGGCGAGAGCTGCGGCGTCGAAGTCCCTGTACTCCGGCCATCCGGTCAGGTGCAGCACGACGTCGGCCTCGCGACACGCCTCTTCGATGTCCTCGGCGTAGTCGAGGTCGGGGAAGGCCTTGCGGGCATTGGGCAGGGCCTTGGGGTCGGTCACGGTCACCGTGGCGCCGAGCCGACGGATCGCCTCGGCGATGTGCAGCGCGGGCGAGTCCCGGATGTCGTCGCTGAACGGCTTGAACGCCGCCCCGAGGACGGCGACCCGCTTGCCGACGAACGACCCGTCACACTCCTCACGGGCCAGGTCGACCATCCGCGCGCGACGCCGCTGGTTGATGGAGTCGACCTCCTTGAGGAAGCTCAGTGCCGGTTCGGCGCCGAGCTCCCCGGCGCGCGCCATGAACGCCCGGATGTCCTTGGGCAGGCATCCGCCGCCGAAGCCGATGCCAGCGCGCAGGAACTTGCGTCCGATGCGGTCGTCGATCCCGATCGCGTCGGCGAGGGCGATGACGTCGGCCCCGGCCGCCTCGCACACCTCCGACATCGCGTTGATGAACGAGATCTTGGTCGCGAGGAAAGAGTTGGCCGCGGCCTTCACCAACTCGGCCGTCGCGTAGTCCATCACCAACCGAGGGATACCGGTGGCCAGGGGGGTGGCATAGACCTCGTCGAGCCGTGCCGTGTCCGCCCCGGCCCCCTGGCCCTGCACGCCATAGACGATGCGGTCCGGGGCGACCGTGTCCTGCACGGCGAACCCCTCGCGCAGGAACTCGGGGTTCCAGACCAGATGGACGGCCTCGCCCGCCGGCGCGATCTCCTTGAGCCGCAATGCGATTCGGGCGGCCGTGCCGACCGGCACGGTGGACTTGCCCACCACCAGGGCGGGACGCTCGAGCACTCGGGCCAGCCCCTCGACCGTTGCGTCCACGAAGGTGAGGTCCGCGGCATACTCGCCCTTGCGTTGCGGGGTGCCCACGCAGATGAAGTGCACGTCGACGTCCGCCGCCGCGGCGTAGTCGGTGCCGAACGTCAGCCGGCCGGTGGGGAGGACCTTGGCGAGCAGGTCGTCGAGGCCGGGCTCGTAGAACGGCGTGCGTCCCGCGGCGAGCTCGTCGGCCCGCTCCGGCATGCTCGTGTCGATGGCCACGACGGTGTGGCCGAGGTCGGCCATACAGGCGGCGTGGACGGCTCCGAGGGGACCGAGGCCGATGACAGAAATGGCGAGGGGCATGTCGAGACAGTAACGTCTGCACAGTCCGTGCACCGAGAGGAAGACACACATGCGCTTCGGAATGTTCCTGCCGCAGGGATGGCGGATGGACCTTGTCGGCATCGATCCCGCACAGCACTGGGGAGTGATGGCCGGCCTCGCGAACCGGCTGGACGAGCAGCCCGAGTGGGAGTCTGTCTGGGTCTACGACCACTTCCACACCGTGCCGCGAGCCTCGGAGCACGCCACCCACGAGGCGTGGTCGGTGATGGCGGCGCTGGCGGCGAGCACGTCACGGGTCCGGCTCGGCCAGATGTGCACCTGCATGAGCTACCGCAACCCGGCCTACCTGGCCAAGGTCGCCGCCACCATCGACGTGATCTCGGAGGGCCGGGTCGAGATGGGGATCGGCGGCGGGTGGTACGAACACGAGTGGCGCGCCTACGGATACGGCTTCCCGTCGGCCGGTGAGCGGCTCGGCCGCCTGCGCGAGGGCGTGCAGATCTTCCGGGACATGTGGACGACCGGCTCGGCGACCCTCGACGGGGAGCACTACCAGGTCGACGGTGCGCTGTGCGCGCCCAGGCCGCTGCAGGGCACCACCTACCCGGGGTCCGCGCGCAACGGCATACCCACCTGGATCTGCGGCGGTGGCGAGCGCAAGACCCTGCGGATCGCGGCCGAGTTCGCCGACTACACCAACTTCGACGGGACACCGGACGTCTTCGCCCACAAGAGCGAGGTGCTCAAGCGGCACTGCGACGACGTGGGGCGCGACTTCGGCGACATCACCCGCTCGGCCGACTACAACGTGGTCATCGGCGAGAACGACGCCGAGGTGAAGGACCGGCTGGCGTGGGCGCGCGACCACTACCTCAAGGCGGGCATGTCGGAGGAGGTCGCGGACAAGCAGTACGAGGCGCTCGCGTCCGGCCCGGCTGTCGGCACGCCGGACCAGATCGTGGAGGCGCTGCAGGGCCTGCGTGACGCCGGACTCGACTACGCGATCACCTACTTCCTCGAGGCGGCCTACGACACCTCCGGGATCGCGATGTTCGAGGACCGGGTCATCCCCGAACTGTCCTGAGCGGCGACGACGAGCGGCGAGGATGGAGCGGAGCGACACGCCGCCGAGGAGCGCGCGGGTGAAGCATGAGACTCACGGCATACCGGCTCCCGCTGCAGCGAACTCGCCGGTAACATCGGTGCCGTGACCGCATCGGAATTTGACCTGTATGCCCTCTCCGAAGACCACGAGGCGCTGCGCGAGGCCGTGCGCCACGTGGCCGAGGACAAGATCGCGCCGCACGCCGCGGAGGTGGACGAGAAGAGCGAGTTCCCGCAGGCCGCGTATGACGCGCTGCGGGCCTCCGACTTCCACGCGCCGCACATCGCCGAGGAGTATGACGGGGTGGGCGCCGACGCGCTGGCGACCTGCATCGTGATCGAGGAGGTGGCGCGCGCCTGCGCGTCGTCGTCGCTGATTCCGGCGGTGAACAAGCTCGGCACCATGCCGCTGATCCTCGCGGCGTCCGACGAGGTCAAGGCGAAGTACCTCCCGCCGGTGGCGGCCGGTGAGGCGATGTTCTCCTACGGGCTGTCCGAACGGGAGGCCGGCAGCGACACGGCGGGGATGAGGTGCCGTGCGCTCGAGCAGCCGGACGGGTCGTTCGTGCTCAACGGCCAGAAGTCGTGGATCACCAACGCTGGTGTGTCCCAGTTCTACACGGTGCTGGCGGTCACCGATCCCGATGGTCCGCGCGGGCGCAACGTCACGGCGTTCGTCGTGGAGAAGGACGACGAGGGCTTCGGCTTCGGCGAGAAGGAGCACAAGCTCGGCATCAAGGGCAGCCCGACGCGTGAGCTGCACTTCGACGACTGCCGCATCCCCGGCGACCGGATGGTGGGGTCACCCGGTGAGGGGCTCAAGATCGCTCTGCGGACGCTCGACCACACCCGCGTGACGATCGGCGCCCAGGCTGTCGGGATCGCGCAGGGCGCACTGGATTTCGCGCTCGGCTACGTCAAGGAGCGCAAGCAGTTCGGCAAGGCGATCGCCGACTTCCAGGGCTTGCAGTTCATGCTCGCCGACATGGCGATGAAGCTCGAGGCGGCCCGGCAGATGGTCTACGTCGCGGCCAGCAAGTCCGAGCGTGGCGACGCCGACCTGCCGTTCTTCGGCGCGGCAGCGAAGTGCTTCGCCTCGGACGTGGCGATGGAGGTCACGACCGACGCGGTGCAGCTGCTCGGCGGCTACGGCTACACCAAGGACTTCCCGGTCGAGCGGATGATGCGCGACGCCAAGATCACCCAGATCTACGAGGGGACCAACCAGATCCAGCGGGTGGTCATGGCCCGACAGCTGCTCAAGGGCTGACCCCTCTCCACGCCCTCCGGCACGGGCCCCCGGTGCTCACGCCGGGCCGCTTTGCTCACCCAGGGCCGCTCCCCGCGGCGCCAGAACCGGTCTGAATCGAGCAAAGCGGCCTGAGGTGAGCACGGTCAGCGGACGACCGTGCGGTGGCCGGCGTCGATCCGCCGGGTCCAGCCGCGCGCGTCGAGGTGCTCCAGCAGGGGTATGACGACCCGTCGCGTCGTCGACATCGCCTGCCGCGCCGCGCTGGTCGTGAAGGGCTGGGGGAGCGCGGCCAGCACGCGCATGGCTCGCGCCGGCCCGCTGGGCAGCAGCACGACGCCGTCGGCGAGGCGCAGGAGGCGCCCGGCGCGCTCGGCTGCCGCCAGCTCGCGCTCGCCGAGCCCGCGGGCCACGAGGTCGGGCTGCTCGGGCGCGGCGAACGGTTCGGCGCCGAGCCGCTCCTCGACCCAGCGCAGACCGGGCTCGGCCGCACCGAACGCGATCGTGGTGCCCGGCCGCGAGATCGCGCCCTCGCGGACCACCAGCCCGGCCGCCGCTGCGGCGGCCGCCACCAGCTGCAGGTCGGGCAGGTCCACCGCCGAGCGCGCGGCCTCGAGTGACAGCTCTGGGCTGAGCGGGTGGTCGTGGGCCGCGGCGTCGACTGCAGCGGCGAGCCCGACCTGCCAGCGCTGCCAGGTGTCGTCGGCGACCCACCACTCGCCTTGTCGCACCATGCCGTCCGGTGTCCCGGCCAGGTCCTGCTGCGGTATGCCGAGCGCCTCGAGCTGCGCGCCGCGCACGGCACCACGGCGGGTCACCTCGGTGCGCAGGTCGGCCTCGCCGGTGGCCGTCTCCAGTGCCTCGGCCCGACGGTGCGCCGCACCGCGTCGGCGCAGCTGCGGCGGGTCGACGTCGAGCACGACCACACCGGCCACGACGAGGTGCCGCCCCGGGTCGCGCAGGATCGCGCGGTCACCGGCCTGCAGCGGAAGCGGCCGGGGGAGCGTGAGCCGAGCGGTGTCGGCGCCGAGCGGGCGGACGTGCACCGGTTGCGCGCCCGAGCCGAGGTGGAGCACGAGCCCCGCCGGAAGCGAGTCGAGATCCACTGCGGCGCGTTGGCCGACGGGACGACCGAGAGCGGGGGTCGCGGCCAGGGGAGCGGTCAGGCGCACGTCGAGGTGCTGCGTGATCGGCCACGCGCCGGGCGTCAGCAACGCGTCACCGCGGCTCACCTCCTCGCGGCCGACACCGCGCAGGTTCACCGCGACCCGGGCGACCCCGTCGACCCGTTGGTGGGCGCGGCCGAGGCTCTCCAAGCCACGCACGGTGACCGGGCGGCCCCCGAGCGACAGCGTGTCACCGACCCGCAGCCGGCCTGAGCCGAGCGTCCCGGTGACCACCGTCCCGCTCCCGCGGACGGTGAACGAGCGGTCGACCCACAGCCGCACCCGGGCTCCCGGGTCGGGCGGCGGCATCAGGGCGGCCAGCTCGGCCAGCGCCTGGCGCAGCTCGGCCAGTCCCGCGCCGGTCCGCCCGGAGACCGCCACGGCAGCGACCTGGCCCAGGCTCGATCCCGACATCTGCGCTCGGGCCTCTGCGAGCGCCGCGGCGGGGTCGGCCAGGTCGCCGCGGGTGACCACGAGCAGCCCGTGGGCCAGGCCGAGGGCGTCGACCGCGGCGAGGTGCTCGGCCGACTGGGCCTGCCAGCCGGCGTCGGCGGCCACGACGAACATCACCGCCGGTGCCGGGCCGAGTCCGGCGAGCATGTTGCCGATGAAGCGCTCGTGCCCGGGCACGTCCACGAAGGCGATGGCCGCGTCGAGGTCCGCGGTGGTCCACGCATAGCCGAGGTCGATGGTCAGGCCGCGGCGACGCTCCTGCTCCCACCGGTCCGGCTCCATCCCGGTCAGGGCGCGCACGAGGGTGGACTTGCCGTGGTCCACGTGGCCCGCGGTGGCGAAGACGTGCACGGCTAGGCCTCCGGGGACTCAGGTCCGGCGAGCGAGACATCCGCCGCGAGCACGGCTGCCACCAACGCCTCGTCCTGTTCCTCGGGCACGCAGCGCAGGTCGAGCAGGGCGCGCCCGTGCTCGACGCGGCAGACGACGCCCGGCTCACCAAGGCGCAGCGGCACGGCATACGACGCTGGTATGGCGACCGCCCACCCGGGCAGCGCCAGTCCCGGAGCTCCGCCGCCCCCGACCGCCCCGTCGGCCGGGACTACCTCGCCGCCGATCTCCTTCGCCACCGCTGCGCACCGCTCGCGGAGCCGGGCGGCGTCGGCGTGCAGGTAGGCCGTGGTCGGGGGACGCGGACCGGCCACGGTGGCCTCGAGGGCGGCGAGGGTGAGTTTGTCGACCCTCAGGGCGCGGGCGAGGGGATGGCGTCGGAGCCCCTCGACCAGGTCGGCGCGACCCAGCACGAGTCCGGCCTGCGGGCCGCCGAGCAGCTTGTCGCCGCTGCAGGTCACCAGGTCGGCGCCGGCGCGCAGGGAGCTGGCGGCGTCGGGTTCGTCGGGCAGCAGCGGGTCGGGCTCCAGGAGTCCGCTGCCGATGTCGCAGACGACGGGGACGCCGAGACCGGCCAGGTCGTGCAGGGGCACCGACGAGGTGAAGCCCTCGACCCGGAAGTTGCTCGGATGGACCTTGAGCACACAGCCCGTGTCGGGCCCGAGGGCCTGCGCGTAGTCGGCCAGCGCCGTCCGGTTGGTGGTGCCCACCTCGCGCAGCCGCGCCCCGGTGGACGCGATCAGGTCGGGCAGCCGGAAACCGTCACCGATCTCGACCATCTCGCCCCGGGACACCACCACCTCGCGGCCGGCGGCGAGGGCGGTGGTGGCGAGCACGAGCGCGGCGGCCCCGTTGCCCACGACGAGCACGTCCTCGGCGTCGGGCACGGCCTCCCGCAGCGCGGCCAGGGTGCCCCTGCCCCGGCGGGCGCGGGCACCGGTGTCCACGTCGAACTCCACGTCGACGTAGCCTGCCGCGCGAGTCATCGCCTCGACCGCGGCCCCGGACAACGGCGCTCGGCCGATGTTGGTGTGCAGCACGACGCCGGTGGCGTTGAGCAGGGGACGCAGGGAGGTGGCCGACCGTGGCAGCGACGCCACCGCGCTGCCGGCCACGTGGCTCGGTGCGATCTCCCCCCGGCGTGCGCGGTCCTGGGAGGCACGCACTGCAGCCTTCACCGAGTCCGCCCCGAGCCGGGAAGTGGCCTCGACGAGCCGCGGGTCGGCCAGCACCGTGTCGGTGCGGGGGACCTGGCGACGCGGATCGGACCGGGACACGTGCCGATCCTAGGCGTGCGACGTCCCGCGGCCTCCCGTGCCCCGCGGGCCGATGGGTGCGAAGTCCGCGGGTTCGTGGACTCGGCACGGTTCCGCGGGCCGATGGCGTGTGAAGTCCGCGGGTTCGTGGACTCGGCACGGCCGCGGGAGGGGAGCCGGGCCGGTTGGCGGAGGCGGACGGGAATCGAACCCGCCTGCGACAGATGCTGCCGCACACCGGTGTTGAAGACCGGGAGGACCACCAGGTACCTGTACGCCTCCGCCGGACACGCTAGCCGGTGTGCGGCGCGAGAGCCGCTGCGGGGTTCAGACCTGATCGCGTTCGGCGGCTGGTTATGGTCTGGGTGTATGACCACCGACACCACACCGACCTACCGGCTGACCCAGTTCGCGCACGGGGGCGGGTGCGCGTGCAAGATCCCGGCCGGTGAGCTCGAGGACATCGTCCGCGGCCTGATCGGCACACCCGGACCGGAGCTGCTCGTGGGGCTGGAGGCCGGCGACGACGGCGCGGTCGTGCAGGTGCGCGACGACCTGGCCGTGATCAGCACCGCGGACTTCTTCACCCCGGTGGTCGACGACGCCTACGACTTCGGCCGCATCGCCGCGGCAAACGCCCTCTCCGACGTCTATGCGATGGGCGGCCGCCCGGTCGTGGCGATCAACCTCGTCGGGTGGCCGCGCGACGTGCTGCCCACCGAGCTGTTGCGCGAGGTGCTGCGCGGTGGAGCCGACGTCGCCTCCTCGGCCGGCTGCCCCGTCGCCGGTGGCCACAGCATCGACGACCCCGAGCCGAAGTACGGGCTGGCCGTCACCGGCCTCGCGGATCCGGATCGGTTGCTGCGCAACGACAACGCACGCGTCGGTATGCCGATCAGCCTCACCAAGCCGCTCGGCGTGGGGGTGCTCGGCAACCGGCACAAGGCCACGGGCGAGGTCTTCCCGGAGGCCATCGCGTCGATGGTGGCCCTCAACGACGAGGCGTCCCGCGCCGCCCTCGCAGCCGGTCTCACCACGGCCACGGACGTCACCGGCTTCGGACTGCTCGGCCACCTTTACAAGATGGTCCGTGCGTCCGGGGTGTCGGCGGTGGTCGACGCGTCGGCCGTCCCCTACCTCGACGGCGCGCGCGAGGCGCTCCGAGACGGCTACGTGCCAGGCGGCACCCGACGCAACCTCGACTGGGTGCGACCGCAGCTCGAGGCGACCGTCGACGAGGACGAGCTGCTGCTGCTGGCGGACGCGCAGACCAGCGGCGGGCTTCTCGTCGTGGGGGGGCTGCCGGGGGCCCCGGTCATTGGCGAGATCACGCCCCGCGGCGCCCACGCGCTCTCCGTCCGCTGATCGTGGGGATCGACGCCGTCCTCCAAGCGGCCAGGCGAGGAGTCAGCCGGCTCACTCCGACGCAGGCCGCCGAGGCGGTCCGCGACGGCGCGCTCCTGGTCGACACCCGGACCGAGGCGCAGCGCCGCGTCCAGGGAGAGCTGCCCGGCGCCCTCGTCATCGACCGGACGGTGCTCGAGTGGCGGCTCGACCCGACGAGTCCCTACCGGATCCCTGAGGCGACCGGTCCGGACCTGCTGGTCGTCGTCGTGTGCCGGCAGGGTTACAGCTCCAGTCTGGCGGCTGCCAGCCTGCGGTCCGTCGGGCTGCATCGGGCAACCGACGTCGTCGGCGGGGTCGAGGCGTGGATCGCCGCGGGCCTGCCGCTGGCGGACGGGCTGGCCGACGTCCGGCGCTGACGGGTCCAGCCGGCAGGCACGGGCACCCGCCGCGAGCCCGTGCTTTCGCGAGTCACGCTGGCACTACCTCGCGACACGCCGCACGACACGTCGGGACGGCGTCCGCTCACCCGGGCAGTGCCAGCGTGACCTGCGGTCCAGCCACGCGCTGGGGCTCAGCGCAGCGGCACGAACCGGTAGGCCCCGTGGTGTTCGACCTCGACGTCGTTGCCCCGTCGCCGAACTCGCGTCATCCGACCCTGCACCGGCAACACCATCACGCCGCCGTCGGCGAGCTGGTCGACGAGTGGGTCGGGCAGGCGACCCGCGTCCGCCGAGACCAAGATCCGGTCGTAGGGGGCGCCGGTGGCGTGGCCGAGCACCCCAGGGGTGGCCCGCCGGACACTGGCGCCGACGACGCCGCTGGCCGCGACGTTCCGGGCGCCCCAGGCGGCAAGGCCCTCGTCGAGCTCGACCCCGATGACGCGACCGCCCGGAGCCACGAGGCGGGCGAGCAGAGCCGTCGTCCAGCCCGACCCCGAGCCGACGTCGAGCACCCGCTGGCCGGGACACACCTCGAGCAACCCGAGCATGGTGCGGACGGTGGTGGGCTGTGACCCGGTCTGCCCGGCGCCGATCGGCAGCGCCCGGTCGGCCTCGGCGTGCATCCGCTGGTCCCGCGGGAGGAACCGCTCTCTCGGGGTCTCCTGCATGGCCTGCTGGACGTCCATGACACCAGTAAGTCACGCTGACCCACCGGACCGCACGTCACGCCGGCACGACCGCGGGGGAGCCGCCCGGTCAGGTCTCGCCGACGACACTCTCCTCCCCGAGCACTCCCTCGTCCACCGTCTTCCGGGTGCGGGGCATCTTGGTGATGAGCGGGAGGGCGATGGAGGCCAGGGCGATGATGCCCATCGTGGTGTAGCCGAGCGTGTAGTGGCGGTCACCGCCGATCAGGGCCGAGATGATCATCGGGCCGAAGATGCCACCGAGGCTCCAGCCCAGGATCATCAGGCCGTAAATTGCCCCGGCGTACTTCACGCCGAAGAAGTCCCCAGCGGTCGCCGGCATGGTGCCGAAGCCGCCGCCGTAGCAGAGGTAGATCAGCGCCGCGAGGATGAAGAAGAGGACCGCGTTGCTGGTGTGCGGCACGAGCAGGAGGCAGACCCCCTGGATCGCGAGCATCGAGGCGAAGGCGGTCATCCGTCCGATCCGGTCCGACAGCGCCGCCCAGACGATCCGTCCGCCGCCGTTGAAGATCGCGAGCGCGCCGACCAGCCCTGCCGCCCCGGCCGCGGTGTAACCCGCGACATAGGTTGCGGTGGCGGCGGCCTCGGCGATGAGCGCGATGCCCACCGTGACGTTGAGGGTGAGGATCGCCGTCAGCATGTACCACTGTGGCGTGCGCAGCGCCTCCTTCTCGGTGTAGTCCTTGCCGCTGTCGACGGTGCGTCCCGTGGTGGCGGGTGAGTAGCCCGGGACGTGGTAGCCCTCCGGGGGGTTGCGGAAGAACGAGGCGCCGATGAGGGAGAGCACGAGGTAGCCGATCCCGAGGGGCAGGAAGACCTTCGTCGGCACGTCCTGGTTGTTCTTGATCAGCGCCTGGGCGATCGGCGAGGTGAGCACGGCACCGAAGCCGAAACCACCCACGGCAAGCCCGGTGATCAGACCCCGCTTGTCGGGGAACCACTTCTGCAGCATGGCGATCGGCACGATGTAGGCGAAGCCGAGGCCGAAGCCGCTGATCACGCCGTAGCCGAGCACGAGCAGCCAGAGCTGGCTCCGGTCTGCGGCGAACGAGGCGATCACGACGCCGACGGCGTAGATGACGCCACCGGCAAGTGCGACGATGCGGGGTCCCTGCTTGTCCTGGATCCGCCCACCGAGGTAGGACCCGATGAAGATCATGCCGATCGTCACGGTGAACGGCAGCGAGGCCTCGACCTTGGTCAGGTGGAACGCCTCCGAGTCGGCGAGCGCCTTGCTGAAGACGCTCCAGGCATAGACCGCGCCGATCGAGAACTGCAGGAGGAGGGCGGCGGCAACCAGCCACCATCGGCCCTTGGTCGGGTTGTCCGTGGGCGTGGTCGTGCTGCTGGTCATGTCCCCTCCTTAAGGGTCGGGCTATCTGAAGTGGGCTGCTTGCTCGGCCTGCTGCAGTCGTTCGCGCTGCGGGACGACGGTGTACTTCGGGTCCTTCGCCGACGCCTGACCGGCCTCGAAGATCGCGAACCTGGTGCAGGCCGAGCCGGCCAGCAGGGCCGCACCGGACAGCGCTGCAGCGACCCGGCTGCGGCGTCCGAGCACGGCTGCTCCGAGGGCTCCCGCCACGGTCAGCCCCTGGCTCAGCTTCATCAACGTGCCGCCCCGCCCCTCGTGCAGCGTCTCGGCGGCGAGGCCCATGGAGTGCTCCATCTGCTGGCCGGCGACCAGGTCGAGCACGGCGCCACCGACCGCCATCCGACGTGCCGGGCCGGCCTGCGACAGCGGGCTGGCGACCATGCCCAGGCCACCGGAGGCCGCCGCGGCGGATCCGGCGAACACCCACGGAAGCTCGCGGTATGCCGAGTGCCAGGCAGGCGTGGCCGTGTCCGCCACGAGGACCGCGGTGTAGCTCGCCAACGGCGGAGCGAACAGGGCTGCGCCCAGACCGGCCGGACGCCCGAGCGCGGACACCAGCCTGCCGAGCCGACCCGGCAGCAGGCCACCGGTGACCTCTGAGATGGCCGCCATGCCGGCCATCGGGCCGTAGGCGGCGAGGATCCAGCTGCCCACCGACATCGGTGAGGTCAGCCGGACCACGCGCAGCATGTTGACGAACCGGCTGGGCTTGCCGAGATCGTGGATGAGGAAGAAGGTGCTCAGCCCGACCGCGCCGAGGGCGCCGACGCGGCCGCCGCGTCGCAGCGCCTCACGGCCGGTGAGGTCGGCGCCGGCCGCCAGCAGGGACGAACCTGCCGCGAGGCCACCGAAGAAGAAGTAGGCGGGGATGTCGTTCTGCCACGGCGAGGGTTTGACCACCGGGAGCCCGTAGTAGGACGTGAACTTCGCCGGCGGCACGACGGCCCGTTCGCCGCCCTCGCGGCGCCGCCACGAGCTGCGGCTGATCGCGTCGCCGGCGGACCGGAGCATCTTGCCGGCCTGCCCGCCGCGGCGGCGACCGCCGAACCGGTCCTCCTCGTCCGGCCACCGGCCGAAGGTGTTCTGCGCCTCTCCGGGGGTGCTCATCGACGACCCCCGAGGAACGACAGGGCGGCTCCGGCGGCCAGGCTGAGGGCCGCCATGCCGGCCTTGCGGAACATGTCGGGCAGGTCACGGGTGGTGACCACCGGGTCCGGCGGCATGCCGTAGACCTCCGGCTCGTCCAGCAGCAGGAAGATCGAGCCCGTGCCGCCCACACCGTCGTTCGGGTCGTCGCCGTAGAGCCGGGCTCCCTCGACGCCCTGGGCCTGCAGCTGCTCCACCCGCGCCCGACCGCGCTCGCGCAGCTCGTCGACGTCGCCGAACTGGATCGACTGGGTCGGGCACGCCTGGGCGCACGCGGGGGTGTTGCCCGCCTCGAGGCGGTCGTAGCACAGCGTGCACTTCTGGGCGATGCCGACGTTCTTCGCGTCCTCCGGGCCGTTGCGGCGCTCGATGACGCCGTAGGGACACGCCGGCACGCAGTAGCCACAGCCGTTGCAGATGTCGTCTTGCACCACGACGGTGCCGAACTCGCTGCGGAACAGCGACCCGGTCGGGCAGACGTCGAGGCACGCGGCGTGCGTGCAGTGCTTGCAGACGTCCGAGGACATCAGCCAGCGAAAGTCGGGCTTGTTCCCGTCCTGGCTGCCGGCTCCGTCGGGAGCGGCAGCCTCGTCCGCGGGGCGCAGGGTCGGCATACCGAGGTCGACCGGCGGAGGGGCTGGGGGAGCGGCGGGTTGCTCGATGAACGCCACGTGCCGCCACGTGTTGGCGCCGAGGGCGCTGGTGTTGTCGTAGGAGTCACCGGTCAGGCCCTCGGACCAGTCGGCCGGGATCGCGTTCCACTCCTTGCACGCGACCTCGCACGCCTTGCAGCCGATGCAGATCGACGTGTCGGTCAGGAAGCCCTTGCGGGCCGGAGCATCGGTCCACCCCGCATCGGGTGCGGGGTCGAGGGGACCGAAGAGACTGTTCTTCATCATGCCTCCCCGCGCAGCGTGTTGCTGGTCTCGACCGTGATGCCCGCGCGGCTGCGGTATGTGTCGACCAGTCGCAGCAGCGCTGGCCCGGTCGGCCGTCGGCCAGGTTGGATGTCGCACGAGGAGGCCTTCGACTCCTGGATGTGCACGTTCGGGTCCAGCGTCACCCCGAGCAGGTCGTTGGCGCTGTCGCCGCTGACGAGGGCGCCGCCCCCGCCGACTCCCCAGTGGTAGGGCAGCCCGATCTGGTGGATCCGCTTGCCCTCGACGGTCAGCGGGGTGATCCGGTCGGTGACCAGCACCCGCGCCTCGATCGCGGTGCGCGCCGTGATGATGGTCGCCCACCCGCCGTTGTCCAGCCCGCGCTCGCGGGCCAGCTCGGGGGAGACCTCGCAGAAGAACTCCGGCTGGAGCTCGGCGAGGTAGCCCGACCAGCGGCTCATCCCCCCGGCCGTGTGGTGCTCGGTGAGCCGGTAGGTGGTGAACACGTAGGGGAAGACGTCGGAACCGGGGGCGCCGGCCGAGGGGTTGGACAGGTTGTCCTTGCGCTTGAAGACCTGCCGGGTCGGGTTCGACTGCTGGCTGTAGAACGGGTTGCGCACCGGCGACTCCTGCGGCTCGTAGTGGGCCGGCAGCGGCCCGTCGAGCAGCCCCTTGGGTACGTACAGCCAGCCCTTGCCGTCGGCCTGCATGATGAAGGGGTCGTCGCCCGCCAGACCGGCCGGCCCCGGGGTGCCGGGCTCCGGGCGGAAGGACGGCGCCTTGGTCTTGGGGAAGTCGGGCACGTCGTGGCCGGTCCAGCTGCCTGCCTCCTCGTCCCACCACACGTAGGCCTTGCGCTCGCTCCACGGCTTGCCGTCGGGGTCGGCGGAGGCGCGGTTGTAGAGGATGCGCCGGTTGGCGGGCCACGACCAGCCCCACTCGAGCGCGACCCAGGACTGCTCGGAGCCGGGCTTCTTCGAGGCCGAGTGGTTGATGCCGTCGGCGTAGACGCCGGTGTAGATCCAGCAGCCGCCGGCTGTCGTGCCGTCCGGCTTCATCTGGGTGAAGCTGGACAGCATGTCGCCGCGCTCGTTGTGGTCGGGGCCGGTCAGCTCCCAGCCGTTGATCTCGCGCAGCACGGCGTCGGCGGACGCGCCGGGCCGGCCGTCCTCGCGGTCATAGTCCCAGGTGAGGTCGAGCAGCGGACGGTCCCGCTCGTCGGTCGAGTCGGCCAGGCGCTCGCGGACCTTCTGGCCCAGCAGGTAGAAGAAGTCGAGCTCGCTCCGGCAGTCACCCGGCGGCTCGACCGCCTGGTGGTGCCACTGCAGCATCCGCTGGGTCTGGGTGAAGGTGCCGTCCTTCTCCACGTGGGAGGCCGCCGGGAAGAAGAACACCTCGGTGCCGATGTCCTCGGTGCGCATCTCGCCGGTCGCGATCTCCGGCCCCTCCTTCCAGAAGGTGGCGGACTCGATCAGGTTGAAGTCGCGCACGACCAGCCACTTGAGGTGCGACATGCCGAGGCGTTGCATCCGTCCGTGGGCAGACCCCACCGCCGGGTTCTGCCCCAGCAGGAAGTAGCCCTCGACCTTCTCGGCGATCATGTCCATCACGGTCTGGTAGGTGCCGTGGTCGCCGGTGAGGGCCGGGAGGTAGTCGTAGCAGAAGTCGTTGTCGGCGGTCGCCTTCTCGCCCCACCACGCCTTGAGCAGGCTCACGGCATACGACCGGGCATCGCTCCAGAAACCCTTCTGGGACGAGGTGGAGATCCGGCCGAGGTAGTCCTCGAGGGTGTCGCTGTTGCCGGCCTTCGGCATCGGCAGGTAGCCCGGCAGGATGTCGAAGAGGGTCGGGATGTCGGTGGAGCCCTGGATGCTCGCGTGTCCGCGCAGCGCCAGGATGCCGCCACCCGGCCGGCCCATGTTGCCCAGCAGCAGCTGGAGGATGGCGGCGCCACGGATGTACTGGACGCCCACAGTGTGCTGGGTCCAGCCGACCGAGTAGACGAAGGCGGTGGTGCGGTCGCGTCCGCTGTTGGCCGTCACCGCCTCGCAGACCGCCAGGAAGTCCTCCTGCGAAACCCCGCACATCCGCTCGACCATCTCGGGGGTGTAGCGCGAGTAGTGCCGCTTGAGGATCTGGAGCACGCACCGGGGGTGCTGCAGCGTCTCGTCGCGGTGCACGTGGGCAGCGCCCTCCTCCGACGCACCCTGGCTTCCTGTCGCGTGGCCCGCCGACTCCTCGTGCTCGGCAGGCGCCTGGCGATCGGTCCCGGCCGCCGCGGGCTCGGCGACGTCCTCGTAGGCCCAGGAGGTCGGGTCGTAGCTGCCGCTCTGGGGGTCGTAGCCGGAGAACACGCCGTCGAGGTCGTCGACGTCGCGGAAGTCCTCGCTGACCAGCGTCGCAGCGTTGGTGTAGGAGAGCACGTAGTCGTGGAAGTACAACTCGTTCGTGAGGACGTAGTTGATGATCGCGCCGAGGAAGACGATGTCACTGCCGGCACGCAGCGGCACGTGCTGGTCGGCCATCGCCGAGGTGCGGGTGAAGCGCGGGTCGACGTGGATGACCCTGGCGCCCCGTGCCTTTGCCTCCATCACCCACTGGAAACCCACCGGGTGGCACTCGGCCATGTTGGAACCCTGGATGACGATGCAGTCAGAGTTCTGCAGGTCCTGCTGAAAGGTCGTGGCACCGCCGCGTCCGAACGAGGTCCCCAGACTGGGGACGGTGGCGCTGTGTCATATACGCGCCTGGTTCTCGATCTGGATCGCCCCCATCGCGGTGAACAGCTTCTTGATGAGGTAGTTCTCCTCGTTGTCGAGGGTCGCGCCGCCGAGCGCTGCGATCCCCATCGTGCGCCGCAGCGCGTGCCCCTCCTGGTCGACGTCCTGCCACTGGGCCGCCCGGCTCGCGACCACCCGGTCGGCCACCATGTCGGTCGCGGTCTCGAGGTCGATCCGCTCCCAGTCCGTGCCGTGGGGCCGCCGATAGAGCATGTAGCGCTGGCGGCCGGGGGCGTTGACGAGCTGCTCGCTGGCCGAGCCCTTGGGGCACAGGCGGCCGCGGGACACCGGCGAGTCGGGGTCGCCCTCGATCTGGATGACCTTCTCGTCCTTGACGTACACGCGCTGGCCGCACCCGACCGCGCAGTAGGGGCAGACGCTCTGCACCACACGGTCTGCCGTCTCGGTGCGTGCGGTCCAGTCGCGGGTCTTCTGCGACTGCGCCGCGGCGCCTCGGCCAAGCGGGTCGGTGCCGGTGAGCTGACGCACCACCGGCCAGGACAGAAGGGTCTTCCGAGCGCTCACAGTCAACCTCCGGCCGTCGTGGCCTCGCACCCTACCGGTCGGATGCTGTTACTGGAAGGGACAACCCAGCTCTGCGGTATGCCGTCTGGCTGCCCCTCAACCGCGGGCCCCCGGCCGGACCACTCGCCATACGCAGGGGCCTCACGGCTGGACGCTCAGTGGCTGGTCCGTGCGCAGCGCCTTGAACAGCGCGAGCGCCTTGTCGTGGTCCCACTTCACGGCGCTGCCCGCGTGGGTCTGCAGGTTGACGTCGGACAGGGGGATGGTGAGCGACTGGCCATGGCCCTGGGACACCTTGCGGACGGCCAGCAGCACCTTCGCGACCTCCCAGGGCGAGTCGTTCTTGTCGATGGTCAGCCCCTTGGCTCCCGCGGAGCCGATCCGGTGCAGACGCCACGGCAGCAGCACGTTGGCCGGTGACGCCGCCTTGCTCATCAGGGCGCCGAGAAACTGCCGCTGCCGCTGCACCCGGCCGAGGTCACCGAGCGGGTCGGAGTACCGGGCCCGGACGTAACCGAGGGCGTTCTTGCCGTTCAGCACCTGACAGCCCTTCGGGAGGTTGATGCCGGCCTTCTTGTCGTTCATCGGGTGCGGGAGGCACATCCGCACCCCGCCCAGGCTGTCCACGACCCCGCTGAACCCGGCGAACCCGACCTGGATGTAACCGTCGATCCGCAGGCCGGTGGTCTGCTCGACGGTGTCGATGAGCAGCGAGGGCCCGCCGAAGGAGAAGGCCGCGTTGATCTTGTTGTCCTGGTAGCGCCGGATCGGCACGTAGCTGTCCCGAGGGATCGAGACCAGCGTCGGGTCACCGCTGTCGGGCAGGTGGACGAGCATGATGGAGTCGGTGCGACCGCCGGCCGCGTTGCCCGTGGTGTACTCCTTCTTCTGCGCCTTGGTGAGCCCCTCGCGGCTGTCGGAACCGACGAGCAGGTAGTTGCGACCCGACCCCTGGGCCGGGCGGTCCTTGCTGAGGGGTTCGGCCGCCACCTTGGCGACGTGGTTCCAGGCGCTCGTGCCGGCCCAGACCAGCGACCCGATCCAGGCGATCAGCACCAGCACGACGATCGTGAGGGTGAGACGCAGCTTGCGGTGGCGCCGCGGCGGCCGACCGCCACCACCACCGGTGCCGGACGGACCGGTCGGGCCGCCGGGGCCGGCGGGAGCTGGTGAGGGCCGGTCGGTGCGGATCTT
>DASUKI010000102.1:0-10447 GCA_036278855.1 Pedococcus sp.
CGCGGCGAGCCCCGGCTCCGCGCCCTCTTCGAGCGATGGCTCGGTTGGGGCGGGTACGCCGACTACGCGCTCCCCGGTGGCTGCATCTTCGTCGCCATGGCCAGCGAGTTCGACGACGCCCCGGACGGGCCCGTGCGCCAGAAGGTCGTCCAGACCGAGCGCGACCTGCTGGACTCGATCGAGACCATGGTGCGCGGCGGCGTGGGCGAGGGCCAGTTCCGGGAGGACGCCGACGCCGAGGCCTTCGCCCAGGACATGATGGCGATCGTCCTGGGCCACAACTTCGCCGGCCGGCTGCTGCGCGACGAGAAGTCCGTCAGCCGGGCCAAGGCCGCCTTCGACCGCCTGCTCGACCACATCCGCGCCTGACCCAGACCACCATCATCGAGGAGCTGACATGTCCGCTCAGAAAAGCACGATCGATCGTTCTTGGTATGCCGCCCACTCACCCAGGCTGGCGACGGCACCACCCGCCCCGGCGGGTCCCGTGCCGGTTCCCATCGCCGGACCCGACCGGGTGTCCGTCGCCGAGGTTGGTGCCGTGCGGACCGCGCGTGGCCTGCGGTCCGCGTTCGCGGTCCTCGAGCGGACGAGTCCCGTCCTGGGCGGCGCCCTGGCCGAGCGGCTCTGGTTCCACCTGCCGCCGGTCCCCGACGACGAGCGGCGGAACCGGCGGACCCCTGCGGGCGGCGAGGCCTTCGAGGTGCGTCGGCCCGGCGGCGTCGTCCGCGGCAGGGTGTACGGGCACTGGGGCAACCCCACGGCATACCTCGTGCACGGCTGGGGCGGCTGGTGGCAGCAGCTGGCCGCACACGTCGAACCCATGGTCGCCGCGGGGCTGTGCGTCGTCGCCGCCGACCTGCCCGGTCACGGCGACTCAGGAGCGGGTCGGCACGGCCGGCACTCCACCGACGTGGTCGAGATGGCGCAGGCGCTTGCTGCGGTCGTCGGTGAGTTCGGCCGCCCCACGATCGTCGTGGCGCACTCGCTGGGTGCCATGGCCGCGGTGCACGCAATGCGGCTCGGCGTGCGGCCGCAGGCCTACGCCTTCCTCGCGCCACCCCGCTCCCCGCACCCCATGGTGCGCACCTTCGCCGACCAGCTCGGCATGGGCCCGCGGACGTCGAGGGTGATGCGGGAGCGGATCGAGCGGCGCGCGGGCATCGCCCTCGACGACCTCGACCTCCTCGGCACCGCAGCCGAGCAGCGGAGCCTGCCGGACCTGTTGCTGGTGCACGACCGCGGTGACCGGGAGACCGCCGCGTCCGGCTCGGTCGAGATCGCTGACGCCTGGCACGACGCGCGCCTGCTGCTGACCGACGGCCTCGGCCACCGCCGGCTGATGTGGGAGCCGGCGGTCGTGGAGCGCGTGACGGACTGGGCGGTCGCCGCGGCCGCCGAGGTCAGGCGATCTTCTCGATGACCAGCGGCAGCAGGTCGGGGCGCGACCCCTCGGGGGCGACGGTGAAGGCTCCGTCCAGTGCCTCGAGGGCACGCTCGAACCGCTCCGGGGTGTCCGTGCGCAGGGTGAGCAGCTTCTCCCCGGCGCGCACGGAGGCGCCCGGCTTCGCGTGCATCTCGACTCCGGCCCCGGCCTGCACCGGGTCCTCCTTGCTGGCCCGTCCGGCGCCGAGCCGCCAGGCCGCCACCCCGACCTTGAGGGCGTCCAGGGTCGTGAGCACGCCGTCTGCGGGCGCCATGACCTCGTGGCTCTCCTTCGCCTCCGGCAGTGGCGCGTCGGGGTCTCCGCCCTGCGCCGCGATCATCCGGCGCCAGGCGTCCATCGCCCGGCCGTCCCGCAATGCGTCCGCGGGGTCGACGTCCTCGCGTCCTGCACCGGCCAGCATCTCGCGCGCCAGGGCGAGCGTCAGCTCGACCACGTCCTCGGGACCCCCGCCCGCCAGCACCTCGACGGACTCCCGCACCTCCAGCGCGTTGCCGGCGGTGAGCCCGAGCGGCACCTGCATGTTGGTGAGCAGTGCGACGGTCCGCACCCCCGCATCGGTGCCCAGGTCGACCATCGTGCGGGCCAGCTCGCGTGCGTCGTCGACGTCCTTCATGAACGCGCCGCTGCCGACCTTGACGTCGAGCACGAGCGCCCCGGTGCCCTCGGCGATCTTCTTGCTCATGATCGAGGAGGCGATCAGCGGGATGGCCTCGACCGTGCCGGTGACGTCGCGCAGGGCGTAGAGCTTCTTGTCGGCGGGCGCGAGCCCGGCGCCGGCGGCGCAGATCACTGCGCCGACATCCTCGAGCTGGTGCAGCATCTCATCGTTGGACAGGTCCGCACGCCAGCCCGGCACCGACTCGAGCTTGTCGAGGGTGCCACCGGTGTGGCCGAGTCCGCGCCCCGACAGCTGGGGCACCGCCACCCCGCAGGCGGCCACCAGCGGAGCGAGCGGCAGCGTGATCTTGTCGCCGACACCGCCAGTGGAGTGCTTGTCGGCCGTCGGCCGCGACAGCGACGAGAAGTCCATCCGCTCACCCGAGGCGATCATCGCGGCGGTCCACCGGGAGATCTCGCGCCGGTTCATCCCGTTGAGCAGGATCGCCATGGCCAGGCTCGACATCTGCTCGTCCGCGACGATTCCGCGGGTGTAGGCGTCGACCACCCAGTCGATCTGCCCGTCGGACAGCTCGCCCTTGTCGCGCTTGGTCGTGATCACGTCGACGGCGTCGAAGGCCTCGCTCATACCGGTGTCCCTCCTGCGATCGAGAGGTTCTCGGGGCCGAACGCCTGCGGCAGCACCGCGCTCATCAGCAGCACGCCCTCGGGCGTCAGCAGCAGGCACCCGGCGCCGCCGTGCTCCCACAGCAGCTGCCGGCACCGACCACACGGCATCAACGGCTCTCCGTCGATGCCCACGCAGGACACCGCGACCAGCCGGCCGCCGCCCGTGGCGACCAGCTCGGACACCATGCCGCACTCGGCGCACAGCGCCACGCCGTAGGCGGCGTTCTCGACGTTGCACCCGGCGACGACCCGGCCGTCGTCGACCAGCCCCGCGACACCTACCGGGAACTTCGAGTACGGCGCGTACGCGCGCCGCATCAGCTCGGTCGCCTTGGCGCGCAACGCATCCCAGTCGACCTGGTCACCGACGACAGGCGAGGTATGCCGGGAAGCCGGCTGCCCGGCATACCCCTCGTCCGGCTCGGGGGGCACTAGTGCCCCTCGCCCTTGCGGTAGATCTGACCGTCCGCCGCGGGCATCCGCAGCCGCTGCGACGCGAAGGCGAGGACCAGCAGGGTGGTGACGTAGGGGGTGGTGCCGGTCAGCTCGTCGGGCACCTGGTCCGCGGCGAGGTACCACCAGCCGACGAGGATGCCGACCACGATCGCCAGGACTCCCTGGGTCATCCGGCGGTTGCGGACGATCTGCCAGATGCCGACCGCCAGCAGGATCACCGCGAAGAGCAGGAGGAACGCGTGCACCACCGCACCACCGCGGAGCTGGACCGCGTCGGTGTAGCCGAACAGTGCGGCACCGGTGAGCAGTCCACCCGGCCGCCAGTTGCCGAAGATCATGGCGGCGAGGCCGATGTAGCCGCGGCCGCCGGTCTGCCCGTCGCGGTAGATGCTCGCCGCGACGAGGGCGAGGAAGCCGCCGCCCAGACCGGCGAGACCACCCGAGACGAGGACCGCCAGGAACTTGTAGCGAAGCACGTTGACGCCCAGCGTCTCGGCGGCCACGGGCGACTCACCGACCGAGCGCAGTCGCAGGCCGAACGCGGTGCGCCACAGCACCCACCACGTGCCGACGAACAGCAGCACCGCGATGATCGTCAGCACCGACAGGTTGGTGCACAGGGCGCGCAGCACCGAGGCGAGGTCGCTCACCAGGAACCAGTGGTGCTTCTCGACGGTGAGCAACCCGTCGGAGACGCCGGGGAGCGTGAAGCTGGGCAGGTCCTTGACCGGCGGCGACTGGGTCGGGCCGCCACCGGGCAGCCCGGTGAAGAAGCGCGCGGCGAGGTACTTGGCGATGCCCAGCCCGATGATGTTGATGGCCACACCGGAGACGATGTGGTCGACGCCGAAGGTGACCGTGGCGACCGCGTGGATGAGCCCACCGAGCACGCCCATGACGATCGCGCCGAGCACCCCCGCCCACGGACCCCAGTGGTAGCCGAAGAAGCCGGCCCCCCACGTGCCGAGGATCATCATGCCCTCGAGTCCGATGTTGACCACGCCCGCACGCTCGGACCACAGGCCGCCGAGGCCCGCCAGGCCGATCGGGACGGCCAGGCCGATGGCTGCGGCGAGGGCGCCCGAGGAGTCGAGGTCGTTGGCGCCGGTGACGACCCGCAGGACCGAGGCGATGGCCAGCGCGCCGACGGCGATGACGACCCACTCGCGGGGACCGTACCTGCGGCGTGTCCTCGGCCGCTCAGTGGTGGTCTGGGTGCCGATCTCGAGTCCGGCGGCGCTCATGCGGGGTCCCCTCGAAGTATTCGGAGGAGCGAAGCGGAGGAGAAACTTCGTGGGGTGCTCATGCCGAGGCTCCTTCCGTCGCGGGCTGGGCAGGCCGCTGGGCGGCCAGCTCGCGGGCGACCCTGCTCTGCTCGAGGCGGTTGTCGGCCCGGCGGATCAGCTCGTAGGCGATGACGACGGCGAACAGGATGACGCCCTGGATGATGAACACCAGCTCCTGGGCCACGCCCGCCTGGATCTGCAGGGCGTTGGCCTGCACGTCGAGGAAGGCCCACAGCAGCGAGGCGAAGACGATGCCGACGGCGTTGTTGCGGCCAAGCAGGGCGATGGCGATGCCCGCGAAGCCCAGGCCGGACTGGAAGGTCGTGCCGTAGTTGTGGTCCTGCCCGAACAGCAGCGGCATGCCGACCAGGCCCGCGACCGCACCGGAGGCGATCATCGAGGTCATCACCATGCGGGGGACGTTGACGCCGCTGGCGACGGCCGCGGTCTCCGAGCGACCCGTCGCCCGCAGGTCGAACCCGAACCTGGTCTTTCCGAGGACGAACCAGTAGAGCAGCCCGACCAGGACGGACAGGAAGATCAGGGTGTAGACGCGGTTCGTCGCCCCGGGGATCAGCTGGAAGCCCTGCAGCTGGTTGGAGTCGGGGATGGTCTTGGTCGTGGTGGCGTTGCTGCCCGTCTCGCGCACCGCGACCTTGTTGAGCAGCCAGCTCACCACCCCGGTGGCGATGGCGTTGAGCATGATCGTCGAGATCACCTCGGAGACGCCGCGCTTCACCTTGAGGTATGCCGCGATGCTGGCCCACAGCCCACCGGCCACCATCGCGACGATGATGGCGACGATGATGTTCAGCCAGCCGGGCAGCCAGGCCTGGCCCGCGAACACCGCGGCGGCGAACACGGCGACGCGGTACTGGCCGTCGACCCCGATGTTGAACAGGTTCATCCGGAAGCCGATGGCAACCGCGACCGCGGACAGGTAGTAGACGGTGGCCGCGTTGACGATGTTGACCAGCTGACGCGGCTTCGGCGGCTTGAGGATCGTCTCCCAGACGCCGCCGACCGGGTCACCGAAGACCAGCAGCACCAGGGAGGTGATGATGAAGGCGACCACGAGGGCCAGGACGGGAGCGGCCAGGGTCAGCAGGACCCGGCGGGGGGTGAGGTTCTTCACTTGGCCTCCTCCTTCTCGCCCGCACCGGTCATGGCGGCGCCGAGGTCCTCGGCGGTCACCTGGTCGGGGTCGAAGTCGCCGGACAGCCGGCCGCGCAGGATGACCCTGATCGTGTCGGACAGGCCGATCAGCTCCTCGAGGTCGGCGGAGATGAGCAGCACCGCGAGCCCCTCGCGGCGGGCGTCGCGGATGTGGTCCCAGATGCTCGCCTGGGCGCCGACGTCGACACCGCGAGTCGGGTGCGCTGCCACGAGCACCTTGGGCTGGTGGCTCATCTCCCGGCCGATGATGAGCTTCTGCTGGTTGCCGCCGGAGAGCGAACCGGCCGTCACGAAGATCGAGGGCGTGCGCACGTCGTAGGTCTGCACGATCCGCTCGGTGTCGGCCTTGGCCGCCTTGGCGTCGATGAGGAAGCCGTTGATGTTCGGTTCCTCGGTCTGGTGCCCGAGGACGCGGTTCTCCCACAGCGGCGCCTCGAGCAGCAGTCCGTGGCGGTGCCGGTCCTCGGGGATGTAGCCCACGCCGGCCTCGCGGATCTCGCGGGTGTGCCAGTCGGAGATGTCGGTGTCGCCGAGGAAGACCGTGCCGGAGGTGGGCTCGCGCATGCCCATGATGACCTCGACGAGCTCGGCCTGGCCATTGCCCTCGACGCCGGCGATGCCGAGGATCTCGCCCGCGTGGATGGTCAGCGAGATGTCGTCCAGCACGGGCCTTCCGGACTCGCCGCCGAGGGTGAGGCCCTCGCAGCGCAGCAGGACCCGGTCGGTGACCGTCGACTCCTGGGTCTGCGGCGTCGGCAGCTCGGAGCCGACCATCAGCTCCGCGAGCTGGCGGGCGTTGACGTCCTTGGGGTCGACGGTGTCGATGGTCGTGCCGCGTCGGATCACGGTGATCGTGTCGGCGACCCGGAGCACCTCGTCGAGCTTGTGCGAGATGAACAGGACGGTCAGGCCCTCATCCTTGAGCTCACGCAGGTTGTCGAACAGCTCGTCGACCTCCTGCGGCACCAGGACAGCGGTCGGCTCGTCGAGGATGAGCGTCTTCGCGCCCCGGTAGAGGACCTTGAGGATCTCGATGCGCTGGCGGTCGCCGACGCCGAGGTCCGCGACGAGCTCGTCCGGACCGATGTCGAGCTTGTAGGCGCCGGAGATGCGCGCGATCTCCTTGCGGGCCGCGTCGCCGATGCCGTGCAGCTTCTCCGCGCCGAGCACGACGTTCTCGAGGACGGTCAGGTTGTCGGCCAGCATGAAGTGCTGGAACACCATGCCGATGCCTGCCTCGATCGCGTCTGACGGCGAGTGCAGGTTGACGACCTTGCCGTCGACCTTGATGGTGCCCTCGTCCGGTCGCTGCACGCCGTAGAGGATCTTCATCAGCGTGGACTTGCCCGCGCCGTTCTCCCCCACGATCGCGTGCACCGTCCCCCGGCGCACCGAGAAGGTGATGTCCTTGTTCGCGACGACGCCGGGAAAGCGCTTGGTGATGCCCTCCAGCTCGACAGCCGGGACGGTTGCCCCTGTTGCGGACTTCGTCTGCGGGGAGGTGGTGATCGCACACCCTCCTGGTCCGGGCCCGCTGCTCTGCGGGCGGTTGGCGCTGGTCTGCGCACCCCGTAGCGGGTCCGCGGGG
Source organism: Pedococcus sp. (assembly GCA_036278855.1). Lineage (GTDB taxonomy): Bacteria > Actinomycetota > Actinomycetes > Actinomycetales > Dermatophilaceae > Pedococcus. The sequence continues at coordinate 7,241 of DASUKI010000102.1, forward strand.
ACCTGTCAGGGAAGCACACGGCCCGGGTCAGACGCTACCGCGCCGCCCGGGCCGTGTACGCCCACTTCAGGGTCAGGGAGTCGTCGGCACCTTGATCTTGCCGTCGATGATGTCCTGCTTGAAGGCGTCGAGCTTGGACTTGATGTCGTCGACGTGGCCACCGGTGGTCGAGTAGTCGACACCGCCGGACTTCAGGTCGTAGACGTTGTTGCCGGTGAGCTCCTTGCCCTCGGTGGCGGACTTGATGAAGTCGTACACCGCGACGTCGACCTTCTTGATCATCGAGGTGATGATCACGTCCTTGACGTCCGCGGGAGCGGTCAGCGCCTGGTCGGAGTCGACACCGATCGCCATCTTGCCGGCCGCCTTGGCCGCGGCGAAGACGCCGCCGCCCGAGCCACCCGCGGCGTGGTAGACCACGTCGGCGCCCTTCTGGTACATGCCCTCGGCCGCGGTCTTGCCCTTGGCCGGGTCACCGAAGCCGCTGAAGTCCGGCGGCTGGGTGAGGTACTGGGAGTCGATCTTGATGTTGGGGTTGACCTTCTTGGCACCCGCGATGTAGCCGGCCTCGAACTTCTTGATCAGGGGGACGTTGACGCCACCGACGAAGCCGATGTGGCCGGTCTTGGACTTCAGCGCGGCCGCCGCCCCGACGAGGAAGGAGCCCTCGTTCTCGGCGAAGGTGATCTGGTCCACGTTCGGGCCCTTGGAGGCGTCCGACGCGTCGTCCACGATCGCGAAGTGCACGTCGGTGTTGGCCTTGGCCACCTTGCCGACGGCCTCGGCGTAGGCGAAGCCGACCGCCACCACGTGGGTGTAGCCCGCGTCGATGAGCTGCTGCAGCCGCTCCTCGCGGGCCGCCTCGTTCTCACCGTTGACCGCAGCGGCCTCCTTGGCGTCGACCCCGAGGTCGGACTTGGCCTTGTCCAGGCCACGCGCCGCAGCGTCGTTGAACGACTGGTCGCCGCGACCGCCCACGTCGTAGGCCATGCCGACCTTGAGCTTCTTGGCCGACGAGCTGCTCGAGCTCGAGCTGGTATCGGTGGATCCGGATCCGTCGTCCGAGTTACCACACGCGGCGAGCGTCAGCGCAGCCGCCGACATCACCGCTGCAACCTTCATCGCGTGACGCAAGGCTGTCTCCTGTTCTCTGGTGTGCAGGGCGCTGTGCTGCGCCGCTAGGTGACGGACAATAGCCCCTGCAGCCGGCGACTCTGGTCGCTTCCGGGAGAGTCGCGCCAACCGTTATCAACCCGCGACGGTCTCGCGCGCCTGCTTGACCACACCAGCCACAACCGCACCAGCCAGCAAGCGTGCGCCTGCGGCGACCGCTCCCGCGTCCACGACCAGGTCGCCCTGGTGCAGGTCGAACGTGCGGCCGCCGGGCGTGCGCGTCCCCAGCCTGGCCATGGCTCCGGGCACGTCCCGCAGATACCAGGCGAAGTCCTCGCCACCCAGCGACTGCTTCGTGCCGGTGACGGACAGACCGGATCCCTCGGCGGCCAGCCGCAGCACGTCGACGGCCTCGCCGTCGTTGACCACGGGCGGCACTCCCTGGACGTGCTCGAGGACTGCCTGCACGGCATACGGGGCCACCACGTGCTGCACGGCCTCGTCGAGCAGCGGCGCGATGGTGGCCCAGGCGTCGACGTCGAGCATGCGCAACGTGCCCGCGACCGTGCCGGACGAGGGGATGACGTTGGCGGCCTGGCCGGCGTGCACCTCGCCCCACACCAGCGCGAACGCCGTGCGCGGGTCGAGGCGCCGGGACAGCACCGCAGGGATCTCGGTGACCACCTTGGCGAGCGCGAAGGTGAGGTCCTCGGTGAGGTGCGGGCGCGAGGTGTGTCCCCCACGTCCGGACAGGTGGATCGTGACCCGGTCGGCCGCAGCGGTGATGGCCCCCTCGCGCAGGCCGACCGTGCCGACATCGATGCTCGGGTCGCAGTGCACGGCGAAGAGCGCGTCGACGCCCTCGAGTGCGCCGAGCGCGACCAGGTCGACCGCACCACCGGGGATCACCTCCTCGGCGGGCTGGAAGAGCAGCCGGACGCCGATGCCACGCTCGCGCAGCGACGACTCGTGCTGCTTGAGGGCCAGGCCCGCGCCGAGAACCGCCGCGACGTGGACGTCGTGCCCGCATGCGTGGCAGATGCCCTCGGTCGTGGAGGCCCAGGGCAGACCGCTGCGCTCCCCGACCGGGAGCGCGTCGAGGTCTGCGCGCAGTGCGACCCGGTATGCCGGCTGCTCGGCCCCCAGGTCGGCGACCAGTCCGGTCTCCGGGAGCCGCTGGACGACCACGCCGGCCGCTTCGAGCAGGCCCGCGACCCGGGCGGTGGTGCGCACCTCGCCGCGGGACAGCTCGGGGTGGGAGTGGAGCTCGCGCTGCAGGTCGAGCAGGTCGGGCGCGAGGGTGTCGAGGCTGGCGCAGATCGCGTCCAGCAGGGCGGTGGTGGTCATCAGGGCGAACTGTACCTGCGGCTCATCCCCCGCTCCCGCGCGAGTCAGAAGGTCTCGCGCGGGACGTACAGCCCCCAGACGTCGCGGAGCGCGTGGCTGACCTCGCCGCCGGTGGCGCGCAGCCGCAGCGCCTCCCGCATCGGGTAGAGCAGGTTGTCGGTGCCACGGGCCGCCTCGCGCAGTGCCTCCAACGCCTTCTCCACCGCGTCGTTGTCGCGGTCGGCGCGCAGCGCCGCGAGCCGCTCGCGCTGGTCCTCCTCTATCTGTGGGTCGACCCGCAGCGGCTCGTAGGGCTCCTCCTCGTCGAGGGTGAACCTGTTGACCCCCACCACGGTCCGCTCGCCGTGGTCGATCTCGAGGGCGACCCGGTAGGCGGACCGCTCGATCTCGGACTTCTGGAAGCCCTGCTCGATCGCGGCGACCGCCCCGCCCTTGTCCTCGACGGCCTGGATGAGGTCCATCGCCGCGGCCTCGAGGTCGTCGGTCATCGACTCCACGACGTAGGAGCCGGCGAACGGGTCGACGGTCTTGGTCACGTCGGTCTCGTAGGCGATGACCTGCTGGGTGCGCAGCGCGAGGCGGGCGGCCTTCTTGGTCGGCAGCGCTATCGCCTCGTCGAAGCTGTTGGTGTGCAGGGACTGGGTGCCGCCGAGGACTGCCCCGAGGCCCTGGAGCGCCACCCGGACCAGGTTGACCTCCGGCTGCTGGGCGGTGAGCTGGACGCCGGCGGTCTGGGTGTGGAACCGC
>DASUKI010000103.1:0-5085 GCA_036278855.1 Pedococcus sp.
CGCGAGGACCTGCTCGAGAAGGTCTGGGGCTACGGCTACTTCGGCGACAGCCGCATCGTCGACGTGCACATCCGCCGGCTCCGCACGAAGGTCGAGCGCGACCCGGCCAGCCCGAGACACGTCGTCACCGCGCGTGGGCTCGGCTACCGGGTGGCCGGTTGACCCCGTGGTCGTCGGGCTGCGCAACCGGGTGGCGCTCGCCTTCGGCACCCTCGCCCTCGGCCTGTCCGTGCTGCTCGCCGTCCTCGCCTGGACCCTGGTGACCCAGTCGGTCCTGCGCCAGACCTCGCACACCGCACTCGTCGAGGCTGCCCTGGACCGGGCCGAGGTGCAGGCGGCTCTCGACGCGGGGTCCACGGACGTCCCCGGTGTGCTCGAGGGCCTGCCCGGCTCCGACGCCGTTGCCGAGATGGCCCAGGTCGGCAGCCAGTGGTACGGCACCAAACCGACCCTCGGGCCGACGAGCCTGCCCACCGCGCTGGTCAGCCTGGTCGCGGACGGCCACGAGGCGACCCAGCGGGTGCGGGTCGACGGGCGTCTCTACCTCGCGGTCGGCCTGCCGCTGAGGGCACGCGGCGACGCGTATGTGGAGCTGTACTCCCTCGCCGAGGTCGAGCGCGGCGCCCGCAGCCTCTCCCTCGGCCTGACGGGTGCGGCGGTGGTCACCGCGCTGCTCGGGATGGCCCTCGGTAGGGCGGTGAGCAAGCTGTCGCTGCGGCCGCTGGCAGTGCTCAACCGGGCGGCCGCCCGCGTGGCGGCCGGCCGCCTCGACACCCGCCTCGAGGCCGGTGGGGACCCCGACCTCGTGGACCTGGCCAGCTCCTTCAACGACACCGTCGCCGACCTCGAGCACCGCGTCGTGGCGGACGCGAGGTTCGCGGTCGACGTGAGCCACGAGCTGCGCACGCCCCTCACCACCATGCTGAACTCGATGCAGGTCATCAAGAATCGTGAGCAGCAGCTGCCCGCCTCGGTCCGGGAGCCCGTCGACCTGCTGTCGGCGGAGCTGGAGCGGTTCCGCCAGCTCGTGGTCGACCTGCTGGAGATCTCGCGCCACGACGCGGGGGACCAGGTGGTCGCCGAGGACGTGTGCGTCGCGGACCTGGTCCGTCGTGCCGCCGACTCGGCCGCCGGCCGCGCCCTGACGATCGTGGAGCCCGATGCCGCGCAGGTGACCCTGCGGGTCGACAAGCGCCGCCTCGAGCGCGTGGTGGCAAACCTCGTCGGCAACGCGCAGACGCACGGCCACGGCTGCACCGAGGTGCGGGTGACGAGTGGCCAGGACGTCCTGCGGATCCTCGTGGAGGACGCGGGGCCCGGGGTCGAGGAGGCGCGGCGTGACCTGGTGTTCGAGCGGTTCTCCCGCGGGCGGGTCGGCCCTCCGACGGGGGTGGGGCTCGGGCTGGCCATCGTGCAGCGCCACGTCGCCGTCCACGACGGGCGCGTGTTCGTCGAGGGACGCCCGGAGGGGGGTGCCCGGTTTGTCGTCGAGCTGCCGAGGGCCCGCCAGTAGCGCGGCCCCCAAGACGCGCACCACCAGGCCCACCACCACCGAGCCGGCCAGGACGCTCGTCGCCGTGGTCGCCGGGGTGGTCCTCGCCCTCCTCACTGGTTGCTCCGTCGGACCGCAGGACAACCCGGTCGTCGTCCGGGCACCGCAGGCGAGCGCCCCCACGCCCTCCAGCCGCGCCGGTGTCCCGCTCACGGTGCAGGTCTACGCCGTGCAGGCCGACCACATGTACCGCCTCACCCGCACCGTGCCACCCGGCGCAGGACTGGAGCCGGCACTGACGGCCCTCGCCATGCCACTGACGACCGCGGAGGTCGCGCGCGGCCTGCGCACCGCGCTGCCGAGCACCGGGACCGCGCTCAAGGGGGAGCTGCGCGACGGGGTCGCGCGCATCTCGGTGCCCAAGGGCTTCGACCACATCTCGGTGCGCGAGCAGGAGCTGGCCATGGCGCAGCTCGTGTTCACCGTGACCGCGGACACCCTGGCGAGCAGCGTCGTCCTCGTGCAGGGCAGCCGCGAGCTGCCCGTCCCGGATGCGACGGGACGGCTGGTCGCCCGCCCGGTCACGCGGCTGGACTACGCGGCATACCAGCCCACGTCCTGAAACCGGGCCACGCAGGGACCGGACGCTAGAGTCTGGCGCATGCTGCGCGTGGGCCTCACCGGAGGGATCGGGTCCGGCAAATCCACTGTGGCGCAGCGACTCCTCGACCTCGGTGCCGTCGTGGTCGACGCCGACCGCCTCGCGCGCGAGGTCGTCGAGCCGGGCTCGGACGGGCTGGGCCAGATCGCGGCCCGCTTCGGCGAGGCCGTCATCGACGACACCGGAGCACTCAACCGGGCGGCCCTGGGAGCGCTCGTCTTCGCCGACCCGGTCGCACGTGCGGACCTCGAGTCGCTCACCCACCCCCTCATCGCGAAGCGCACGGCCGAGCTCTTCGGGCAGGCCCCGCAGGACGCGGTCGTGGTCCACGACGTGCCGCTGCTGGTCGAGAAGCACCTCGGCCCCGCCTACCACCTCGTCGTGGTCGTCGCGGCCGACGCGGACACCCGTGTCAAGCGGCTCATGCAGACCCGGGGCATGACCGAGGACGACGCACGGAGCCGGATCGCCGCTCAGTCGAGCGACGAACAGCGCCACGCGGCGGCGGACGTGTGGCTGGACAACGACGGCCCCAGGGACGCCGTCCTCGACGCGGTCGACGACCTCTGGCACCAGCGCCTCGTGCCGTTCGAGCGCAACGTGCGCGAGGGAACCCGTTCCCGCCGCCCGGAGCAGCTGCACCTCGCCGAGCCGGACCCCACGTGGCCGGCCCAGGCGCACCGCCTGCTCGAGCGGCTGCGTCGGGCCTTCGACGACGTGGCGCTCACCGCCGACCACGTCGGCAGCACCGCGATCCCCGGCCTGCTGGCCAAGGACGTCGTGGACCTGCAGGTCGGCGTGCCGAGCCTCGCGGACGCGGACGACCCGGAGCTGCTCGAGCGCCTGTCGGCCGCCGGGTTCCCGCGTGTCGAGGGCATCGACCACGACAACGCCAAGGACGGCACCGTCTGGCCGAAGCGCATGCACGGCAACGCCGACCCGGCGCGCGTCACCCACGTGCACGTGCGGGAGGTGGGTGGCCCCGGCTGGCGGTGGGCGCTGCTGTTCCGCGACTGGCTGCGTCACGACGCCCGCGCGGCAGCCGAGTACGCCGCCGAGAAGCAGCGGATCGCGGCGACGGGCGCGAGCACGACCGCGTACACCGAGGCCAAGGAGCCGTGGTTCGACGCCGTCGCCGACCGCGCCGAGCAGTGGGCCGACCAGACCCGATGGGAGCCGCAGGGTGGCTGAGGACAGCAAAGAGGACCGGAGGCCCGAGTGGGTCTACGGCGTCGGTGAGGAGCCGGACCCCCGCTTCTCCCTCGCCAACGAGCGGACCGCCCTCGCGTGGATGCGCACCGCCCTCGCGCTCGTCGGTGGTGGCGTCGCCATCGTCTCGGTGTCGAGCCTGGCGACCCTGCCCAAGTGGTCCGCGCTGATCGGTGCGGCTGCCTGCCTCGGGGGCGGCGCCCTCGCGCTGCGCGCCGTCGGTGCCTGGCGGCGGATCGAGCGCGCGCTGCGGCTGCGCCAGCCACTGCCGTCCCCCCGGGCCCTGCCCGCCCTGGCCGGCGGCGTGGTGGCCCTGGCCGTCCTCACCCTGGTGCTCGCACTGGCGGAGATCGCCAGCCGGTGAGCACGTTCCCCAACCGCGAGGGGCTGCAGCCCGAGCGCACGGCGCTCGCCTGGCAGCGGACCTCGTTGACCGCCCTCGTGGTGCTGCTCCCGACCGTGGTGGTGGCGCTGCGTGACGGGCTGCCCGTCCTGGCGGCCGCGGGGGCGTGCGCTGCGCTCGTGTCAGCATCGCTCGTGCTCTCCGTGCGGCACCGGTTCGCGCAGCTGCGCGACCACGACCGTGGCTACTCGCCCCACCTGCCGATGGTGCGGGTCGCCGCGGTGACCGTGCTCGGCGCCGTCGGTGGCGTCGCCGTGGCAGTGGGTCACGTCCTGCAGTGACGGTATGCCGCGGGGTCGCCCCGCGGCGCACCTCACCTCCGCGACCTCCGCGCGCCCCGGTGTCGGTGCGGAGGCTTAACGTTGAGCCATGCGTCCCACGACTGACCTGCAGCGCACGGTGGCCCCGTTCGAGGTGGTCTCCGACTTCCAGCCGGCGGGCGACCAGCCGACCGCCATCGCCGAGCTCGCCCGTCGGGTCAGGGCGGGCGACGAGCACACCGTGCTGCTCGGCGCCACCGGCACCGGCAAGTCCGCGACCACCGCCTGGCTGGTCGAGCAGGTGCAGCGCCCCACCCTCGTCATGGCGCCCAACAAGACCCTCGCCGCCCAGCTGGCCAACGAGTTCCGCGAGCTGCTGCCCAACAACGCCGTCGAGTACTTCGTCTCCTACTACGACTACTACCAACCCGAGGCCTATGTCCCGCAGACCGACACCTACATCGAGAAGGACTCCTCGATCAACGACGAGGTGGAGCGGCTGCGGCACAGCGCCACCAACTCGCTGCTGACCCGCCGCGACGTCGTCGTGGTCGCCTCGGTGTCGTGCATCTACGGCCTGGGCACCCCGCAGGAGTACGTCGACCGGATGGCGCGGCTGCGGGTCGGCATGGAGATCAACCGCGACGACCTGCTGCGCCGGTTCGTCCAGATGCAGTACACCCGCAACGACCTGGCGTTCACCCGCGGCACCTTCCGGGTGCGGGGCGACACCGTGGAGATCATCCCGGTCTACGAAGAGCTCGCGGTCCGGATCGAGTTCTTCGGCGACGAGGTGGAGCGGATCTACACGCTGCACCCGGTCACCGGTGAGGTGATGCGCGAGGAGCAGGAGATGTACGTCTTCCCCGCCACGCACTACGTCGCCGGTCCCGAGCGCATGGAGCGTGCCATCAGGGGCATCGAGCTCGAGCTCGCCGACCAGCTCGCGTCGTTCGAGAAGCAGGGCAAGCTGCTCGAGGCGCAGCGGCTGCGGATGCGCACCACCTACGACATCGAGATGATGCGCCAGGTCGGGTCGTGCTCGGGCATCGAGAACTAC
>DASUKI010000104.1:0-14367 GCA_036278855.1 Pedococcus sp.
GTGGGGCGTCGGCATACGTGACACCATAGGTGGGCCCTGCCCAGTGACCACGCCTGTGAAGTCCCAGAGGAGCCTGCCCACCATGGATGCCGTCACCCAGGTACCCACTCCCGTCAACGAGCCGGTCCTCGACTACGCGCCGGGCAGTCCCGAGCGGGCCGCGCTGGAGGTGGCGCTCGCCGAGCTGGGCAACCAGAGCATCGACCTGCCCCACACCATCGGCGGCAAGCATGTGCTGGGGACCGGCAAGAAGATCGAGGTGCGGCAGCCGCACGCCCGCCGCAAGGTCCTCGGCACCATGCGCAACGCGACCATGGGCGACGCCCAGGCGGCCGTCGACGCGGCCAAGGCGGCGGCTCCTGGTTGGCGCGAGCTCGCCTTCGACGACCGCGCCGCCATCCTGCTCAAGGCCGCAGAGCTGCTGTCCGGGCCGTGGCGCGCGCACCTCAACGCCGCCACGATGCTGGGGCAGTCCAAGACGGCGTACCAGGCCGAGATCGACGCGGCCTGCGAGCTCATTGACTTCTGGCGGATCAACGTGCACTTCGCGCGGCAGATCCTGGCCGAGCAGCCGCCGCTGAATGCCAAGGGCATCTGGAACCGCACGGACCACCGCCCGCTCGAGGGCTTCGTCTACGCAATCACGCCGTTCAACTTCACCGCGATCGCGGGCAACCTGCCGACCGCACCGGCGCTGATGGGCAACACGGTCGTCTGGAAGCCCTCGCCGACCCAGCAGCTGGCCGCCCACCTGACGATGGCGCTGCTGGAGGAGGCCGGCATGCCACCGGGGGTGATCAACATGGTCACCGGGGACGGCCTCAGCGTCTCCAAGGTCGCGCTCTCGGACCCCGACCTCGCCGGCATCCACTTCACCGGTTCCACGCCGACGTTCCAGCGACTGTGGCAGGAGGTGGGGGCGAACCTCACCAGCTATCGCAGCTACCCGCGGCTGGTCGGGGAGACCGGCGGCAAGGACTTCATCCTCGCCCACCCGTCGGCGGACCCTGACGTGCTGCGCACCGCGATGATCCGTGGCGCGTTCGAGTACCAGGGCCAGAAGTGCTCGGCGGCCTCGCGGGCGTACGTGCCGCGCTCGCTGTGGCGCAAGATCAAGGCCGACCTGGTCTCGATCACCGAGGGCCTCAAGCAGGGTGATGTCACCGACCTGTCGAACTTCATGGGTGCGGTGATCGACGAGCGCGCGTTCGCCAAGCACTCGGCGGCGATCGACCGGGCGCACGCGACGGCAGGCGTCGAGGTGGTCGCTGGCGGGAAGTACGACGACAGCGAGGGCTGGTTCGTGCGGCCCACCGTCCTGGAGATCGACGACCCGGCCGACGAGTCGTTCAGGACCGAGTACTTCGGGCCGATCCTGTCGGTGCACGTCTACCCGGACCGGCAGTTCGACAAGGTGCTCGACCAGATGGAGTCCTTCGCCCCCTACGGGCTGACCGGCTCGATCATCGCCCAGGACCGGGTGGCGATCGCCGACGCCACCCGACGGCTGCGCTTCGCCGCCGGCAACTTCTACATCAACGACAAGCCGACCGGCGCGGTGGTGGGGCAGCAGCCGTTCGGCGGTGGCCGGGCATCAGGCACCAACGACAAGGCCGGCGCCGCGCAGAACCTCCTGCGCTGGACCAGCGCGCGCTCGATCAAGGAGACGTTCAACCCGCCGAAGGCGCACGAGTACCCCCACATGGGCTGAGACGCAAGCGCTCGGGTATGCCGCGTGGCTGGGTCAGCCGCGCGCGAGCCACTCCTGGGCGAGCCGGTGCTCGATGGCGATGGCGTCCTCGACGGGCGGCGCTGCCGCCTTCTCGATCTTGCCCCCGATGAGGGGCAGGGACGCCTTGAGGTCGGCGTCCAGCGACTCCACCGACCCGGCACCACCGGGGGCCAGCGAGAGGCTGCCCGTCATGCTGACCGGCACGGCTGCCACGGACATCGACAGCGTGCCCTCGCGGGCGCCGTCCGCATCCGCGGGACCCCAGTCCTGGGTCTCGGTGACCGTGAGGGTCTCGCCCACCATGCTCTTGGCGAAGTCGGGCATGCCGCGGGTCGGCAGGACCCGCTCGGTCGTGATGACGGTGCGGTCGGCGTCGGTCGTCACGGTGGCGGTGTGCCGGATCGCCGCGGTGGCAGCGCACTTGGCGTCCTGGAAGGCCTGGTCGGCGAGCACCGCGAAGACCTCCTCGGGGCTGGCTGCGTACTCGAGGGTCTTCGCGATCTTCATGCGTCTCTCCTGGCTGCCGGTCGGGGGACGGACTGGGTGGCTGCGTCAGCGTAGCCGCGCCGCGTGGGTCGCGAGCAGCTCGCGCGAGCCGGCGAGCGTGGCGACGAGCGTGCTGCGGCGCCTGGCCAGCAGGACACCGAGCTGGTCCAGCTCGGCCTGCAGCTGCTGCTGGACCTGCTCGCGTGACTGTGCCGCCGAGGCCTCCGCGACCCCGGCGACTCCCCACGCGGGTAGGACCACGCCGTCGACGACCCGCAGCCCCGCAGCGTCTGCTCGAGCGGCGAGCGACCGCGCCTGCGCCAACGCCTCGGCCAGGTCACTCGCGTGCGCCTGCACCGCCGCGCCGGCACGGTCGAGCTCGACCGCCGCCGCAGCCGCGGCGGCATCGACCGCGTCGTACTGGCGGCGTGCGACCGTGACCACCCGGTCCCGCCGCCCGTCGGTGGCGTCCCCAGCCGAAGCATCGTCGAAGGCCGCGTGCGCCCGCCGTCCGGTGGTCCGGAGCCGGGTTGCCAGCTGGCGCAGGGCGCCACCGGTCTGGGACAGCGAGGCGGGGTCGCCGTGCACGGTCCGGGTCACCACCGCGGCTCGCGGCCGCCGGTGGAGTGCTCGTCGACCCGCTGGGTGACGTCGCGCTCCGTCGACTCACCGGCGAGCGCGGCCACGCGGAAGCGGTCGGCCAGGTCCCCGGTCGAGGACTCGATGCCGCGCAGCAGGTCGGCCACCACGTCGAGGAACCCGTCGACCGCAGCCTGGGTGGGCCGGTCCCCAGCCTCGGGGACGTGCCCGAGGACCTCCTCGGCACCCTCGGCAGCGCACTCGCGCAAGGGCCGAAGAGCCGCACCGAGCGCGAGGAGACGCTCGGGCGAGACCGGTGCAGGCGGCATACATCCACTGTAGTGAGAAGCTCCGCGCGGGCCGTGGGGATACCCACAGCGACGGCGCAGGGCAGCATTCGGCACAGCGCCCCGGGGGAGCCGGGAGCCCGGTGTCCGCCTCAATCCCTGAGCGATAGTCTCGGTCGAGGCGCACGATGTGGTGCGTCGGGTGTTCCGACACGTGAAGGATGAAGACGACAGCCATGTCAGCGACGCTGGAGCAGTCCCGTCAGCAGCTGTTGCACTCCGCAGCGGAGCGCGCAGAGCACGGCGGGGGTGAGGGCGTCGAGGAGTTCCTGAGGGCCTACTACCGCCACGTCGCCACCGAGGACCTGCTGGCCCGGGCACCCGAGGACCTGCTCGGCGCCGCTCTCGCGCACCGAGAGCTTGCCCAGCGGCGACCCGTGGGCACCGCGAACCTCGCCGTCTACAACCCCGAGGTCGAGCAGCAGGGCTGGGCCAGCGGGCACACCGTCGTCCAGGTCGTCACCGACGACATGCCGTTCCTCGTCGACTCGGTCACCTCCCAGCTCCAGCGCATGGAGCGCGCGGTCCACCTCGTCGTGCACCCCACGATGCGGGTGCGGCGCGATGCCGCCGGCGACCTCGAGGAGCTGCTCGTCGGCACGACGAAGCCCGACAACGACTTCGGGCAGGTGCGCGAGTCGTGGATGCACCTCGAGATCGACCGCGCGGGTGACGCCAAGGACCGCGAGGCCGTCGCCGAGGCGCTGCGGCGCGTGATGTCCAACGTCCGGGAGGCGGTCGAGGACTGGCCGAAGATGAAGGCCACCTGCTCCGAGCTCGCCGAGGACCTCGCAGCCAACCCACCCCACGGGATCCCGGACAACGAGGTCGAGCAGGCGCGCCAGCTCCTCGAGTGGCTGGCAGACAACCACTTCACCTTCCTCGGCTACCGCGAGTACGCCCTGCGGCGGGGGACCGACCACGACCGCCTCGAGGCGAAGCACGGCACCGGACTCGGTCTGCTCCGCTACGACCCCAAGGGCGACGCCGTCCAGCTGTCCGACAAGGCGCGCGCGGTCGCGCGGGCGCCGGAGCTCCTCATCATCACCAAGGCCAACTCGCGGGCCACCGTGCACCGCAACACCTACCTCGACTACATCTCGGTCAAGCAGTTCGACGACGAGGGTGAGGTGACGGGGGAGAAGCGCTTCCTCGGGCTGTTCACCTCCAGCGCCTACACCGAGTCGGTCACCCTGATCCCGGTGGTGCGGGACAAGGTCGCCGCGGTGTTCGAGCGAAGCGGGTTCCTGCCCGACTCGCACTCGGGCAAGGACCTGCTCGAGGTGCTCGAGAACTACCCCCGGGACGAGCTCTTCCAGGCCACCGAGGAGCAGCTATACGACAACGCGAACGACGTGCTGCACCTGCAGGAGCGCCGCAAGACCAAGCTGTTCCTGCGCAACGACCGGTTCGGCAGGTTCGTCTCGTGCCTGGTCTACATCCCGCGCGACCGCTACAACACCGGCGTCCGCCTCAAGATGGAATCCATTCTGCGACAGGCGTTTCCCGGCGCGACGGTCGACTTCACGACCAGGGTGTCGGAGTCGGTGCTGGCCCGCCTGCACTTCGTGGTGCGGGTGCCGTCGGGTGAGTCGATCCCCGAGGTCGACCAGACGGCGCTCGAGCGCCAGCTCATCGAGGCGACGCGCACGTGGGACGAGGACCTGGGCGAGGCCGCGCGGGTCGAACACGGCGAGGAGGCCGCCGGGCGGCTGTCGGGGCTCTACGCCCGCGCCTTCCCCGAGGCCTACAAGGAGGACTTCACCCCCCGGATCGGCGTCGCGGACATCCGCCACATGGACGCGCTCGAGAGCGAGGAGGACACCGGGCTCAACATGTACCAGGAGCCCGGGGCGCCGCAGAACGAGCGCCGCTTCAAGCTCTACCGCCGCAGCCCGCTGTCGTTGACCCAGGTGCTCCCCATGTTCACCCACATGGGGGTCGAGGTGGTCGACGAGCGGCCGTACGAGGTCGAGCGAGGCGACGGCGTCCGCCTGTGGGTCTACGACTTCGGGCTCCGGGTGCGGGGCGACGCGGTGTGGACCGGCGACGGGGCGCGTGACCTCCTGCGTGGCCTGTTCCAGGACGCGGTCGGGGCCGTGTGGCGCGGCCAGGCCGAGTCCGACGGGTTCAACGCCCTGGTGCTCGGCGCCGGCCTGACCTGGCGGCAGGTCGTCATCCTGCGCACCGTCGCGAAGTACCTGCGCCAGACGGGGTCGACGTTCTCGCAGGACTACGTCGAGACGGCGCTCGCCTCGAACCTGCCGCTGGCGGGCAAGCTCGTGCACCTCTTCGAGGAGCGCTTCGACCCCAGCCGGTATGCCGGTGAGGCGAGTTCGGAGCGCGAGGCCGCCGTGGCGGCGGTGTCCGAGGAGATCACCAAGGGGCTCGACGACGTCAAGTCCCTCGACCACGACCGGATCATCCGGGCCTTCCTCGGTGTCATCACTGCCGCGCTACGGACGAACTACTACCAGGTCGACGCGGCTGGGCAGCCCAAGCCCTACGTCTCGGTCAAGCTGAACCCCCAGAAGGTGCCGGACCTGCCGGCGCCCCGACCCGAGTTCGAGATCTTCGTCTACTCGCCGCGGGTCGAGGGCGTGCACCTGCGGTTCGGCCCGGTGGCCCGTGGCGGTCTGCGCTGGTCCGACCGGCGGGAGGACTTCCGCACCGAGGTCCTCGGACTGGTCAAGGCGCAGATGGTCAAGAACGCCGTCATCGTGCCGACCGGCTCCAAGGGCGGGTTCTACCCCAAGCAGCTCCCTGACGCCTCGGTCGACCGGGACGCCTGGCTCGCGGAGGGCGTGGAGTCCTACAAGCTCTTCATCTCCGGCCTCCTCGACGTCACCGACAACCGCGAGGGCGCCGACATCCTGCCGCCGAAGCTCGTCGTCCGCCACGACGAGGACGACCCCTACCTCGTCGTCGCGGCCGACAAGGGCACCGCAACCTTCTCCGACATCGCCAACGGCGTCGCACAGTCCTACGGTTACTGGCTCGACGACGCGTTCGCTTCGGGCGGCTCGGCCGGATACGACCACAAGGCCATGGGCATCACCGCCCGTGGGGCCTGGGAGTCGGTCAAGCGGCACTTCCGCGAGATGGGCGTGGACACCCAGACCCAGGACTTCACCGCGGTCGGCGTCGGCGACATGTCCGGCGACGTGTTCGGCAACGGGATGCTGCTCTCGGAGCACATCCGCCTCGTCGCGGCCTTCGACCACCGGCACATCTTCATCGACCCCGACCCGGTCGCGGCGGCCAGCTTCCCGGAGCGCAAGCGACTCTTCGACCTGCCGCGCTCCTCCTGGGCCGACTACGACACCTCGCTGATCAGCGAGGGGGGTGGGGTGTTCGAGCGCTCCCTCAAGTCGGTCCGGGTCACCCCGCAGATGGTGCAGGCGCTCGGCCTGCCCAAGGACACCTCCTCGATGACCCCTGCGGAGCTGATGAAGTCGATCCTGCAGGCACCCGTCGACCTGCTGTGGAACGGCGGTATCGGCACCTACGTGAAGTCGTCGGCGGAGTCCAACGGCGACGTCGGCGACCGCGCCAACGACGCCATCCGGATCGACGGCTCGATGCTGCGCTGCCAGGTCGTCGGCGAGGGTGGCAACCTCGGCATGACCCAGCTCGGCCGCATCGAGGCGTCCCAGCACCGGGTCAGGGTCAACACCGACGCGATCGACAACTCGGCGGGCGTGGACACCTCCGACCACGAGGTGAACATCAAGATCCTGTTGACCGCGATGGTCAAGGCCGGCGACATGACCCTCAAGCAGCGCAACACGCTGCTGGCCTCGATGACCGAGGACGTCGCCCGGCAGGTGCTGCGCGACAACTACGAGCAGAACGTCCTGCTGGGCAACGCCCGGGCCCAGGAACACCCCATGCTGCCGGTGCACCAGCGCCTCATCCACCTGCTGGAGGAGCGCGGTGAGCTCGACCGCCAGCTCGAGTTCCTCCCCAGCGACTCCGAGATCGACCGGCGGTTCGCGGCGGGGCACGGCCTGCGCTCCCCGGAGTTCGCGGTGCTCGTCGCCTACTCCAAGCTGGCATTGAAGGCGGACCTGTTGCCGTCGGAGCTGCCGGACGACCCGTGGTTCCAGCAGACGCTGACCAAGTACTTCCCCAACGCCCTGCGCGAGGACTACCAGGCGCAGCTGGCCGAGCACCCGCTGCGCCGGGAGATCATCACCAACATGGTGGTCAACTCCATGGTCAACCGTGGCGGCATCACCTTCGCGTTCCGTGCGATGGAGGAGACCGGCGCGACGCCGGAGCAGGTCGCCCGCGCCTTCGTGGTCGCCCGCGAGATCTTCGACCTGCTCGGCTTCGTGCGCGAGGTCGAGGACCTCGACAACGTGGTCCCCACCGAGACCCAGACCCAGCTCTACCTCGAGTTCCGCCGCCTCATCGACCGCTCGGTCCGGTGGTTCCTCACGTCGCGACCCTCCCGGCTGGACGTGGCGAAGGAGGTGGCGCGCTTCGGCGACGTCGTGGCCGAGTTCGCACCGAAGATCCCCGAGCTGCTCAAGGGTGCCGAGCTGAAGCGGTTGCAGCGCAACGCCGCCACCATCGAGAAGGCAGGGGTGCCCGCCGAGCTGGCCCTGCGCTCCGCCAGCCTGCTCGACCAGTTCTCGTTGCTCGACATCGTCGACATCGCCTCCGACACCGGCGAGCCGCCGGCCGACGTGGCGCCGCTCTACTTCGTGCTGTCGGAGCGGTTCGGCATCGATGCCATGCTCACCCGGGTCACCAACCTGCCGCGTGACGACCGGTGGGACGCCCTGGCCCGCGGTGCCCTCCGCGACGACCTGTATGCCGTGCTGGAGAGTCTCGTGCGATCCGTGATCGATGCGTCCACTCCCGGTTCGGCACCGCTGGCGCGCTACGAGCAGTGGGCAAAGGCGAACGCCGAGTCGCTGAACCGCGCCAAGACCGCGCTGTCGGGCATCGAGCACATGGACAAGCCCAACATCGCGGCGTTGTCCGTGGCGCTGCGCACCCTGCGTTCGGTGATCAAGTCAGGCTCTGCGACTTCGTGACGCCTCTGCTGGTCGCGGAAGTGGCTGTGTTACAGCGGTTTCCGGTCAAGTCGATGGGTGGCGAACGGCTCGAGTGCGTCGACGTGCTGGGCACCGGACTGGTCGGCGACCGCGAGTGGGCCGTCTACGACGCGGACGGCAAGCTCGCCAGCGGCAAGCACTCGGCCCGCTTCCGGCGGATGGACCCCGTCTTCGAGCTGGTCGCCCGCCGCGAGGGTGACGACACGGTCGTGTCCATGCCCGACGGCGCGGAACACGTTGCAGGACAGCCGAGCACGGACGACGCGCTCTCGCGGCACTTCGGCGGACCCGTGGGGCTGCGTCGCGAGACCGACGTCATGCACCAGGACCAGGCCACCTTCTCCCTCGTCGGCTCCGCCACCCTGGTCGAGCTCGGCCACCACGAGGGCGACGGACGGCCGATGGATCCGCGGCACGTGCGGGCCAACGTCGTGGTGCAGACCCACGAGCCGTATGCCGAGGAGTCGTGGATCGGGCGTGAGGTGAGCGTGGGTGCGGCGAGGGTTCGCGTCACCCAGTCGATCCAGCGGTGCCGGATGGTCGGAGTGGCCCAGGTCGGCCTGCCGGCGCGCCTGGGCATGCTGCAGGCGATCAGCGACCACCACGACCTGATGGCCGGTGTCTACGCCTCCGTCGTCCAGCCCGGAACCATCTCGGTCGGGGACGTGGTGACGGTTCACGCAGGCCCGCCCAGCTGAGCCGGCGCCGGGAGCCGCGCCACGCGGCATACCTGCGTCGGCTGGGGCTCGACCACGCGCCCGAGTCGACGCTCGTAGCCCTGGCGACCAGCGAGCCTTTCGGGCGAGTGGCCGAAAGTTGCCGGGTCGCACACCCTGGGGTGGGCGGATTCCGGGCGAGTGGCCGAAAGCTCTGGTCGGGCCGGGGCGGGGTGCGTGGGTTCCGGGCGAGTGGCCGAAAGTTGGCGTGCCTGGCGCGGCTAGGCTCGGCGAGTGCCGACGCTCAACGAGGTCCTGCAGGCCGCGACCGACCTCGAGCCGTCCGAGGGCGAGTGGCTGCACCTGCTCGTGGGCGACTGGCAGCTGGTCTCCGACCTGTCCTTCGCCGACCTCGTCCTGTGGGTGCCGGCCGGCATCGAGGGCTGGCTCGCGGTGGCCCACGTGCGGCCCACGACTGGCCAGATGGTGTTCTTCGAGGACGTCGTCGGCCGGCGCACGCACCGCGGCCGGCAGTCGCTGCTGGACCAGGCGTACACCGAGCGACGCATCGTCC
Source organism: Pedococcus sp. (assembly GCA_036278855.1). GTDB lineage: Bacteria > Actinomycetota > Actinomycetes > Actinomycetales > Dermatophilaceae > Pedococcus. The sequence goes on from DASUKI010000104.1 coordinate 9,444, forward strand.
GGCAGAAGGACCCGACGTTCCGGGACGACATGCCGGTCCGTGAGGAAGCCGTCCCGGTCGTCAAGGCGGGCCGACCCCTCGCGGTGATAACGCGGCACACCAACCTGGCTGCGACCCGCACCCCGAGCCGCCTGGAGCTCACCTACCAAGCGCTTGCGGACAGCCTCACCCGGATGATCGCGGCGGGCGAGTTCCCCCACGCCTCGGCGCCGACGGGGCAGCGGCGGGGCGCGCCCCGGGTCGGCGACGGCGTGGTGCGGCTCGACGCGAACGGGGTCGTGTCCTACGCCAGCCCAAACGCGCTGTCGGCGATCCACCGGCTCGGTCACGTCGGCGACGTGATCGGCGAGCTGCTCGCCAAGGTGGTGGCCGACGTGCTGCGCGACGAGTCCCCGGTCGATGAGTCGCTCGCCGTCGTCGTCACCGGACGCGCGCCATGGCGCACCGAGGTGACCGGACGGGGTGCGAGCGTGTCGATGCGCGCGATCCCGCTGACCGAGGGCGGTCAGCGCACCGGCGCGCTCCTGCTCATGCGCGACGTGTCCGAGCTGCGCCGCCGCGAGCGGGAGCTGCTCACCAAGGACGCGACGATCCGCGAGATCCACCACCGGGTCAAGAACAACCTGCAGACCGTCGCGGCGCTGCTGCGCCTGCAGGCTCGTCGGCTCCCCGCCGGCGAGGCCGGTCGGACGGCGCTCGAGGAGGCCGTGCGGCGGGTGGGCGTGATCGCGCTGGTCCACGACACGCTGAGCCAGGGGTTCGACGAGACGGTCGACTTCGACGACATCGCCGTGCGCGGGCTGCAGGCCATCACCGAGGTCGCCAAGACCGAGCACCCGATCACCTCGAGGGTCACCGGGTCGTTCGGGATCCTGCGGGCCGAGGACGCCACCGCGCTGGCGATGGTGCTCTCCGAGCTGGTCCAGAACGCCGTCGAGCACGGCCTCGCCCGGACCGGGGGCGGGTCGGTCAGCGTGGACGCGGAGCGCTCGCGGGAGGAATCCGGGGAGGAGCTGCTCAGCGTGACGATCACCGACGACGGGGCGGGCCTCCCGGAGGGCTTCCGACCGGGCGCCCAAGGCCTCGGGACGCAGATCGTGCAGTCGCTGGTCCAGGACCTCCGCGGCCGCATCGCGTGGGAGGCCGCCCGGCCGCACGGCACGAGGGTGCGGTTCGCGGCCCGGCTCCGCCCCCTCGACGCGCACTCCTGACCAGCGGAGTCTCGACCAGCCGGGTCTCGACCAGTCGAGGCCGGGCATGGCAAGACCCCGGCCAACGACCGGGGTCTCGGAGGTGGCCTGGTCAGCCGGCGCGGCGCGCCCGGGCGTTCCTGCGCTTGAGCGCACGGCGCTCGTCCTCGGACATGCCGCCCCACACGCCGGCGTCCTGACCGCTCTCGATCGCCCACTTGAGGCAGACGTCGATGACGGGGCAGCGGCGGCAGACGGCCTTGGCCTCCTCGATCTGAGCGATCGCCGGGCCGGTGTTCCCGATGGGGAAGAACAGCTCGGGGTCCTCGTCGAGGCAGGCAGCGCGGTCGCGCCAGTCCATGAAGATCGTGCTCCTTGTCGTGCGGGGGTTGTCGCATCGGTGTGCCGGCGGTCCTGGGTGTGGACCGCGGCGCACGGCGCTTCGTTGCGTCGTCGTGAGGGGTCGGTGGCCAGCTGCGGGTGCGTCCTCCGCGACCGGAATGCTAGCCGAGTGGTGAATTCCGCACACCCCGAAACGCGTGCGCTCACCATTGTCGGGGTGCGCGCGCAATCCTGCCAACGGGGAGCGCGACCGTTCTGTTCCAGCCTCACATGTCGGGGCCGGTTTGGGGAGGGGTAGAGGGCGTGTTTTCCCTGCTCAGCGGTGAGGTCTTGCTCACAGTGTGGACAGGACCGGTATGCCGCGTGGCCGAGCCCGCGGCATCGCCAGGTCGTGTGCGCCGGACCAACCATGGCAAAACGGCGGTTGCGAGACCAAACCGGTGCCCTGGAACTCCCGTTTTTGGGTGGCAACTGCCGTTTTGCAGGGGAGGACGAGCCTGTCGGCGCGCTCTGCAGCGGGAACTACCCTGTCGGCGTGAACGAGTCACCGCAGGACGCCCGCGCCGGCGTGGCGCCGGTGCCTGAGGGCGGGCCCACGCGGCTGGTCGCGTGCGTCGTCTGCGTGGTGCAGGCGCTGGCAGCGCTCGGGTGGGCGGTGTTCGAGGTGGTGCGGGCCGGCTCCGGGCGCACGAGCACGGCTGGTGTCGCAGTGGCGCTGGGCGGGCTGCTGGTGGTCTTCGCGGCGGCGCTGGCGCTGATGGCGCTGGGGTGGCGCCGTGGCGCGGGCTGGCAGAAGACGCCCACGGTGGTGTGGAACGTGCTGCTCCTACCGGTGGCTTGGAGCCTGGTGCAGGGGGGAAGCACGCCGCTGGGGCTCGTGGTCGGTGTCGTGGCCCTGGTCGGCCTGGCAGCGGCGGTCGCGACCCCGACGACGTTCGGGCCGGACCCGGACGACGGCCCGGACCCGGACGACGGACCTGACCGGGAGGACAGCGCGGAGCGCGGGAGCTGACGGGACCGGTCCTCATCCGGCCGAGGACGCCGCTGTCGGCGGGCTCGTCTCGCCGCGGGAGGGGGCATCTGGCAGCGCGACCTGCATCGGCACGGCCCTGCCTCGCACGACCAGGTGCCCGCGACCGGGCGGCGCCGTCCGGTCGGGGTGCAGGCGCAGCCCGAACAGGTCTGCATCCCCGATCGTGCCCGGGCCGAGCAGGACGCCGGTGCGGTCGCGGGCCACCTCGAGGGCGATGCCGCGGTACTGCGTGGCGAGGCTCGTCGAGCTCGCCCCGCACAGCAGCAGGCCACCGTCGCGGTCGGCGAGCCTCGCGACCTCGCGCAGCACCGGCTCCACGGGCGTGTCGAGCAGCTGGTCGGCGTCGTCCACCACGACGACGAGGTCTGGTAGTTGTTGGCGAAGCCGCACCAGCTCCTGCGGCTGTGCCGGGTCGCACCACTGCGCGAGGCGCGGGTCCCCACGCAGCGCGTCGAGCGCACCCGGGCGGCTGGCAACGACGGCCACTGCACGACCCGCTCGAAGCAGCTGGGCCGCGGCGAGGGCCAGCGTGGTCGTCACACCGCTCCCGGCCGGCCCGGTGATGAGCCATCGTCGACCGTCGCGGCCGGGCGTGAGGGTCTGGACCGTGAGCTCGTCGCCCCCCTGCCCGAGCGCGACCCCATCCCGGTCGAGGGTGCTCGAGGCAAGCCGTTCGGCGCGGACCAACGTGGGGAGGGCCTCGACTCGCAGCGGCCCCGCCCCGTCTCGGGACAGCTGTCGCGGGGGGTCGCCCGTGGGCAGGGACAGCTGGACCTCGGCGCCGTCGGCAAGCACTGCGCGTCCCGGCGGCGGGTCCGCCGGCAGCGCGCTCGTCGCGAGGCCGGCGAGTGCGGCGTCGGCACGGTCCGCCAGCCGCAGCACGACCCGGTGCTCCACTGCGGAAGCGACCCGGCCGACGAGCAGCGCTCGGTCACCGGCCAGCACCGCGCGAACGCCGACCGCCTCGCCCTCGCGAAGCAGTGCGAGCAGCCGGTCGATCAGTCCGGCGTGCTCGACGCCATCGGCCCGCTGGGCGAGCAGGTCCCAGTCGTCGACCAGCACCAGGACGTGTGGCGGCGCGGTCCGGGTCGCCACCCGCCACTGCACAAAGGTGCCGTGCCCAGTTGCCGCGAGGGCCCGTCGGCGCTGCGCCACCTCGAGTGCGAGGCGGGAGACGAGTCGCTCGAGCCGGTTGAGGTCGTCCAGCTCCACATGCGCGCCACAGTGCGGCAGCTCGGCGAGGCCGGCGAGGCTCCCGCCGCTGATGGCATAGAGGTGCAGGTCCGACGGCTCCACCTGTGCGGCGAGGTTCCTGGCCACGGTGCGCAGCGCAGTGGTGCGCCCTGACCCGGAGGTTCCGGCGAACCCCCACAGGCCCGGCTCGTGCAGGTCGAGGACGAGCGGCTCCTGCGCCTGCCGGTCGGGGCGGTCCACGAGGCCGACTCGCACCCAGTGGGGCGGCAGCTCCGTCGAGGGCGGAACGCTCTCGAGCATGGTGGGCAGTGCCGGCAGCCAGGCAGCGGGCGCCGGCTGTGCCCCCACGGTGAGGGTTGCCTGCGTGACCGCGTCGACCACGGCTCCCAGCTCACTGGTCCCCCCAGCCGCGAGCAGCGGTTGCGGCCATGGTCCGGCGGTGGTGCCCCAGCACACCTCACGAACGCGGACCACGGACGGGTCGGCCGGACGCCAAGGCGCGCTCAGGTGCACGGCCTGGAACCCCACCAGGCTGCCGTCACCAGAACGGGCGAGGGCGCGGCCCGGGGTCCGGGGGTCGAGGGCCGCGGCCTCCGCACAGTCGATGACGTCCTCGGAGTCGGCGCGGTCACGGACGCGCAAGGCGATGCGCAGGTTGAGGTTGGCCTTGATGTCCGCGGTGACCACGCCGGCGGGGCGTTGGGTGGCCATCACGAGGTGGACGCCGAGCGACCGGCCGAGCGCGGCGAGCCGGACCATGCCGTCCACGAAGGCCGGCAGCTCCTCGGCCAGGGCGCGGAACTCGTCGATGACGACCACCAGCCGCGGCAGCGGTGTCGTGCGGGCGGCAGGAGTAGCCAGGTAGCCGTCGTGGTCGGCGGCACCGGCACCGCCGAGGATGCGCTCACGTCGCCGCAGCTCCGCGCGCAGTGACCGCAGGGCGCGGTCTGCGAGGCGGTCGTCGAGGTCGGTCACCACGCCGGCCGTGTGCGGCAGGGCGGCGCACTCGCGGAAGGCCGCGCCCCCCTTGTAGTCGACGAGGACCAGCGAGAGCTGCTCGGGCCGGTTGTGCGCGGCCAACGAGACCACCAGGGTGCGCAGCAGCTCGGACTTGCCGGACCCGGTCGTCCCGCCCACGAGCACGTGGGGGCCGTCCGCGGCCAGG
>DASUKI010000105.1:0-3239 GCA_036278855.1 Pedococcus sp.
CGCCGCCGGTGCCGCCAGCCCAACCGAGGATCCAGCTCCGGCGGATCGACGACAACGCCGTCGAGTACGTACAGCTGGGTGGCGGCGTGCTGGCCGGTATCGCGCTCGCCGGGGCAGGCATGGCCATGGCCTCGCGCCGCAGCCACGCCCACCCCGCCCACCCGGCCTGACTCGCCGCCTGGGCTTCTCGCTGCTCGAGGTGATGTCGCCGGGACGTCGGCCGGTGTCACCTCGAACAGCGGCAGGGACCCCACAGTCAGACGAGGTGAGGGAGGGGCCACCGCCGGCCCGTCGAGCTGTCGACCAGCGCGGCTGACGCGACGTTCACCTCGAGGGGCAGGATGTCGAACGCCGCGGTCGTCATGACCGGCATGTCGCGGCGGCGCACTCCGGTGGACAGGCTGCAGTGCGGCACCCACTGACCGGCCAGGTAGTACCTGTGCAGGTCGGCACCAGCTGACTGACCTGCCGCGACCACGGCCTCCTGGCGGCGCAACAGGTCGACCGTGGAAGCTGCGATCAGCGCACCTCGTCGCCTCCGGAACAGCCCCACCGCGTCGAACCGCAAGGTGGTCGGGCAGGCCGACGGGAGCGAGCTGACCGCCCCGAGGACGGCGTCGACGTCGAAGGTGCGGTACACGGCATACGAGACGTGGGGGACGTGGACCCCGTGCGTGTGGGTCAACAGCGTTGGTATGCCGTGTGCCTCCAACCGCGTCCACAGCTGGCGGACCGCGCGGTCGGCTTCGCGGTCGAAGAGGAGGCACACGGCGAGCGCCACGTCCCCATGCTGGCACGGTCGCGGTTTGCTTGATGCATCAAAGGCCCTTAGAATATCTAAGCATGAGGCTCACCCAGCGCGAACGAGACATCGTGGACCTCCTGCGTGCCGAGCCGCTCCTCGACGCCGCCGCGCTCGCCGACCGCGTCGGCTCGACGAAGGCCGCCGTGTCGGTGCACCTCTCGAACCTCACCAAGAAGGGCGCCCTCCTGGGCCGCGGCTACGTTGTTCGGCCCGAGGCGCAGTCGGTCGTGGTCGTGGGCGGCGCCAACATGGACATCAAGGCGCACTCGCGCGAGGCCGTGCAGCTGCGCACGAGCAACCCGGGGACGGCAAGGACGACCCCGGGTGGCGTGGGTCGCAACATCGCCGAGAACCTCGCCCGGCTCGGCAGCCCGACCCACCTCGTCGCGGCTGTCGGGAGGGACGCCTTCGGGGAGCAGGTGACCGCCTCGACCCGGGCCGCGGGCGTGATGGTCGACCACCTCGTCGTCGGCGACGACCCCACCGGCACCTATCTCGCCGTCATGGACGCCAACGGCGAGCTGCTCGTCGCGGTCGCCAACATGGCGGCGGCCGAGGGCCTCACCGTCGCCCAGCTGGGCATGGCGCGCGACCTGGTCGCACACGCCGACCTGGTGGTCCTCGACGGCAACCTTCCCCCGGACGTGTGCGCGTGGCTGCTCGACATCGCTGCTGCCGCTGGGGTGCCGGTGGTCATGGACCCCGTGAGTGTGGCCAAGGCGCGCCACCTCGCGTCGACGCTCTCACCCGAGCGGCCGCTGCTCGCGCTCACCCCCAACCACGACGAGCTCGAGTCAGTCGTCGGCGAGCGCGTGGAGCCGTCGAGGGCTGGCATCGCCCGCGCGGCGCGCCACCTGCACGACCTCGGCGTCGAGCACGTCTGGGTCCGCCGCGGCACCCGGGGGAGCGTGCTCAGCAGCCGGGGCGACGACGGGCGGGTCTCCGTCGTGACCATCCCGGCGGCCCCGACCTCTGCGGTCGACGTCACCGGCGCCGGCGACTCGATGACGGCCGGGTTCGTCCACGCCCTGCTGCGCGGCGACACGCCCGTCGAGGCCGCGCGGTTCGGCCAGGTGACCGCCGCCCTCACCGTGGCCAGCCCGGACACCGTCCGCGCCGACCTCAGCACCCGCCTCGTCGAGGCCGAGCTGCGCCGCACTCCCCTCGGCCGCACCCAACGCGCCCGCACCCCCAAGGAGAAGAAGCACAGATGACCACCAACGCAACCCCGCCGCACCCCTCGCTCAAGCTCTCGGCGGAGGTCGCCGAGGCACTCGACTCCGGTGCCCCTGTCGTGGCCCTCGAGAGCACGATCATCAGCCACGGCATGCCCTACCCCCGCAACGTCGAGATGGCGATCGAGGTGGAGCAGATCATCCGCGACGGTGGCGCCACGCCGGCGACCATCGCCGTCCTCGACGGGATCCCGCGCATCGGACTCGACCGCGACCAGCTCGAGGTCCTGGCCACACACCCCGACGTCGCCAAGGTGAGCCTGCGCGACCTGCCCTACGTCATGGCCAAGGGCATTCACGGCGCCACGACCGTGGCCAGCACCATGCGCCTGGCTGCCCTGGCCGGCATCCCGGTGTTCGTCACCGGCGGCCTCGGGGGCGTGCACAAGGGCGCCGAGACCAGCTTCGACGTCTCCGCCGACCTCACCGAGCTCGGCCAGACCAACGTCGCGGTGGTCTCCGCCGGGGTGAAGTCGATCCTCGACATCGGGCTGACCCTCGAGACCCTCGAGACCCTCGGTGTGCCCGTGGTCGTGCATGGCAGCGACGACTTCCCGTCCTTCTACTCGCGCTCCAGTGACTTCTCGGCGCCGATGCGACTCGACTCGGCCGAGGAGATCGCCGCGATGATGAAGGCCAAGTGGGAGCTCGGGCTCGCCGGCGCGGTGTCGGTCGCAAACCCGGTGCCCGCAGAGGATGAGATGCCGCGGGCCGAGATCGACGGGCTCATCGCCCAGGCGCTCGCCGAGAGTCACGAGCGTGGGATCCACGGCAAGGACGTCACGCCGTTCCTGCTCGGCCGCATCGTCGAGCTGTCCGACGGCCGCTCGCTCGAGACCAACATCGCCCTGGTCCGCAGCAATGCCCGCCTCGGCGCCGCCGTCGCCGTGGCATACCAGCACCTCACCGCCGCCTGACCCCCTGACCCCAGAGGCGGGCAACTTTCGGCCACTGGCCCGGAAGTCGGCCAAGGAAGCCGGCGTGCCCCCGAAACTTTCGGCCACTGGCCCGGAAGTCGGCCAAGGAAGCCGGCGTGCCCCCGAAACTTTCGGCCACTGGCCCGGAAGCCGGCCAAGGAAGCCGGCGTGCCCCCGAAACTTTCGGCCACTGGCCCGGAAGTCGGCCAAGGAAGCCGGCGTGCCCCCGAAACTTTCGGCCACTGGCCCGGAAGTACCGCGCGTTCCAGCAGGTGGGTCGCT
>DASUKI010000106.1:0-12872 GCA_036278855.1 Pedococcus sp.
TCATCGAGCCCGAGTAGAAGTTGCCGTAGGCGGAGCTCTGGCAGGTGTAGGTGTAGTTGCCGGGCTTGAAGTTCTTGATCGACCACTGGATCTCGTAGCAGCTGGCGTAGTTGTCGCAGCTGCCACCCGTGCGGTGCTTGCCCGGGTTCCGGACGGTGACCGAAGGGACCGGCTCCGGGATGCTCCGTGAGGCGTAGGCGGTCCATCCACTCCATCCGGCTGCGGAGTGGGCGCGGACGCTGAGCCGGTACGAGCCGCCGGGGGACCCGTCGCGCTCGAAGGACGTGATCCGGCCGTAGGTGCCGCTCCACGAGCCGCGAACCTGAACCTTGTCGATGCTGCGTCCGTTCGTGGGCAGACTCCAGGTCCAGCGGACGTTGTCGCCGCTGACGACCGCGGAGCGCAGACCAGTGGGGGCCTTCGTCGGACCGTAGGCTTGGTAGGAGTTGCTCGAGCTCGACCAGGCAGACCAGCTCCTGCCGTTGTAGGCCCGCACCTTGAGCGTCTGGCTGGTCGTGCCCAGGCTGCCGATGGTGAACTGCTTGACGGTCCCCTCGGGGCAGCCGCAGCTGACGGTGCCGGTCCGGCCGCGGCTGTTCTGCCACTGCAGCTTGGTGAACCCGCCCGAGCGCGAGTCGCCCAGGCGCACCCGCACCACGGCCGAGTAGTTCGGGTTCGGTGTGCTCACGCTCGGTCGCCCCGGCGTGGCCGGGATGCCGACCGAGCGGAACGATGCCGTGTTGGACCTCGGGGACTGCTTGCCGGCACCGTTCGTCGCGGTGACGGTGTAGGTGTAGGTGCGGCCGTCGTAGGGGACGGTGTCGGTCCAGGTCCGGGTGCCGGGTGAGGTCGTCTTGCGCGCGCTCCAGCCCCCGCTGCCGATCTTGCGGTAGATGGTGTAGCGGACCAGCGCCGGGCCGTTCGGGGAGACGGCCGGCCAGCTGATCTTGAGCGCCTCGGAGGACCGGGCAGCGCCGGGTCCACGCGGGTTCAGGGTCGGCCTTGGAACGGCCGGCGGCGTCCCCGCGGACTGCATGCGGACGGCAGGCCCGAAGTTGCCCCAGCCGGCGCCGTTGCGGGCCCGGACCCGGACGTTCTGGCTGTGGTTGTTGGTGAGCCCGCTGATCGTCGCCTGCAGCTGGGACGCCGCGACGGTGGCCTGCCGGATGTTGCCGTTCGTCGTGTCCGTGGCACGCACGTTGTACTGGGTGATGTCGCTGCCCTTCTTGGCTGGACGGCTCCAGCCGGCGACGAGGCTGCCGTCACCGCGGCGGACCAGGTGCACCCCACTGACAGGGTTCGGCTTGGTGTCGGGCTTCACCGCGTTCGACGGGTCGGACGGCGGCCCGTCACCCACACCGTTGGTCGCCAGCACCCTGAAGGTGTAGCTCTGGCCGTTGGTCAGGCCCCCGATGGTGCAAGGCGAGGCGTAGCACCGCTGTGACCCGCCGGACCACGTCACGGTGTACGACGTGATGGGGCTGCCGCCGTCATAGGCGGGCGGCGTCCAGTTCACCCGGGCGGTGCCGCCGTTGACGCGGTCCGCCTCCGCCGAGACCCCGGCGGGCTTGCCCGGGTGCCCGAGGATGTCGACCGTTCCCCGGCCCGCTGCGTTGCGGCCGGGGTGGTCCGAGACGGTCACCGACACGGAGGAGGTGCCCTTCGCCTCCGGGCCGGCACTCACGGTGAGGTTGCAGCCGGAGTACGACGTGGACAGCCCGCTGCCCGGTGCCGGGGCGGCCGCGGTGATGGTGCAGTCGGGCTTGGCCAGCGGCGAGTCGAGGTAGCTGCGCAGGTTGACGGTCTGCGACGAGCCGGCCTTCAGGCCGCTCACCGTGAACGGCCGCATCCGGGGCATCGCCATCTGCGGCAGCGAGTTCCCGCCCTGGGCAGCCGCCTGCGCACCCTTGTCGGCCAGCCCGATGACGGTGACCCGCACGTATGAAGGCGGCTGCACGCCACCACGCACCCCGATCTTGATCCGCCCGTTGGTGCTGGTCGGTGCGTCCTCGTCGGCACGCACCGTCACGAGCCGGTTGCCCGGTCCCGAGGTGGACAGCTTGGTCCCCTTCGACTCCGGGTCCCAGGACACGTCGAACGCCGCGTCGTCGAGGGTCATGCCGATCGGCACCCAGGCGTGGCACAGGGTGGGGATGTCGATGTCGCGGGGAAGCCCTGCCGCGTTGACGGTGATCGCGAAGTCGGGGCACCGCAGGAGCGGCACCTTCGGCCCGACCTGCACCGGGATCGACACGTACGCCGTGCCGAAGTCCTTCTGCTCCAACGTCTCCTGGTCACTCACCTCGAGCATGACGGCGGCGGGACCGACGTAGCCACCGGAGGACGTGAGGGTGAGCCCGGCCCTGCCGTCGGCCTCAGCGGTCAGCTTGTCGCTGGGTGAGGCGCTGACGTTCTCGGCCGTGGTGATGCTCACGACCCGGGCCCGTGGCGACGTGACGTAGTCGGCGAGCTTGACCGACTTGGTGGAGTCCTTGTCCATCTCGATGACCTTGCCGGTCACGTAGGGCGCGCCGTTGTCGCCGGTCGGCACGTGGATGAGGGCCATCGCCTGCTCGCCGTCCGCGTCGGTGATGACGTAGGGGACGGTGTGCGGGTGGTCGAGGACCTTGACCCGCACCTGGTTGCCCTCGATGGTGCCCTCGGGTGAGAGCAGCCTGGTGACCTTGAGCTCACTGCGGTCGCCGTCGATGTCTCGGTCGTTGGCCGTGACGTCGACCAGCGTGGTCGTCTCGCCGTGCTTGGGCTTGGCGGTGTCGTCGACCGCCACGGGCGGGTTCTTCCAGCCGTCGACGGGGATCACGCTGACCGAGGCGGTGGAGGGGTCGAACAACCCGTCGTTGATGCCGTAGGCGATGTGCTGCACGCCTTCGCTCACCGCGTGGACCCTGGTCGAGAAGTAGGTGTTCGGCTCGTCGACCTTCCAGGCCTTGAGCGTCTCGGCGTCGTTGATGTCCTTGTACTCCAGGCGGACCGAGTCACCGCGGGCGATGAGGTCGTTCTGCGTGGCGTCCACGGTGACCCTCTTGCCGGGCGCCGCCTTGACCACGTCCTCGACCGCGACCGGTGGTTGCGGGTCTCCCGGCTGCACCACGCCGATGCGCACGAAGCCGGAGCTGGTCGCCCCGAACCGGTCGCGAACCGTGTAGTTGAGCACCTCGGTGCCGGCGGAGTCCGGGTACGCCTCGTACTTGATGGTGGAGGACCCGAAGGAGGTCACCCGCCCCAGGCTCAGGTCCACGGCCTCACCGTCGGTGCCGACGATCCCGTCGACCGTCACGGAGTCGCCGTCGGGGTCCACGCCTGAGGTGGGCACGGTGATGGTGAGCGGCTCGCCGGCCACCACGCTGGAGGAGAAGCTGCGCGCCGTCGGTGGCTGGTTCGGTGTCTGCGCGGTCGGGAGCGGCGTGACGGTGATCGTGACCCGGCCGGTGCGCGCCTTGGCCGGCATGCCGACGGGGTAGACGGCGTACTCGACCGTGCGGGTCTGCTCGACCTTGGGGTTCCGGTCGGCCGGTACGAAACGCACGACGTTGCCCGACGCGAACGCGGCGTCGGCTCCCGAGCCGTCACCGACCACAGCGACGCTCTTGGGATCGAGGACCAGGGGGATGCCGTTGGCCATGCTGTCGTTGTCGGTGACCGGGATGGTGACGCTGTCCTGGGCCCGGACGACCGCCGTGTCGTCCTGCACCACCGGCACGCTCGTGTTGTCGGGCGGGAACTGCGACACGTCGATCTCACCGGTGGACGTCTTGCTGCCGTCGCTGATGGTGTACTGCACCACACCCTGGCGGGGCCTGGCCCCGTCCGTGGAGGGGTCGAGCGCCTCGATGCGCACCCAGCGGCCCTGGTAGATCGAGGGCCGGAGCCAGTCGTTGTCGCTGCTCACCGACACGCTTCGAGTCACCAGGACGTCGGCCCGCGGGCTGTAGTCGTTGGCCAGGGCGTCGACCAGCACCGGCGACTGGTCGCGCAGCGACGCGGTGTCGGGCACCGCGACCGGCGGCGCGTCGGGGTCGGGGTCCGCGATGAGGTCGACCCGCACCCGGCCCGAGTCGATGCCACCACCGACCTGCGCGCCGTAGCTGAGCTCGAACGTCCCCTGCGCGGCTCCGGTGATGGTGACCACCCCGGTGTCGAGGTTGGTGTCCACGTGCAGTGACCCGTTGTCGGTGATCTCGCGGGCCAGCCGCATCCGGGCGTCGGGCTCGGTCGGGTCGGCGCCGGGGATGTCGTTGCCGAGCGGCTCGACCTGGATCGGCTTGCCGACCACTCCCCTGACCACGTCCGGCTGGGTCTGGGGCTTGACGACCTTGTCGTCCGGGCCGAGCACGTTGAGCGAGACGCGACCCGTGGTGGAGTCCCGCCCGTCGCTCACGCTGTACTCGAGAGGCACCGTTCCGCGCTTCATCGGCGCACGCACGTCGAGTCGGCCCAAGCCGTCGACGTAGCTGCCCGCCTGCGCGGGCTCGACGGTGAGCGGGTCGCTCTCGGGGTCACGCCAGTCACCGACCACCTGGACCGGGAGGACCTTGCCCTGGTTGACGGGGTACACCTTGTTGGCGAGCTTGGCCGGGCCCGGGCGCAGGTGCGGCGGGGTGTTCACCTCGTCGGGCACCAGGGTCACCCGGACCGTGGCCTGCGACTTCTCCGGCGCCTTGCCGTTGTTCACCTTGTACTTGAACGAGAAGCTCTGCCGCTCCGGGTCGGCAGGAACCTTGACGTCGATGGACTGGCCGTCCGAGGAGACGCTCGCGCTGACCCCCGACAGGTCGATCCCGCTGACGTCGCCCGGGTCGATCGACAGGATCGAGTCGGAGGAGTCGGTGTCGTTGTCGAGGACGTAGAGCTTGGAGGTGCGTCCCGGCCGGACCTTGAGGTTGTCGTCCTTGGCCTTGGGCGGCTGCGCGGCCGTGGCCTCGTCGAGCAGGTTCTCCTTCTTGTCGTTCTGGTCGGGCTTGGTCGGTGGCGGGATGAGCGAGTCCCACTGGTCGAGCTTGCGGTGCTTGGGGTCGAGGTCCCACACCTCCCCGCCGTCGAGGTCGTTGAGCACGACGAGCCGGTGGTTGGTGCGCAGTGCCACGCCGTCCTTGACCGTGAGGTTCTCGGTGCGCTTGATGGACACCGCCGGGGTGGGCTGGTCGCTGCCACAGTTCTGGCCGTAGTAGGTGGCGGCCGGCGCCGCCCAGGCGGCGTAGTAGCACGACCCCAGGTGGAGCGGACGCGACACCATGGTCTGCGGCCCCTGGCCGCCGGTCGGGAGGTCACGGATCTCGACCCCGCCGTTGGACGGTCCCCCGAAGCCGCCCAGCGAGACCACCTTGAGCGAGGTGACGTCCTGCAGGCCCACGGCACCGGCGTCCGGCCCCGGCTGCTGCAACGCGGCATACGCAGGCTGTCCTTCGTCGTGGGCCACACCGGGCTGGACCACCTCGGAGCGGCCCTGGACGAACAGCTGGTCGTCCTCGGGGTCGTAGACCACCCACCGGGTGCCGACCGCGGTGATGTCGACGGCCCTGGACTCGAGCTTGATCCTCTCGGTGACCGGCGTGCCGAAACCGGTCGTGGTGGCGGGGATGGAGATGACCGTGCCCTTGGCGGCGGAGACGGCGTGGATGCCGCCCTCGACGTCGACGGCCACGGCGGCCACCGGCCCGACCGTGGCCAGCGGCTTGGCGCCGGCGTTGAGGCCGTCGAGGCCGGTGATCCCGGCGCTCGGGTCGACGCGGGTGCCCCAGACCTTGCCTGTCCGCGGGTCGACGGTGGCGATCGTGCCGCCGTGCAGGTCCACCGTCCGGGGAGCGAACACGGTGAGGTTGGTGGCGCTGGCGGGCTTGGGGATGCCCACGGACAGCGACTCGTTGAGCCGGCCCACCCTCGTGTCGATGGGGATCAGCTCGCCGGTGGCGGAGATCCCGGCGACCGCCTGTTCGTCCTGCAGGACGTCGACGGACTGCCCCGGGGAGCTGGGGGACCGCAGGCCGGCGTCGAACTGGCCGACTGCCTTGTTGAGCCTGGCGAACTGACCGTCCTTGGTGGAGGAGACCCACACCCCGCCGTCATTGAGGTCGGCGTCGTGGACGGTCTGGCCCTGCGAGCGCACCGCGAACACCGCCAACGTCGAAGCCGCCAGCGCGACGACGACACCTGACGCGACCCCCACCTTCCGGCGTGACACCGGACTCACCCCTACTCCCCCTCAGACTCGGTTTCGCCCGGCACGTCGAGCAGCGCGAGGTCCGACTCCGTCACCAGACGGGTCGACAACGCGTGCTCCACGAGTCGTGCCTTGCGGTTGCTCGCGAGCTTCCCCGGCCCCCCGTGGAGTCCACGAGTACCAGCATCGGCGAGCTTTTGACAGACATTGTCCAGTTTTCGGTTGAATCTCGTGACCTTCCAACCCAGCCGTCGGGCCGCGTCGGCGGACGACGGGATCTGGGCCGAGCCGCCCTGGCCGCGGCGCAGGAGCGGCTCCGCGAGCGCCACGATGAGCAGCTTCTGGTCGGGTGTGAAGGACACCCTGCCGACGGTGGTCTCGCCGGTGCGCTCGTCCTGGTGCGGCGGCTCCTCGGCGCCGGTCGCGACGAACGCCGGTGTGTCGACGACGATGTCGAAGTCGTAGGTCGTCGGGCCGGCCGTGAACCACACGGTGAACCGCTCGAGCGCCAGCGGGATTCGGGCACCGGGGTTGAGCCAGGCCTGGAAGAGCCCCTTCTTGTCGGCGACGGTCGCGGTGAGCGTGGTGCCGACGTTGGTCAGCCACCACAGGCCGCCGTCCTCGACGACCTCGAGGAACTGCCGGTGCAGGTAGGGGTTGTCGTCGATCTCGACGTCGCCGGTGCGCCCGATGGTCAGGGGGCGCTCAGGGTCCGCGACGAACTCCTCACCGCAGAAGTCGACCGTCACGCCCATGGCTCACCCCGCCCTTTCACAGCTGATGTTGGAGGCGCTGGTGTTGACCCCCGCGCGCACCACCTCCGCCTGGGCGCACACCAGTGCGCCCTTCTTCGCCTTGACCGTGCGCGTCGTCTCCTTCACCGGCTGCCACTTCGCCTCGGACAGGCCCTCCTGCCGGTTGGCCGCACGGACCAGGAAGGTGTCCCCCTTCTGCGCGCCCGGGTACGTCCAGGTGAACCGGACCCCGCCAGCGACCGCCTTCGCGTCCACGGTGGGCACCTGCGGGACCTGGAACGGCGAGTCCTCGGTCGGCCCGGCCACCGCGGTCTTGGTCGCGGTGGGAGTCGGCTGGGCACCGCCGTCCCTGCCCACCAGCGCCCAGACCAGCCCACCCGCCAGGGCCAGGACCACCACCCCGATCACGGTCAGCAGCACGACCGGGCTGATCTCGGTGTGGCCGCCGGTGGCCGGTTCGGTCTCCGGGCCGTCCGGAGCCGCGTGGACCGAGTCGCGACGGACGGTGCCCTCCTCGGCCACGTCGTCCGGCACCGGTGTCGTGCCCCGCCGGGGCCGGGTGACCGTGGTCGGCGCCGCGCCGGGGATCGAGGTGGAGCCGCTCAGCTGCGCACCGTATGCCGCGGGGGCGCCACGGGTGGGCGCCGGCGCCTGGGCGTGCACGGCCTTCGGGCTGCGCACCCGGGTGCGGTCGGTGTCGTCGGCGCCCGGACCGGTCTGGTCGGCGAGCGTGGTCTGGCCCTGCTGGTCGAGGACCACGATCGCGGTGCGCGGGAACCGCTGCTCCTGCTCGATCTCCTGCAGGGCCCGGGCCAGCTCCAGCGCGGTGCCCGGCCGTGCGCCCGGGCTCTTGGCCATGGCCTGGGCCAGCAGGCGCTCGAGCGAGACCGGGACGTCGGCCCGGCCTGTGCTCGGCACGGCGGTGGACCGGATGCGCGGCATGAGGGCGTAGGCGGAGTTGTCGCCACCGGGGACCTCGAACGGTGACCGCCCCACCAGCAGCTGCCACAGGGTGGCTGCCAGGGAGTAGACATCGGCGCGCGCGTCGCCGTTGGTGTGCCCGAACAGCACCTCCGGGGGCGCCCAGGGGACGGACACGCCCACGTCGTCGTCGTCCTCGTCGTGGGCGCCGCCCCGACCGGCGATGCCGAAGTCGGTGAGCCCGGGGGCGCCGTACTGGCTGACCAGCACGTTGGCCGGCTTGATGTCCCGGTGCACGATGCCGGCCCGGTGGGCGGTCTCGACCGCGCTGGCGAGCTGGATGCCGGTCCGCAGCACCTCCTCGACCGTGAACCGCTCCTGGCGGGCCCGCAGCGCCAGGTTGGGCGGCGGGTAGTACTTCATCACCAGGTACGGCCGGCCGTCGCCGGAGGTGTCCGCGCGGAAGACCTGCACGATGTACGGGTGGTCGGCCAGCTGGGCCATCGTGTCGGCCTCGTCGACGAACTGTCGACGGATCGCCGGGGTGAGGCCCTCGCCCTTGAGCACCTTGACCGCGACGTTCATCCGCGGCATCTGCTGTTCGTAGAGGAACACGTCGGCATAGCCGCCCGAGCCGACCGGCTGGACGTAGACGAGCCCGGGGATGTCCGGGGGAGCGGCGGCACTCACGACGACGCAACCTCGTAGGTCAGGGTGACCTCGTCGGCGAGGGTGACCGCGGTGCCGGGCTCCACCACCTGGCTGTCTCCGGGCCGGAGCCGGACCGGCGGTTGTCCGGGCAGGGCGACCGTGGTGCCATTGGTCGACCCGAGGTCGCGAACCAGGACGTGCCAGCCCTCGAGCACGACCTCGACGTGGTTGCGCGAGATGTCGTTCTCCGGGCTGGGCACGCGGACCAGGTGGGGGCGCTCGCCTGCAGGCAGGTCGGCGTTGAGCTTCGGCGAGCGGCCGAGCAGCACGCCGCGGTCGAGGGTCACCACGTCGCCGGTGGACAGCCGGAGCGTGCCCAGCGGCGGGCGCGGGGTCTGGAACGGCTGCTGTGGCGGGATCGGCCGCTCGCACACCCGGCAGGCGCCGGCGTGCGGTGGGCTCGTGTGTCCCGCCGGGCACAGCACGGCGAGCACCAGAGGACCGGCCTGCGGTTGCGCGCCCTGGGCGGCGAGCAGGGCCCTGCGGTCGACGGTCGCCTCGGCGTCCGCCTCTTCGTCGTCGGAGGCGTCGGCAACGCTGGCCGACGGCGACGGTGGCCCTGGTGCGGGAGGCGTCGGCGACCCGGCGGTGACTGGCGGCGGCGCGGCGGCCGCCGGCGGGGCGAGCGGGGCGAGCGGGGCCGGCCGCAGGGGCGGTGGGCTGGGTCGCACGTGGGGCTGCGCGGGAGGCGGTGGGGTCACAGGCGGACCCGGCTGAGCTTCGGGGACGTGGTCGGCCGGCGGCTCCTGCTCGGTCCTCGGCGATTCGGGCGGCGATGCAGGGGGCGGGAAGTTGGAGCCGCCGCTGCGCCACGGCACCGAGTCGATGAGCCCACCACCCCCCCGGCCCTGCGTGCCTCCAGTCTTCGGAGGATCCGACGGGTCCTGGCGCGTCGGATCCTCCGAAGACTCGCGGGTCGACGGGTGCGGGTGGGCCGGTGGAGGGGGTGGAGCCGCCCGACCGGGTGTCGAGGGCCGCTGCGTGTCCGAGGGGGGCGGCAGGGTCAGGCCGCCGCTGTCCGGCTCCTTGGGCACGTAGCCACCCGCGGACTCGTGGTGGGTGTGCCCGATCGGGGCCTCGGACAGTCCTTGGGTGTCGTGCGGGTCGATCATCCGCGGCTGCGGCCGGACGTGCTCGGTCGCACCGAAGAGGTGGTCGTAGCTCGGCAGGTCCTCCACCTCGGCGTCGGCGGGTCCATCAGCGTCGACGGATGCCCGCTCGGGCGCTGCTGGAGTGGGCGCCGGCGGCGGCGCCTGCGACGTGGACGGTTCCGACGGTGCAGGAGTCGGGGGCTGCGGAGTGGCAGCCGGCGCGGGGTCGGCCGGCGCCTGCCGACGCTCCCGGTTGAACAGGACCGGTGCCCGCCACGTCGATGGCGGGGTCGGTGCAGGCTCTGGGATGGCTTCCGGCTCGGGAGTCGGGTCCGGCTCAGGCTCGGGCACGACCTGCGGCTCGGCCGCGGCAGCAGACCCCGATGCTGGATGGGGTGCCGGATCGGGTGGTGGCCCAGGCGCGGGGGGCGCTGGCTGTGCCTGCTGCGGAGGGGACGCAGTGGCAGCGCCGGCCACCATCGCGCCGGGACGCAGCTCGATCGACTCGACCGCCTGCGGGGAGTCGTCGTCGTCCCAGGGCCCACGTCCACCGGCCCGGAACTCCACCGGGCCCGTGGGACCGAAGCCCACGGCATACGCGACACCGCGGGTGACCACCCGCAAGGGGTCACCTTCGAGGACGGCGACGAAGTCGGGGGTGCGCCGCACGCCCGAGCCGCTCAACGCATCGAGCACGTCCTCGAGGTCGCCGCGCTCGGCAGCCGACCGCACGGCAGCCAGGAGCTCCTCGTCAGCAGATCGCCAGAGCACGTGGACCGGTGACGCGGAGATGCCCGACCAGCCGCGCTGGTCGGGCACGGACACCTTGAGCGGCGCCATCATCCGGCTCCTGCGGAGGTTCGCGGCGAGGTGTCCGCGTCGAGATCCTGCTCCTGCTCGTCGGCGTCGAGGGCCACCACGATGACCGAGACGTTGTCCCTGCCACCGGCCTGCACCGCCTCCGCGACCAGGGCGTCGGCCGCCTGTTGGGGGTCGTCGCTGCCGGTGACGAGCCGGCGGATGTCGTCGGTGGTGAGCTCGTTGGACAGTCCGTCGGAGCAGATGACGAAGCGCTCGCCGGGGTGTGGCGGGAAGACCCAGACGTCCGGGGTCGGCGCCGTGTCGGTGCCCAGGGAGCGGGTCACGACATTGCGCAGCGGGTGGCGAGCCGCCTCCTCCTCGGTGATGAAGCCGCCGTCGATCAGCTCACGCACCTCGGAGTGGTCGACGGTGACCAGGGTGAGCCGGTCGTCGATGCAGCGGTAGACGCGCGAGTCGCCCACATTGAAGACGGCCCAGTGGTCCGAACCGCCCGCGGTGACCACGGTCAGCCCGGCGACGGTGGTGCCCATGCCGGTCTGGTCGGGGTGGGTGGCCACCGACTCGAGGATCCGGCGGTTGGCGCGCTGGAGGGCCTCGACGACGTCGTCCGAACGGCGGCGCTCCAGCCGGGCCAGCTCGGCCAGGGTCGCAGTGGCGATGCCGCTGGCGACCTCGCCGGCGGCGTGGCCGCCCATGCCGTCGGCGACGACGAAGACGCTGCCCTCGACGAGCACGCTGTCCTCGTTGTGCTTGCGCTGCCGACCCACGTCGGTGGCGGCGCCTGCCCTGACGATCATCAGTCCCATCCCAGCTCGAGCGCGGCGCTCAGCGGGTCACCCGCACGGTCTGCATGACCTGCTGCACGGTGTCGTACTCCGTGCCGGCGTCCTCGCCACCCACGGAGCCGGTCACCTGCACCAGGTCGACCACCTGCCCGCGCCTGGCCCCCGCGAACAGGTGGGCCTGCACGACGTCACCGACCCGGTCGTCGGTCCACGAGACGTTCACCCCCACGAACGGCACCTCGGCGATCTGGACCTCGAAGGGGGTGTCCATGGTCCCGTCGGGACGGTCCTTGACGAAGTCCTTGAGCTCGCGCAGGGCCATGCCGATGGTGAACTGCCCGGAGCGCGTGAAGCCTCGGACCACGAGGTTCGGTGCGAACTGGCCCACCGACTCCTTGCGACGGGCGGCCACGAGGGTCCCCGGCACCCGCACCCCGGTCCAGTCCTCGGGGATGTCGATCGCGACGCTCGGCGGCCCGGGAAACTGCGTGCTCGGGTACGTGAGTGTGGCCATCGTGGACCCTTTCGCGACAGTTGGGAGGGATGCCGACGGTTTGCCCCCTTGCACCGGGAACCGTACCGGACACGCTAGATGTCGTGAATCCCCGCGGCGATGGGGAGAACTCCCCATCGGCCCGCCCGGCTGACGGAGCTCAGTCGGCCACGCCGCGCAGTGCCGCGAGCGCGCGCGGCACGTCGTCAACCACCACCGCGTCCACGCCCGCCGCGAACAGCTCGCGCGCCACGTTTGCAACGGGGCACCACGCAACGACCTCCAGGCCCGCCTCGTGGGCCAGCCCCACGGCATACTCCGCGGTCCGGAAGGCCGGCGCGTGGTCGGCGTCGTTGGGCCCGAAGGAGGTGAAGTGGGCGGCGACCGCCTCGACGCCCAGGTGGGCGGCGGCCGGGATCGCCTTGCGCAGCGGGAAGCCCCACCAGGTGAGGAAGGCACGGGGTATGCCGGGTGCGGCCTCCCCGACCTGGAGCAGCGCTGCGGGGTCGAAGGACGACACGAGCACGGGCCGCCGTTCGGTCTCGAAGGTCACCACCTGCGCGAGCAGCGCGGCCGTGGTGGCGTCCGGCTTGCGCAGCGCGTCCTCCATCGCCGTCTTGAGGTCGAGGTTGACGCCGATGCCGTCCGGCATCACCGCCAGGACCGACTCGAGGGTCACCGCCCCAAGGGGGCGGGCTTCGTCGAGGGTGAGGTCGGCGAGGAACTGGGCGTCGCCGATGGAGGGATAGTGGCCGACCACGAGGGCGTCGTCGCGGGTCCGGCGGACGTCGAACTCGACCCAGCGCAGACCGGACTTGGCCGCCGCGACGATCGACTCGATGGTGTTCTCGGTGAGCCCGTCGACCGCCCCCCGACCGAGGCCGCGGTGGCCGAGCAGAGTGCGGCGACCGCCGAAGACGCTCATGACTGGGCTGCCGTCGCGGACTCGGGCTGCTCCGCCCACCACTCGCGCAACTCGGCCTCGGCCGCCTCGCGACCTATCGGCCCCCGGTCGAGCCGCAGCTCGAGCAGGAACGTGTACGCCCGCCCCAACACCGGCCCCGGCTCGATCCCGAGCACCTCGGCGATCTCGTTGCCGTTGAGCTCGGGACGCAC
>DASUKI010000107.1:0-8327 GCA_036278855.1 Pedococcus sp.
GGGAGCCCGAAGCGCCGCACGACGAAGCCGAGCACCCCCAGCCCGAGCAGCAGGTAGAGGTCGAAGGGGGACCCGTTCACGGCATACGCGCCCATCGCCGCGAAGAACAGGATGCCCGCGTACAGGTACGGGCGCGGGATCTGCAGCAGCTTGGCCCAGGCCGGGGCGAGGGGCAGGTTCAGCACGAGCAGCAGCGTGTTGCCGATGAACAGGCTCGCGATGAGGGCCCAGACGAGCTTGGGCTCGTTGGTCAGCAGCAGGGGGCCCGGCTCGATGCCGTAGCCCTGCAGCGCCGCGAGCATGATCGCGGCGGTCGCGTTGGTGGGCAGGCCCAGGGCCAGCATGGGGACCAGCGTCCCGGCCGCCGAGGCGTTGTTCGCCGCCTCCGGCCCGGCGACACCCTCGATGGCGCCCTTGCCGAACTCCTCGGGTCGCTTCGAGAGCTTCTTCTCGGTCATGTACGACAGGAACGTCGGGATCTCCGCGCCACCCGCCGGGATCGCCCCGAAGGGGAAGCCAAACGCGGTGCCGCGCAGCCAGGGCTTCCACGACCGCTTCCAGTCCTCGCGACCCATCCACGGCTGGCCGACCGGGATGACCTCGCCGGCCTTGCGGCGCAGGTGGGCGGCGACCCAGAGTCCCTCGCCGACGGCGAAGAGGCCGACCGCGACGACGACCACGTCGATGCCGTCGGCGAGCTGCGGGATCCCGAAGGTCATCCGCTGCTGGCCGGTGACGAAGTCGATGCCGACGACGCCGATCGACAGGCCTATCAGCAGCGATGCAAGGCCCCGCACCCGCGAGGCACCGAGCACCGCGCTGACGCCGACGAAGGCGACGAGGATGATCGCGAAGTACTCCGGGGCGCCGAGGGTGACCGCGAACTTCACGATCTGCGGCATCACCAGGACGATGAGCATCGTGCCGATGGTGCCCGCGATGAAGGAGCCGATGGCTGCCGTGGCCAGCGCCTGGGCCGCTCGGCCGGACTTGGCCATCTTGTTGCCCTCGATGGCGGTGACGACGGACGCCGACTCGCCGGGGGTGTTCAGCAGGATCGAGGTGGTCGACCCGCCGTACATGCCGCCGTAGAAGATGCCGGCGAACAGGATCAGCGCGGTGGTGGGCTCGAGGCCATAGGTGATCGGCAGCAGCAGGGCCACGGTCATGGCCGGGCCGATGCCGGGCAGCACGCCGACGGCGGTGCCGACGATGACACCGGTCAGCGCGATGAGCAGGTTCATCGGCGTGAGGACGTCGCCGAAGCCCTGGAGCAGGTGGTTGAGGTTGTCCATCAGAGGATTCCCTTGAGGATGCCGGCGGGCAGGTTGACGCCCAGGCCGATCGCGAACGCGTAGAACGTGGCGAGCGACAGGGCGATGGCGATGGCCAGGCCGCGGACGTGGTGGCGGTTGCCGAGGGCGAACGCGCTGCCCCAGAACAGGATGGTGCCGCTGATCACCCAGCCGAGCCGGTCGATGAGTAGGGCGTTCAGCACGAAGAAGAAGGCAAGGAGGCCGAGCGTCTTCCAGTCCGCGGGGTGGCGGAGGTCGACGTCCTCGCCCTCCTCCGCCTCGCCGTGACCGCCCCGGGACACGTCCAGCGCGTAGAACGCGGCGACCACGATGAGCGCGACGCCGAGGACGATCGGCACGGCGCGGGGGCCCACCACGTCGTTGGTGGTGGTGGTGTGTCCGATCCGGCTCGCGTCGAACAGGAGCAGGCCGCCCAGGAGGGCAAGGCCCGCGCACAGTGCGTACTGCGCGCGGTCCTTGACCTCCTGGGTGCCAGTGGGGATGTGGCTCATGCCAACCCGAGGGACTTGAGCAGGTCGGCGACGTCCTGGTCCTGCTGCTTGAGGAAGGAGTCGAACTCCGAACCCGTCTGGAAGGCGTCGGTCCAGCCGTACTTCTTCTCCACGTCCTTCCACGCCTGCGTGTCGTGCATCTTGGTGTACGCGTCGACCCAGACCTTCTTGTCGGCGTCGGAGATGCCGGGGGGCGCCACGATGCCGCGCCAGTTGGTGAAGACCAGGTCGATGCCCTTGCTCTTCAAGGTGGGGACGTCGGCGAGGGCCTCGACCGGCTGCTCACTGGTCACCGCCAGGACGCGCACCGAGCCGGCCTTCACCTGCTCGAGGAACTCCCCGAAGCCGCTGGCGCCGAAGGCGATCTTGTTGCCCAGCAGTGCGGGGAGCAGCTCGCCACCGCCGTCGTACGTGACGTAGTTGACGGTCGTCGGGTCGATGCCGACCGCCTTGGCCAGCTGCATCGGCAGCAGGTGGTCGGGGCCGCCCGGCGACGAGCCGCCGCCGACCGCCAGCTTCGGGTTCTTCTTCCAGGCGTCGACGAGCTGGTTGATGTCCTTGTACGGGGAGTCCTTGGGCACCACGATGGCCCCGGCCTCCTCGATGAGCTTGGCGATGGGGGTCGTCTCGGCGAGCGTCGCCTTCGACTTCTGGGTGTATGCCGCGCCGACGACACCCAGCCCCATCTGCATGGCGAGCTTGCCGTTGCCCTTCTCGTTGACCACGCGCTGCAGGCCGACGGTGCCGCCGGCGCCCGGCAGGTTGAACACCTGGAGGGAACCGGTGACCTTCTCCGACTCCATCACCTTGGCGGCCTGACGGGCCGTGGTGTCGTAACCACCGCCGGGGGAGTTGGGGACCATGAGCTGCAGGCCGGTGGCCGGCTTGCTGTCGGCGCCGCTGCTGGAACCGGCGTCGGTGCCCTTGTCGGCGGTGGCGCCGCAGGCGCTGACGGCGAGGACGGCGGCCACGGCGACGGCGCCGAGCAGGCCGCGGGGATGGGCTCTCACTGTGAGACCTCTTTCGTTGTGTGGGGGGTGGTTGCGATGATCGTGTCCGGCGAGACGACGATCCGTCCCCTTCTGTCACCAGTGAAGGTTGAGTTCATAGTGGTCACACGCGTGCGTTCCCGCGCCACCCTGGCCGGGCAGCTGCTCGTGCTGCAGGTCGCGGTCATCCTCGCGGTGCTGGTCGTGGTGGCAGGACTGTCCATCGCCCAGTCGGAGGCAACGTTCACCCGGGTCGAGGGACGACGCGTCTCGGCGGTCGCCGAGCAGCTCGGCGGGAACCCCCTGGTCCGGTCCTCGCTGTCGGTGCCCGAGGTGCGAACCGGCCTCGCCACGTTCGGCCAGACGGCGCTCATCCAGTACCGCGTCACCTCGGTCAGCTTCGCCGACATCGACGAGACGGTGCGCACGTCGACCGACCCGGGGCTGGACAACACGCGGATCCCCCTGCCGCGCAAGGCAGTCGCTGATGGAGCCAGCTGGTCGGGCACCCTTGACCTGGCCGGCCAGCACCAGCTCGTCTCCCAGGTCCCCGTCTTCAGTGCCGAGGCGGGGCACGTGGGTGAGCACCTTGGGACGGTGATGGTCACGGAGGCCTACCCCTCGGTCTGGCAGCGGCTGCGCAACGCCTCCTCCTACCTGCTGATCTATCTCGGCACCGCGCTGCTCATCGGGTTGTTCGGGTCCTGGCTGCTCGCCCGCCGGATCAAGCGGCAGACGCTCGGGCTCGAGCCCCGCGAGATCGCCGGCCTGGCCGAGCACCGCGAGGCGATGCTCTACGGCATCGCGGAGGGCGTGGTCGCCCTCGACCCCGACCAGCGGGTCACCCTGGCCAACGACGTGGCGCGGCGCCTGCTCGACCTGCCGGAGCACTCCGTCGGGCTGCGGCTGTCCGACCTGCGGATCGGGGGCAGGCTGCGCGACGTGCTCTCCGGGGTGCCGGACCACGGCGGTCCCGGTGCCGAGGAGGACGCCCGCGACCAGGTCGTGATCCGGCGCGGCCGCGTCCTGGTCATGAACCGGATGCGGGTCACCAAGGACGGCCGCGACCTGGGCTCGGTCACCACGCTGCGCGACCGCACCGAGCTGGCGAACCTCGAGCGCGAGATCGGCTCCTTCCGCAGCACCACCCAGCTGCTGCGTGCGCAGACCCACGAGTTCGCCAACCAGCTGCACACCATCCGTGGCCTGATCCAGATCGGCGACTACGACGGCGTCGTGGCGTTCGTCGACGCGGTCAGCGAGCGCCGGCACTCCCTGGACCTCAGCGTCAACAGCCGGGTCCGTGACCCCGCAGTGGGCGCCCTGCTCATGGCCAAGGCGTCGCTGGCCGCCGAGCGCCGGGTCGAGCTGCGCATCGACGAGGACACCTCGCTCGAGCGGCTCCAACCCGAGGACTCGGCCGACCTCGCCACCGTCGTCGGCAACCTCGTGGACAACGCGATCGACGCCGCGACCGCCCCCGCGGACGGTGCCGGCCAGCCGTGGGTGGCCGTGCGGATCCGGCAGGACGCCTCGAGCGTCGAGGTGGTCGTCCGCGACTCCGGGCCCGGTGTGGGGCCAGATCTGGCCCGGGAGGTCTTCGAGCACGGCTTCACCACCAAGGCGGCCGAGAGCGGTGAGCACGGGATCGGGCTCGCCCTCACCCGCCTGATGTGCCAGCGTCGCGGCGGCGAGGTGCGCCTCGACAACACCGGCGACGGGGCGATGTTCACCGCCACCCTGAACGTCGCACCGGTCGCCGAGGCGGTCCGGTGATCCGCGTCCTGGTCGTCGACGACGACTTCATGGTGGCTCGGGTGCACCGTGGTTTCGTCGAGCGCGTCGACGGGTTCGAGGTGGTCGGCGTGGCCCACACCGGTGCGGAGGCGCTCCGGCTGGCCGACGAGCTGCGCCCCGACCTGGTCCTCCTCGACCTCTACCTGCCGGACGTCTTCGGGCTGGACGTCCTCGGGCGACTGCGCGCGGCCGGGGTGCAGGCCGACGTCGTCGTGATCACCGCAGCCAAGGAGGTCGACTCGGTGCGTGCCGCGTTGCGCCACGGCGTGGCCGACTACGTGCTCAAGCCGTTCGGCTTCCCCGACCTGAGCGAACGGTTGGAGCGGTATGCCGCGCAGCGGGTCATGCTCCACGCGGGCGAGGTGCGTGGCCAGGAGGACATCGACCGGGTGCTGGCGCGCCGTCCCGGTGGGGGTCCAGCCGCCGCGCTCCCCAAGGGCATGAGCCCGGAGACCGCGCAGCTGGTCGAGGGGGCGCTGCGCGAGTGCGACGACACGCTCTCCGCGTCGGAGGCGGCCGAGCAGGTCGGCATCTCCCGGGTCAGTGCCCGTCGCTACCTCGAGCACTTCGTCTCCAGCGGCCGCGCCGAGGTGTCGCTGCGCTACGGCACGACGGGCCGCCCCGAGCGCCGCTACCGGCCGACCTCTGCCCGCTGAGTCCCCGGGTCGACGACGACTCGCCGGGCATCCCCGGCGTGTTTACATCGATCCGGGGGATGGGGTGCACTGACGCCGTGGCCAATGCACCCGCAGCCCGACAGGCGCTCGAGCTGCTCAGCCTGCTGGCCAGGCACACCGAGCCGCTGCCGGCGGGCGCCATCGCCCGCGAGCTGGGCCTGCCGCGCTCGAGCACGTACCACCTGCTCGCGGTCCTGCGCGACCACGGCTTCGTCACGCACCTCCCCGAGGAGCGACGGTACGGCCTGGGGGTGGCGGCCTTCGAGCTCGGCTCGGCCTACCAGCGGCAGGCACCGCTGCAACGCATCGCACGGCCGTTGTTGGGCCGGCTGGTCGACGCCACCACCCACAACGCGCACCTCGCCGTGCTGCACGGCCGCGACGTCCTCTACGTCATCGAGGAGCGCGCACCCGGGCGGCCCCTGCTGGTGACCGACGTGGGCGTCCGCCTGCCGGCCACGCTCACGGCGAGCGGGCTGGCGATGCTGTCGGCCCTGTCAGCCGCCCAGGTGCGAGCGCTGTTCCCGCACAAGGAGACCCTCGTCCAACGCGACGGTCACGGACCGACGTCGGTGAGCGAGCTGCGGCGCGAGCTGACCGACGTCCGCAACCGTGGGTACGCCTTCGAGAACGGGTCGGTGAGCGAAGGGCTCTCGTCAGTGGCTCGCGCCGTGCTCGACCACACCGGGCACCCCGTCGCCGGCGTCGCGGTGACCTTCCAGACAGACGGCACCGACGAGGCCGAGCGGGCCCGGCTGGTCCACGCCGTGACGCGGACCGCCGCCACGCTGTCGAGCCGCATCGGCGGCCTCCGCTGAACTGCGCCTCCCCGCTGCCACACTTCGGCCAGGGAGGAAGCCGTGTCGACCACCATGCACGTCTCCGCCGGACGCCGGCGGCGCCAACGGCTGCGCCGCACCGTGTCCGTGCTCGTGGTCCTCATGGGCGGCGCTGGCGCAGTCTCGTTTGCCGTGTGGCACGAGGACGGCCCGCCTCCCAGCGCGCATCCTGCCGCGCCTGCAGCTGCTGCCGCGGCCACGCCCAGCACCTCGCGTCCTTCTGGCACAGGCGGATTCGTGCCGGTCGTGACGGACCGGATCCCCGAGCCCACCACCAGCATCGCGCTCAGCGCACCGGTGCCCGGGACCACGAACATGCAGCAGCCTGCCGCCATGGCGGTGAAGGCGGCGTTCGCCGCCGCGCGCGACGCGGGCCTGCACCCGGCCATCCGCTCGGCGTGGCGCAGTGCCGAGTACCAGCAGGTGCTGTTCGACCGGGCAGTGCGCACCTACGGCTCCGAGACCGAGGCCGCGCGGTGGGTGCTGTCGCCGAACCGGTCCGCCCACGTCAAGGGTTACGCCGTCGACGTCCAACCGCGTTCCGCGGCCACCTGGCTGGAGGCACATGGTGCGAGGTACGGCCTGTGCCGCACCTACGACAACGAGTGGTGGCACTTCGAGTACCTCGCCACCAGCCACTGCCCGCCACGGCTCCCCTCGGCCGCCGACGCGGGCTGAGCCGGGGGACAATGCGGGCGTGAGCTCCCCACCGGCCGGCGTGACGGCGATCGTGCTGTGTGGCGGTGAGGCGCGGAGGTTCGGCAGCGACAAGACGCGGGCCCAGCTCGGGGGCCGGTCGTTGCTCGACCGCGTCGTCGGGGGTCTCCCCCCGTCGTGGCCGGTGGTCTGCGTGGGTCCCCGGCAGACCACCCCACGCGCCGTGCAGTGGGTGCGTGAGGACCCCCCCGGTGGCGGGCCGGTGGCCGCCCTGGCCGCGGCCCTGCCGTGCGTCGCGACTCGCCTGGTCGTGGTGCTCGGTGGGGACATGCCGTATGCCGCGGGGCCGGCTCCCGCCCTCGCCGCGCAGCTCGGTGCGGGCCTGGCCCTCGACGCCGTCGTCGCACGTGACGGTGAGGGGCGCACGCAACCGCTGCTCGCGGCATACCGGCTCGAGGCGTTGACCCGCGCCCTGCCCAAGGCGCCGGCCGGCACCCCGCTGATGCGGCTGCTCGACGCGCTGCGGGTCGAGACCGTGGACGCGGACTGGCCGCTCACCCTCGACGTCGACACCCCGCAGGACCTGGAGGTGGCCCGCCATAGGCTCGAGTCGTGAAGGCGATCACGATTCCCGAGCCCGGCGAGGCTGACGCGCTCGTCCCGGCCGATGTGCCCACCCCGGACCCGGCGCACGACCAGGTGCGGATCCGTGTGGCGGCGGCTGGGGTGAACCGTGCGGATGTCATGCAGCGCAAGGGCTTCTACCCGCCTCCGCCCGGTGCGCCGGAGTATCCCGGGCTCGAGGTGAGCGGCACGGTCGACGCGCTCGGCGAGGGGGTGGACGGCTGGCGGGTGGGCGACGAGGTGTGTGCGCTGCTCGCGGGTGGTGGCTACGCCGAGCACGTGTGCGTGGCCGCCGGCCAGGTGCTGCCGGTGCCGTCCGGGGTGTCGCTGGAGGACGCGGCGGCCCTGCCCGAGGTCGTGTGCACGGTGTGGTCCAACGTGTTCATGACCGCCAACCTGCTGCCCGGGCAGACGCTCCTGGTGCACGGAGGGTCCTCGGGCATCGGCACGATGGCCATCCAGCTCGCGCGTGAGGTCGGTGCACGGGTCGCCGTGACGGCCGGGTCCGCCGAGAAGCTGGAGGCCTGCCGCAGGCTCGGGGCGGAGGTGCTGGTCAACTACCGGGAGCAGGACTTCGTCGAGGAGCTGTGGACGGCGACCGCCGGAGCGGGGGCCGACGTCATCCTGGACAACATGGGCGCGAAGTACCTCGCCCGCAACGTCGACGCCCTCGCGGTGAACGGCCGGCTCGTGGTGATCGGGCTGCAGGGCGGCGCGAGGGCCGAGCTCGACCTCGGCATGCTGCTGCGCAAGAGGGGTGCCGTCATCGCCACGTCGCTGCGCGCCCGGCCCGCCTCGGAGAAGGCCGCCATCGTCGCGGCGGTGCGCGAGCACGTCTGGCCGCTGGTCGAGTCCGGTCGCGTGGAGCCGGTCGTCCACTCGCGCCACCCGCTCGGCGAGGCCGCGGCGGCGCACCGCGAGCTCGAGGGGAGCGGCC